>JBHJJC010000095.1:0-7420 GCA_050042945.1 Croceivirga sp.
CGGGAGGGGCCTACCTTATCATATTAAAATTTAGGTGGCCATGGCAACGGGGCCCACCCCTTCCCATACCGAACAGGGTAGTTAAGCCCGTTAGCGCCGATGGTACTGCCACACCAGGTGGGAGAGTAGGTCGCCGCCTTCTTCGAAGCCCCTTTCATAAACCAATGAAAGGGGCTTTTTTATTTACCGACCACCTATGAAAAATGATGAGGAACTTGTAGGTTAGAGGCGTGGTAAATCTCCTGCACCCTTCAATGGTAAACTAGATGACCCCATTAAATACGCATCAACATGATGTGCTGCTTGTCTACCTTCAGAAATAGCCCAAACTATTAAAGACTGACCTCGTCTTTGGTCACCGGCGACAAAAACTCCTGGAATATTAGTTACATAATCTTTTTCTGACGCCTTTATATTGGTTCTTTGGTCTATTTGTAGTCCTAATTGTTCTGCGATTGTAGTTTCAGAACCGGTGAACCCTAAAGCCAATAGCGCCATTTCACATTTCCATTCTTTTTCAGACTCCGGGATTTCTTTGAGGGTAGGGCGTTGCCCTTTGGTAAATTCCCACTCTACCTCTACCGTTTTTAGTGCTGTTAGATTCCCTTTTTTATCTCCAATGAACTCTTTTGTGGAAATACTAAATACCCTTTTTGCTCCTTCTTTATGTGATGTACTGGTTCGTAATCGCATAGGCCAAAAAGGCCATGGTTGATTTTCTGGTCTTCCTTCTGAGGCCATAGGCATGATTTCAAAGTTCGTCACCGAATTTGCTCCATGGCGAATCGAGGTGCCAATACAATCTGATCCGGTATCTCCTCCTCCGATGACCACTACATCTTTACCTGAGGCAAGCAGGGGCTGGAGAAATTCCTTTTTTCCGTCAACGCGGCGATTATTCTGCGGAAGGAAGTCCATAGCTTGTACGACACCCTTTAAATCGGAACCAGGAATCGGTAACTGTCGTCTAACCGAGGCCCCTCCGCACAGTACAAAGGCATCAAAGTCATTTTTTAATTGAGAAGCTGGTATGTCCATACCAATATTTACCCCAGTTTTGAATTGAATGCCTTCTTCTTCTAATATTGCAAGTCTACGGTCAATTACATGCTTTTCCATCTTAAAATCGGGAATACCAAACCGAAGTAATCCTCCAATCTTTTCATCCCGTTCAAAGACCGTAACCATATGTCCTGCTCGGTTCAATTGTTGTGCAGTGGCCAATCCAGCAGGTCCAGACCCCACTACAGCTACTTTCTTTCCGGTTCGTTGTGTAGGGGGAAGGGCAGCTATCCAACCGTTTTTGAATGCCATTTCGACGATATTCTTCTCAATGTTCTCAATGGAAACCGGGTTTTCGTTTATTCCCAAGACACAGGCTTCTTCGCAAGGTGCAGGACAAAGACGGCCGGTAAACTCAGGGAAGTTGTTTGTGCTATGCAAAACAGATGCAGCCTTTTCCCATTTACCTTGATAGACTGCATCATTAAAATCGGGTATCTTATTACCAAGAGGGCATCCACTATGGCAGAATGGAATACCGCAGTCCATGCAGCGCGCTCCTTGGTCTTTAAGTTCTTTTCCTTTTAATGGTTTTGTGAACTCTCTATAATTTTTAATTCTATTCTTAACTGGAATATAGGCTTCATCCTTTCTTTCATATTCCATAAATCCTGTAATCTTACCCATAGTCTGATTAGTTAAATAGATTCAACTTTTTCATTCTGTAGTCGAGCTAATGCCTGACGGTATTCCTCTGGAAAAACTTTTATAAACTGCCCTAAATGTGATTCCCAATGTTCCAAGATACGCTGGGCCAAAGGACTCTGGGTTGCGTTATAGTGATTTTCGATGAGCTCTTTCAATTCTTTGATGTCCTGGTCTTCCGTTAATGCCAAAAGATTAAGGGCATCGTTTTTACATTTGTTTCTAAAGGTTTCTTTTTCATCAAAGATGTAAGCAATACCTCCGCTCATACCTGCACCAAAATTTCGATCTATTTCCCCTAAGATGACGGCAACCCCTCCAGTCATATATTCGCATCCGTGGTCGCCAATACCCTCAACTACCGCTTTGGCCCCTGAGTTTCGCACACAAAAACGTTCACCGGCCTTTCCATTGATATAAGCTTCTCCAGACGTTGCTCCATAGAGTGTTACATTACCAGTGATAACGTTTTCTTCTGGAATGATAGTGGCTTTTTCAGGTATCTTGATGACCAGCTTTGCACCGGATAGTCCTTTGCCCAAATAGTCGTTGGTGTTTCCGTTGACTACCATAGTCAGACCCTTCGTGGCGAATGCCCCAAAACTTTGCCCCGCAGAACCTGTGAAATTGAGTCGTAAGGTGTTCTGAGGAAGTCCTTCTGCGCCATAGATTTTTGAAATTTCATTGCTAATAATGGCTCCAACTGCCCTATCCGTATTTTGAATATCAAAGTCCAACGTTATTTTTTCCTTTCTAAACAGTGCTGGATGTGCTTTGGCAATGATGTCAAATTCTATGGATCGGTGTATATCGTGAACTTGTTTTTCGGTATTGTAAAATTGTGTTCCTTCAGGAACTTCAACTTGATAAAGAATAGGGGATAGATCAATACCAGCGGCTTTATAGTGCTCTATGGCCGCTTTTTTATCCAATTTATGAACTTGCCCTACCATTTCATTGACTGTTCTGAAACCCAGGTTAGCCATGATTTCCCTAAGTTCTTGGGCGACGAAATACATATAATTGACCACATGTTCTGGTTTCCCTTCAAACTTTTTCCTGAGTGCCGGGTTTTGGGTAGCAATACCAACGGGGCAGGTGTTCAAATGGCACTTGCGCATCATGATGCATCCAGAGGCAACAAGGGGGGCAGTGGCGAAACCAAATTCTTCAGCACCCAATAAACAGGCAATGGCAACATCACGACCTGTTTTTAACTGCCCATCGCATTCTAAACGGATTCTATTTCTTAAATCATTGAGCACCAAAGTCTGTTGTGCTTCTGCGATACCAAGCTCCCAAGGCAAGCCGGCATGTTTTAGTGATGTTAGGGGTGACGCACCTGTGCCGCCATCGAATCCTGAAATGAGAATAACATCTGCTTTTGCCTTCGAAACGCCTGCTGCAATGGTACCTACACCAACCTCAGAGACCAATTTTACATTTACCCGTGCTTCACGATTTGCAGATTTTAAATCATATATTAACTGTGATAAATCTTCTATCGAATAAATGTCATGATGGGGAGGTGGGGAAATTAGGCCGACATAAGGAGTTGAATTTCTTGTTTTGGCAATAGACGGATTTACCTTAGGGCCCGGTAATTGCCCTCCCTCGCCTGGTTTGGCACCTTGAGCCATTTTAATCTGTATTTCCTTGGCATTGGTCAGATAATTGGAGGTTACCCCAAAACGGCCCGAAGCAACTTGTTTAATGGCACTATTTCGCCAATCTCCGGACCGGTTCTTATAAAAACGTTCAGAATCTTCTCCACCTTCACCGGAGTTGCTCTTACCTCCGATTCGATTCATGGCAATTGCCAGATTTTCGTGAGCTTCCTTACTGATACTGCCATATGACATGGCACCTGTTTTAAAGCGCTTTACAATCTCCGTCCATGGCTCTACCTCTTCTAAAGGAATCGGATCGTAATTTGAAAACTCAAACAATCCACGAATGGTCATCAGGTTTTTTGATTGGCGATTGACCAATTCGGCATATTCTTTATAGGTGTCGGGTTCGTTGCTGCGAACGGCTTTTTGAAGTTTTGAAATGCTCAATGGGTTGAACATATGCCTTTCCCCATCCCTCCTCCATCGGTACTCCCCACCCATCTCCAAGTCAAGGTTTGCGGCGATTTTATCTCTTGCAAAGGCTTTGTTGTGCCGTTTTTTGATTTCCTTTTCAATTTCATAAAGGCCAATACCTTGGATGCGGGTCGGTGTGTTGGGAAAATATTGGTCTACAACTTTTGTATTGATACCGATACATTCAAATAATTGTGAACCGCGATAGGAGTTCAAGGTGCTGATACCAATCTTATTCATGACCTTTAGAATACCTTTGCCGACCGCCTTATTATAGTTGCTTATCGCTTTTTCAAAAATAATATCGGTCGTCGCATCTTCTAATTGACGACCGATGATTTCATTTACCAAATAAGGGTTGATGGCACTTGCCCCAAACCCGAAAAGCAACGCAAAATGGTGTACTTCACGCGGTTCTGCCGATTCTACGATAATACTCAGGCGAGAACGCTTCCCCAGTTTTCGCAAGCCGCTATTCACCATGGAGCAGGAAAGTAGCGCGGGAATAGGTGCCATTTCTTTGCTGACCATTCTATCAGACAGGATAATGATATTCGCCCCGTCATCAACAGCTTTAGAAGCTTTGTCGAGAATGGTCTCCAAAGCTTCTTCCAATCCGTTGTGCCCTTTGGTCACTTCATATAAAGTAGATATGGATACCACTTTGTAATCTGGACTGGAATTGTAGTTTTTGATTTTATCCAAATCCTCTTTAGAAATTACAGGATTCTGAATTTTAAGTTTTCTACAATGTAGTTCGTTCGTCTCGAATATATTTTGATCGCTGCCCAACGTAAGACTAATATCACAAATCAACTCTTCACGAATTCCGTCTAATGGTGGATTGGTCACTTGGGCAAAGAGCTGCTTAAAGTAATTGTATATCAATTGGGGCCTTTCTGATAATACCGCTATTGGGGTATCGGAACCCATGGAACCAATGGGTTCTTTGGCCGTGTTGGCCATCGGCATAATGATGGTATCAATATCCTCTTGGGTATATCCAAAAGCATTGGTTCGGGTTTCCAAAGGAAATTCTCCTAAAAAAATAGGGCAATCATTATAGGGTATGTCTTTAAGGTGAATTAAATTATTCTTTATCCACTGGTCGTAAGGGTGTTCTTTTGCGATTTCTTCCTTGATTTCTTCGTCATTGACGATTCGACCTTCCTCCATATTCACCAAGAACATCTTGCCCGGTTCCAAGCGACCGTGGTATTCGATATTCTCTGGTTCTAAATCAACAACACCGGTTTCTGATGACATGATAACGTAACCATTTTTAGTCACGGAATATCGAGAAGGGCGTAGTCCATTTCTATCTAAAACGGCGCCGATATAGCTACCATCTGTAAAGGGTATTGATGCGGGCCCATCCCACGGTTCCATCACGCAGGAGTTATATTCATAAAACGCACGTTTGGTTTGGGACATCTCCTCGTTTTTTTCCCATGCTTCGGGAACGAGTATCATCATCACCTCAGGAAGCGAACGCCCTGTCATCAATAGCAGCTCAACCACCATATCCAAACAAGCGGAATCTGATTTTCCTGGTAGCACAACGGGAAGAATAGTTTTGATTTCATCACCGAACCAATCACTTTTCAATAATTCTTCGCGTGAACGCATTCGGGCTATATTGCCTCTTAGGGTATTAATTTCTCCGTTATGACACATATAACGAAACGGTTGTGCCAAATCCCAAGTAGGAAAAGTATTGGTGCTAAAGCGCTGGTGCACTAGCGCAAGGCGAGTGACAACCCTGGGGTCTAATAAATCTTCATAATATCGGCTGATGTCTTGGGGCATTAAAAGCCCTTTGAAAATGATGATTTTCTGTGATAAGCTAGGAAGATAAAAGAACGCGCTTTGGGAAAGCTTGGAGGCGTTGATTTCATGCTCAGTGACCTTTCGGGCAATAAATAGTTTTAAATCGAATTGAAATTTATCTTTTGCTTCCCCTTTACCAATAAAAATTTGTTCAACATAGGGTTCTGTCTCTGAGGCAATTCTACCGGGCACTGCCTTGTTGACCGGAACATTTCGCCATCCCAAAAGGTCAAGACCTTGTTTTTTGATATTCTTCTCAAAAGTTTCTTGACAAAACTGTTTCTGATTTTCCTTTTTTGGTAGAAAAACGTTGCCCGTGGCATAATCGCCTGGTTCAGGCAGTTCAAAAGCGCATACATTTTTAAAGAAATCATGGGGTATGTCGATTAATATACCAGCACCGTCACCTGTTTTGCCATCGGCACTCACGGCCCCTCGATGTTCGAGTTTATCTAAAATTTCAAGTGCCTTGTGAATAATATCATTGGAACGTTTCCCTTGTAGGCTACAAATGAATCCTGCTCCACAGTTATCATGCTCAAACTCGGGTAGGTAAAGGCCTTGTTTCTTTAATCTCATCGTTACGACATTTCCTCAAAAATATCATAATGTTTGAGGTATATTCGGTGTAAGTCGTTAAATGATAGAAGAAATATGACTATTCTAAAAAAATATTAAAAAATCAACAATGTTAAAAGAATGTAAACTCTTTATTGAGAATACAGTACATTTTGATGCTGGATGTGTGGGTAGGGTTGTGTTTTAAAGGGATAAAATTCTTTTAAGTATAAATTATCTGATTCTACCCCTAGAAAGGAAGGGGTAGCGTAAGTAAATTATCCTTATTTGATTTATGATTATGTCTTAAGGATACTCCTGGCAATCACGATTTTTTGTATTTCTGAAGTACCCTCATATATCTGGGTGATTTTAGCGTCGCGCATATGGCGTTCAACATGATAGTCTTTCACAAAACCGTTACCGCCATAAATCTGCACTGCTTCAACAGTCACTTCCATTGCTGTTTCTGCTGCGTAGAGTTTGGCCATAGCTCCTGATAAATCATAATTATCCCCATTGTCTTTATCACAGGCAGCTTGATATACTAGGCATCTAGCCGCCTGTATTTTAGTGTGCATCTCTGCCAACTTGAAGGCAATAGCTTGATGGTTGGATATTTCCGTTCCGAACGCTTTTCGCTCTTTTGAATATTTTAAGGCTAGTTCATACGCCCCAGCGGCAATACCTAATGCTTGTGCCGCAATACCAATTCGACCGCCAGCCAACGTCTTCATGGCGAACTTAAAGCCAAATCCGTTTTCCCCAACTCTATTTTCCTTGGGTACTTTAACATCATTAAAGATAAGGGAATGGGTATCACTACCGCGAATACCGAGTTTGTTCTCTTTGGGACCAATTTCAAAGCCCTCCATATTTTTTTCGACAATCAGTGCATTGATGCCCCGGTGGCCCTTTTCGATATCTGTTTGTGCCATGACCAAATATACTTCGGCCGAACCGCCATTGGTTATCCAGTTTTTGGTACCATTCAATACATAGTGATCCCCCATGTCTTTGGCAGTGGTTTTTTGGGAAGTTGCGTCACTACCAGCCTCTGGCTCAGAGAGGCAAAATGCCCCGATAATTTCACCGGTAGCGAGTCTAGTCAGGTATTTTTGCTTTTGTTCTTCAGTTCCGTAGGTTTCCAATCCCCAGCATACCAGTGAGTTGTTCACCGATACAATTACGGAGGAAGAAGCGTCGACCTTTGAAAGTTCTTCCATGACCAGTACATA
>JBHJJC010000096.1:0-30875 GCA_050042945.1 Croceivirga sp.
CGTCCTCATTCATAATTTCCACGATGACCCCAGCTGGTTTTAGACCAGCAAGGCGCGCAAAATCAATGGCGGCCTCTGTATGCCCGGTTCTTCGCAAAACTCCTCCTTCTTTTGCGATTAAAGGGAAAATATGCCCAGGTCGGGCAAGCTCATGTGCTTTGGTCTCTTGGTCGGTGAGTGCCAAAACTGTTTTGGCCCTATCAGATGCTGAAATACCGGTAGTCACCCCATTACCTCTTAAGTCCACCGAGACGGTAAAAGCGGTTTCCAAAGGGTCTGTGTTGTGGGAAACCATTTTATGGAGCCCCAGGTGTTTGCATCTTCCTTCGGTCAGGGGGGCACAAATCAGACCTTTGCCATGGGTGGCCATAAAATTTATGGTCTCAGGGGTAATCAACTCCGCCGCTGCCAGAAAGTCTCCTTCGTTCTCCCGATTTTCGTCATCAACTACGCTAATAACCTTTCCTTGACGAATATCGGCAATGGCTTCCTCAATAGTATTTAACTTGATACCAATTTCCATGCTATGCTTTTTTCGCTTTCTTTTTAAACTTAAAAAACTCAGTGATGCGCTGTATCATATTTCCATCACCCATCAATCCTCTATCTGTAGTCGCCCTACGCGTTAAATAAATACTTAAAGGAAACATGATAATGGTGCTCATCCAAGCGCCCAACATTGGATTGATGCTTCCTTTTTTCGCTGAATTTTCGGCAAAAACTCCAATAAAGTAGTAGGTCAAAAACAAAATGATTGCAATGACCATCGGTAGTCCCAATCCTCCTTTTCGGATAATTGCCCCTAGGGGTGCACCAACAAAAAACAGAATAATACAGGCAAAACCCAAGGCAAATTTTTTGTGTAGCGAAAGAATGTGACGATTATAGCGTTCATACCGTTTGTCCAGCTCTTCTTTTTTGCCATTAATCGTATTCAAAATGTTGGTCAATGAATTTTTGGCGTTGTTGAACAGCTGTGATTGCTGCCATTCGGGCACAAGGGATGCTAAGTTATTGGTATCGGCAGTCGAATCGATTTCTTTCGTCTTTGCCGTTTTGATTTTATCCTTTTCTTTTTTAAGACTATCCCGCACGGGAAACGCCCCCATACGGATGAAAATATTCTTAGAAAAAGCATTGACCTGTTTGAGATTGTTCTCACGAAGGGAGTCAATATCTTTTGTCAACCGAACGACGTTCTTCATCTTATCGGTCGTAATATCTGATTCAGCCTCTATATCTTGATTGTTTAAATCGGAAACGTCAATATTTGAAATATAGGTTTCAAACTTTGCACGGGTAAAGGGTTGTTTCTTCCTATTCTTTGCAGATTTGGGCTGCATCTCTTCGTAACGATATCCGTCCGTTAACAACAACTGTATCAAATCTGAATCCTCACTACTGATCAACTCCCCTTTTTGCGATTTAATTACCGTAGTATTGAGGTTGGTCTTTGATTTTTGGTGAATAATGACATCATTGAGGTATTGGTCTTTATCGCCGGACTTCTTGGCTACTTTCATATTCATGTCCGTACCTTCAATATCGCTGAAGACCCCTTCGACGATTACGGCCGCAGGCTTTACTTTGGCGATGTTACGGCGCATATTAAAAATTTTTTGCTCGGAGGCAGGAATGACATTGTTGGCCAAGAAAAATGCACCAATACCCAATACGAAAACAAAAATAATGAGACTGCGCATTGCTTTTTGAAGTGACACGCCAGATGCCTTCATTGCCGCAAACTCATAGTTTTCGGCAAATGCCCCGAAGGTGAGCAATGATGATAGCAGCACTGTTAAGGGCAGTACTTTATCAATCAAAGTGGGCATGTAGTAAAAAAGAAACTTGGCAATGATGCCAAGGTCCAAATCTTTTCCCGCCAAATCATCTATAAAAAGCCAGACGGTCTGAAAGATAAAAATCACCATTAAAATGGCGAAGGAGCTTAAAAAATTGAAGAGAAAACGCGATAAAATATATCGGTCAATGATAGGGAGCACACGCTAATTCTTTATGATATAATAACCTTCCTCTTTATACTTTGCCTCATCAAAGGTAAATAAGCTTTTTGACAAGGGTTGGTCGGTTTTGAAAGAATTAACGGTGATAGTGGTCTTTGTGCTGTTTTGACCTGTTTCTATCAATTTGTAAATATGCTTGGTTTCTACATCAATCCCTAATAAAATCGACTGAATATCGGAGTTAGAATCAATTGGGGTAAGTTTTACATATTGAATTTTACGGCCTTGAACGTTCTGTAGAATATCCCATGCATAATTATGTCCCTCACGGTAGAATGTCAACATCTTAGACGGGGTAATGGTATCGTCATCATCGGATTGGTCGTCAATGGTGACTTCTTCGTTATCTGGCACTATGGTGTATACTTTTTTTCCGTCGTACAATTGTGTAGATCCGAAAAGATTGACCAAATATTTGTCGCCATTTAAGGTCGCATCACCCCGAGTTTCACTTTTGGTGTTAGCATCGGTATTTTCCAAAGTGTACTTGAAGTCAATGGCGATGTTGTCGTACGAAACAACTTTGTTATATACTTCATCCAATAACGCTTTGGCCTTTTGTGCATTCTGGGCTTTTATAGAAAAGCTCACAACGAGCAGAAGTATGGTAAATATTTTAGTCATTAATATATATTTTAATTTCTGTTCTGTTTTTCATTTTCCAGCAATTGTTCGAGTGCAAAGGCGTCAGGTACGAGAACCTGTCTTGCATTACTTCCTTCAAAAGGTCCTACTATTCCAGCTGCTTCCAACTGGTCAATAATTCTACCTGCCCGGTTATAGCCCAATTTCAATTTGCGTTGTATCAGTGAAGCAGAACCTTGTTGTGCATTTACGATGACCTCGGCTGCATCCCTAAACATACTATCGCGCTCGCTGATGTCATAATCAATTCCTGTGCCAGAATCCTCGCCTACGTATTCGGGCAATAAATGCGCCTCAGGATATGCTCTCTGCGAACCAATGTATTCCGTAATTTTAGCCACTTCAGGGGTATCTACAAAGGCGCACTGAAGTCGAGTGACATCATTACCTTGGGTGTATAACATATCACCCCTACCAATGAGTTGATCTGCACCTTGCGCATCCAAAATAGTTCTAGAATCAATTTTTGATGTCACCCTAAATGCGATTCGCGCAGGAAAGTTGGCTTTGATGATACCGGTAATTACATTAACTGAAGGTCTTTGTGTGGCAATGATAAGATGAATTCCAATAGCTCGCGCCAACTGTGCCAAGCGCGCAATCGGCGCTTCAACTTCTTTACCGGCGGTCATGATAAGATCGGCGAACTCATCAATGACCAAAATGATATACGGTAAGTATTTATGGCCGTCATTGGGGTTGAGTTTTCTTGATTTAAATTTGGTATTGTACTCTTTGAGGTTACGCACCATGGCCAATTTAAGGAGCTCGTACCGTTGGTCCATTTCAATACATAACGAATTCAAGGTATTAATGACCTTGGTGTTGTCGGTTATAATGGCTTCTTCCGAATCTGGGAGTTTTGCCAGGAAGTGCCGCTCAATTTTATTGTACAAGGTGAGTTCCACTTTCTTTGGGTCTACCAATACAAACTTTATTTCTGCCGGATGCTTTTTGTACAACAAAGAGGTGATAACGGCATTCAAACCGACCGATTTACCCTGTCCTGTGGCCCCTGCCATGAGTAAGTGGGGCATTTTGGCCAAATCGGCCACAAAGGTTTCATTGCTAATCGTTTTACCGAAGGCGATGGGCAATTCCATTTCGGCCTTTTGAAATTTGGTGGAAGCAATGACCGAACGCATGGACACAACGCTAGCATTTTTATTTGGTACTTCAATACCAATGGTTCCCTTTCCTGGAATTGGTGCAATAATTCGAATGCCCAATGCCGCCAGGGACAGAGCAATGTCATCTTCCAGATTTTTGATTTTGGAAATTCGAATTCCCGCTTCAGGGACTATTTCATAGAGTGTCACCGTGGGACCAATGGTCGCTTTAATTTGGGCAATACCTATTTTATAGTTCTTTAGCGTGGTGACAATTTTGTTTTTGTTCTCTTCGAGTTCTTCTTGATTGATAGTAATCCCTCCTGAAGCTCCGTGTTCCTCCAACAGATTTATGGGCGGAAACTTATAATTGCCCAGTTCAAGTTTTGGATCAAACTCACCAAAATCTTTAACCAATTTGGCAGCCTTGACATCCGTTTCCACCGTCTCTTCGGCGACCTTTTCTACCTCTAAGTCAATTTGTTCCTCCATTTCAGGAAGATTGACATCTAGACCTGACTCTTCATATAATGGAGGTATATCTTTTTTATGGGTATAGGTGTCGATGTTGACTTCCTCATTTTTTTCAGGTGCCAAATCGATTGCAACGGATTCTTCGGAAATACTGACTACTGTAGGTTTTGGTTTTGAAAATTGAATCTCTTTCAAATATTTCCCGATGGCTTCGGGAGAAAAATTAAATAGCCGTACCATGATGACTACAAGCGTAAACAGCAAAATGAGAAACACGCCGATTTTACCAATAAAGTCCTGAAGGAAATCATTCAGTTCATAACCGATTTGTCCGCCGAGTAAAGGCTGTTCGAAAAAGAAAAATCCCAATGCGATAGATATCCAAATGACACCGAGCATTCCCCATATCCATTTACTCAAAAGGGTATTGCCATTTAATCCTAGGAAAAAATAGAGCCCAGTTAGCGCTAATAGTATAGGCAAAGCGAAGGAAGCTAGACCGAAACCCTTAAACATGAAAAAATGGCTGATGGCAGCACCAAACTTATTCAATAGATTTTCAGCAGACTTGTCTCTGTTGGCAAATTCTGAAAGTAGACTTTGGTCTTCTTGCCAATTAAAATAGAAGGATATAAAAGAAAAAAACAGGGCTATACTCAGTAATATCAAAAAGCTTCCTAAGATGATTTTATTCTTCTTCGAAATCTTGAAAGCTTGTTTCTTCTTCGCTGTGGAAGCCTTGGATTTTCTACGTTTTGTAGCCATTGGTTAAATCAATCCGCTAAGTTACAAATTTACGTTACCGAATAGGGTTAGGGATTTTTTCAAAACAATTTTGGTCCATAAATCATACAACCCACAACAAAAGAAGCCAATGATACTGCCATTACCGCCCCTGCAGAGATGTCTTTGACTACCCCAATTTGCTTATCGAATTCAGGCTGCACGTAATCGGCTATTTTTTCTATGGCCGTGTTCAATCCTTCGATTCCTAAGACCATACCTATGCATATGATCTGTATTATCCATTCGATTTTGGAGATGTCAAAATACCAGCCGGCAAAGGTTACCAAAACAGCAATGACCAACTGTATTTTAATACTGGATTCTGTGCTGAGTAGGATGAACAGTCCTTTAAAGGCGTAGCCAACACTTTTAATCCGGTTGATAAGAAAATGTTCCTTAGACATCCATCAATGCTTCCAGGGCTGCCTTATAATTTGGCTCATCAACTATCTCTGGTACCTGTTCTGCATATTTAACCACTCCATTTCCATCCAAGACTACAACGGCTCTAGAGTGTAACCCTAGAAGAGGGCCATTGGTAAACTCCACATTGTAGGCCCTGCCGAAGCTACCGTCACGAAAATCGGATAATGTTTCGACTTGATCAATTCCTTCGGCACCGCAAAAGCGCGCTTGGGCAAATGGCAAGTCTTTGGAAACACATAATACTTTGGTGTTTTCCAATTCTGAAGCCTCTTGGTTGAATTGTCTAACCGACTGTGCGCAGGTGCCCGTATCGATACTTGGGAAGATGTTCAAAACCACTTTTTGCCCTTTATAATCAGTAAGTGAAGTACTGCTAAGATCATTTTTTGTCAATGTAAAATTTGGTGCTTGACTGCCGATTGTAGGTAGATTGCCCAAGGTCTCTATTTCGTTGCCTTTAAGTGTAACTATGGCCATAATTCTTAAAAATTTAAAGTAAACAATAGGTTAAAACTGCCTTGTTATCATTTTATAACAACGCTGTTGCGAAGGTAAAAAAAGGAAGATAAATTCTACGCTGTGACAGGCTTTTGAAGTGCTTTTATTTTAATACGAAAGGCAGCGAATAAAAGTGTCATGAATGGACTTAGCCAATTAAAGATAGCATAGAAAAAATAATCGCCTACAGCAACACCTAAAACCCCACTATGGTAAGCTCCACAAGTATTCCATGGTACAAGAACCGAGGTTACCGTGCCAGAATCTTCCAATGTCCTACTTAAATTTTCAGGGGCTAAACCACGTTCTCTATACGCCTGGGAAAACATTTTGCCCGGTACTACAAGAGCCAAATATTGATCTGAAGCGGTAACGTTCAGCGCCAAACAACTTCCCACGGTACTGGCTAAAAGCCCAAAAGTAGTTTGGGCCAAGTTCAAAAGTGACTTTGTAATACGTTGCAGTGCTCCGATACCGTCCATGATTCCTCCAAAAACCATGGCACAAACTATAAGCCAAATGGTACCCAACATTCCTGCCATTCCTCCAGAGGAAAACAAATCGTTCAAAGCTGGATCTGCTGTTTCGATTGCCGTGTCTACGGTAATGGCATTCAAAATACCCCGATACCCTGTTTCAAAATCCAACACTTCACCGCCGCCGATTTTGGCAATAAGGTCAGGTTGAAATATAAGGGCAAAAACACCACCCAGCAGTGTTCCCACCAAAAGGCCAAGTAGCGGCGGGGCTTTTTTAACAATTAAGGCGATAACCACTATGGGTACGATAAATAACCAACCATTGATATTAAAGGTTGCATCGATATTTGACAAAATAGCACCGGTATCAGCCACCCCTGAAGTATCTAGTGTAAAGCCTATAATGATAAAGGCCAGTAAGGTTACCGAAACCGTCGGTATGGTTGTCCACGCCATGTATCGTATATGGGAGAACAGCTCACCACCTGCCATGGCCGGAGCCAGATTAGTGGTATCACTTAAGGGGGACATTTTATCTCCAAAATACGCACCAGATAGCACTGCACCGGCGGTCATGCCCAATGAAATGCCTAAAGCTTCGCCAATACCGACCAAAGCAATGCCTACAGTAGCCGCAGTGGTCCAACTACTGCCCGTGGCTATTGAGATGATTGCACAAATAATTACGCATGCTGCTAAAAATATCGTAGGATTCAAAATTTGAAGTCCATAATAGACCATAGCCGGAATTATGCCACTGACCAACCAAGTGCCTGCTAATGCCCCTACCATTAAAAGAATCAATAGTGCCCCTGTGGTGGACCGTACGTTTTCAGCTACTTCCGCTATCATTTTCTTATACGACACCTTGTTAAAAAAACCTACGGTTGCGGCAACCGCTCCGCCCATCAACAAGATAAACTGGTTCGAACCGCTTAGGGCATCATCCCCAAAAACATATACATTATAGGCCAGCATACCCACCAAAGCAAATACTGGGGTTAGGGCTTCCCAAATATTCAATTCCCTATTTTCAACGACTTCCTCGTTTTCGCGATACTTTGGTTTCTTGGTCTTTTGGCTCATAAATTGGTTTGTAGTTGTGTGCTAATATTACAACATTGACCGTTGTTGTGCAAACCATGATTTGCGAACTAAGCCAAAACCAATTTTTTTTGAGGTAGTAAATTCAATTTCTTCATACAATGCCGCATCTTGTGGTAGGTGTTTTCAATGTCATTGTCCAACCCAATGGAAAAACGAATCAAACCATCGGTCAGTCCCATATCATTTTGCTCCTTTAACGGAATTTCAGAAGAGGTGGAAGTGCCCGGGGCACTGAAAAGTGTTTTGTAAAAGCCGAGACTAACGGCAAGATAGCCTAGATTTTCTTTTTGCATTAGTTCCATTAGGGCATTGGCTTTTTCAAGGGAACCGACATCCATGGTCATCAATCCTCCAAAACCATATTGTGAGTTGATTTGGTTCTTCATCAATTGATGGTCTTTATGGGTTTTGAGACCTGGGTAGACCACTGTCAAACCATCTTCTTGAAATTTTTGAGCCAAGAACAAAGCATTTTCACTGTGCTTTTTGATACGAATATGGAGCGTACGCATGTTTTTCAGTATCGAGGCAGCCCTTAAACTATCTAGGGTACTTCCAAATAGCATACCTGCTCCGTCATTGACATCTTTTAAGGTCAAACAGAATTCGGTTGATGCACAAACCGCACCGGCTACGGCATCACTGGTTCCATTGATGAACTTCGTTAAGCTGTGAATGACAATATCAGCCCCAAGTTCGGCGGCACTGATGCTTAATGGTGAAAACGTATTATCGATCACCAACGGAATTTCATGTCTTTTTGCTAATTCTGCAAGCCCTTTAATATCGGCGACCTCCAGAAGGGGATTGCTTACGGCCTCACAATAAATCATTTTGGTATTTTGGGTTATGGCATTTTCAACTGCTTTCAAATCAGTGATATCTACAAAGTCAGTCTTTATTTGAAACTTGGGGAGAAAATTTTTCATGAAGGCATAGGTACCACCATAAATGGTACGACTGCTGACCAGATGTTCACCAGCATTACACAATTGCATGATCACAGCTGAAATGGCACCCATTCCTGAGGCAAAAACGTTTGCTGATTCCGTACCTTCAAGTGCGGCGATTGCTTCTCCTAAATACAGATTTGAGGGGGAGGAATGTCGACTGTATAAGTAGCATCCTTCGGTATTTCCTTCAAAGGTATCGAACATTGTTTTGGCCGAGAGAAAGGTATAGGTAGAAGAATCAGATATAGATGGGTTTACCCCTCCAAACTCTCCAAAATAATGTAGGTCTTGTAATTTTTGTGCAGCCTTACTTTTCATGGTTTTTTATTTGGGAAATAAAAATACCAGTAATAAGATGTAAATTCAATAAATAATTTAAAATATAGAATTAAAGTCATTTTTTGTATAAATAATAGAATTTAAATCTAATTTTATCGAAATATATAGTTATAAATAAAATTTCATTCATGATACCATTAGATGAGATTGATCGGCGACTTTTAAATATGTTGCAAGAGGATTGTAAGCGAACTACAAAAGCATATGCCACCGCATTAAGGTTATCAACCACTGCAGTTTTTGAACGTATTCGAAAATTAGAACGTCTGAACGTCATTAGCCGTTATGTAGCACTTGTGGACAAGAAATCAGTATTAAAATCTTTTACGGTGTTTTGTCATGTCAAGCTATTACAGCATACAAAAGAAAATGTATTACGGTTCGAACGACAAGTGCAACAGCTTGAAGAAGTGCAAGAGTGTTATCATATTAGTGGGGATTATGATTACATTCTAAGGATTAATGTTGCCGATATGCAATCGTATCGGCAATTTATGGTGAATAAGCTGACTGCTATAGATCAGATAGGAAGCACGCAAAGTTCATTTGGAATCAATGAGGTAAAGAATACAACGGCGATTTTACTGTAATCTATACTATACATTAGATGTCATGATGCTGTTTTCATTCCATTTTCAATCCTGATTATGTAAGCCCTGACTTATAATTGTGATTTAAGAAAGATTAACCTAAATCAAAGTTAAAAGACCTATTGTCATATACGATTCCTTTTAAATTGGGGTTATCAATCAAAAACATCGGTAGATGAAATCAACCACCCGATTAGGGCTCATTATATTCGCAACACTTATCGGATTTTCCGTATTGACCTTATACACGACATTGGTACAAGATGTACTTTTTAAGGGGGTATCTTTTTGTACCGCTTCTGGTTTGGCGCTTATATCAAAGGTTTTGGCCTTGGGCACCGCAGGTCTTGTTACGGGTTTTTTAACCTCGTTATTGGTTCTTCAAAAAAATTATTATCCAAATGTTGTCTTAACCGCATTGGTTATTGTTAAGTCGCTATTCTTCGTAGGCTGTGAGCGAATGATCGGACCACTTTGGTATGATACTACCCTTACTTTAACACTGTTATTTGGACTTTGGGTTGGGTATTTTGGTGGAGTGAAGTTTCCTTTATCGCCTGCTTGATTCCATTCAAGTTGCAAAAAAACATTCGTATTTTTGAGGTCGATTATAAAAGTATTCTGACAACGAAATTCCATTATAAATATGAGCAAATATGATGTGGCCGTTATCGGTTCAGGTCCAGGAGGTTATGTAGCGGCCATTCGATGTGCCCAGTTGGGTATGAAAACAGCAATTATCGAAAAGTATAGCACACTTGGGGGCACTTGTCTCAATGTGGGCTGCATTCCCTCAAAAGCGTTATTGGATTCTTCACATCACTACGAAGATGCGGTCAAGCACTTTGAGGAGCACGGTATTGACATTCCTGGTGAGGTTAAGGTCAACCTAAAGCAAATGATTTCTAGAAAAGATGCCGTGGTTGAGCAAACCACAAAGGGTGTACAATTCTTAATGGATAAAAACAAAATTGATGTTTTCGAAGGATGGGGAAGCTTTCAAGATGCCTCTCATATCAATATTAAAAAGGCAGATGGAACAACAAACACCATTGAAGCCAAGAACACCATTATAGCTACGGGTTCAAAACCTTCAACCCTACCTTTTATTGAATTGGATAAGGACCGAATTATTACCTCTACAGAAGCCTTAAAGCTCACTGAAATACCTAAGCATATGATTGTGATTGGGGGCGGTGTAATTGGTTTAGAGTTAGGTCAGGTATACAAACGCTTAGGGGCTGAGGTCAGTGTAGTTGAATATATGGACCGAATCATTCCTGGCATGGATAGCGCGCTCTCAAAAGAGTTGATGAAGGTGATGAAAAAACAAAAGGTCAAGTTTTTCCTTTCCCATAAAGTAAAATCCGTTGAGCGTAAAGGAGACGAGATTATCGTTAAAGCAGATGATAAGAAAGGTCAAGAAGTGGAATTTAAAGGTGATTATTGTTTGGTGTCAGTGGGGCGAAGTGCGTATACTGAAGGACTGAATATCGAGGCTGCTGGAGTGCAATTGGACGAACGCGGTAGGGTAAAGGTGAATCAACACCTGCAGACCACTGCTTTAAACATCTATGCGATTGGTGATGTGGTAAAAGGCGCTATGCTGGCCCATAAAGCCGAAGAGGAAGGGACCATGGTTGCAGAGATTTTGGCAGGACAACGGCCACATATCAATTATAATTTAATTCCTGGTGTCGTTTACACTTGGCCCGAAGTGGCTGCCGTAGGAAAGACAGAAGAAGAGTTAAAGCAGGCTAGTGTTGCTTACAAAGTTGGGCAATTCCCAATGCGTGCCCTAGGTAGGGCAAGGGCCAGTATGGATATTGATGGCTTTGTGAAGATTTTAGCGGATGCCAAAACCGATGAGGTTCTGGGCGTTCATATGATAGGTGCCCGTTGTGCAGATTTAATTACGGAAGCCGTGACAGCTATGGAATTTCGGGCCTCTGCTGAAGATATGGCAAGAATGAGCCACGCACATCCAACCTATGCAGAAGCCGTTAAAGAGGCTGCTTTGGCCGCAACTGAAGATAGGGCCGTTCACGTGTAAGGAACAATTTGCTTAAACAGAAGGTTTGAAAACTTAACGAATTGGTCATCAAATAGTTGAGGTAATGCGCTGTTCAATCTTTGGCGACATTGAGAAAGCGCAAAACGAATATGCGCAGTTTAATGTAAAGTTCTTTGGCCAAAAACATCATTTTTTTCGTATTCCATAGCAAGCGTGACTGTAAAAATCGTAAGGTCTCCGCTTGATGTTGTTTTAGCGTCGTCTCGTACTTTGCATTTAGCAGGGATAAGTAGGTGCAAGAAAACGTAAAAAGGGCAGCACCGGAGATTGCCCAAGATGGGTTCATTTCATGATGAAGAAATTTATAAAGTCCCAATCCAGTAAAACTGCCGTATAAAATGATAAAATGAATGACGTAAATCGAAAGGGTATTGGCGCCAATTTTTAATAGATAAGGGTGGGTCAACAGCTTTCTTATCATCATGAATAGCGCAAAAACGACAAAAACATCACCCAATCGAATAAAAAGATAATTGTTTTCATAAATCAATTGGAACAACATCACATCGGTCATTTCATATAGCTTCAGAAACACGGGAGACGAACCATAGATAAGACCTGCACCCAAGATGGCAAAGCAAGTAATCACTGATGGATATAAGAACCTAGCCTTTTTAAATTGTAGAAACACCAATGAGAGTGAGGCACCTAAAGTGGCATAGCCTAACCATGGAATAATGGTGAATACGGAACCATTCACCTTTGTGAAGTAATTGGCAAGTCCTAAGGGTAAAAATGAAAACGTCCATTGCTTATACAGGGGTTCAAAGAGAAAGAGGAGCAATGTGGTACAAACTAGGATTAGTGGAAACCAAAATCGTTTTCTAGTGCCTGAAATCAAATAAATACCAATGATGGCCAAAAGGGAAAGGCCAATACAATGCAAAACATCTACGAGATAAAAACCATCGTATACCTCGCCTTTGAGTAATCCAAAAAGATTTAGACGCAAAGCATAACCAATTAACAATAATTGCAACCCTCTTCTGAGTCCTTTTTTAACCCTTGGGTTTGCAAGTCCTTGTTCGGGGACCTGTAGTAGAAGATAGGTAAAAATAAACCCTGATACAGTAAAAAAAACAGGGGCCGTAATACCTCGAAAATAAAGCCAAATACTGAAAGCCAAATTGTCAGCATCTCTAAAAACAGGGTCCAGTAATCCATCGATAAAATGCCCTTGAAGCATCATGAGAATGGCCCAAGCGCGTATAGCATCTATAAAAAACAGTCTATTACTGGTTGAATTCATGGTCATTCGTTATCCCTTATATTCGTAAAACAACGGTTTTTGGATTATTTTAGTGGGTAAAATTAGATAAAAAACACCCAACATATTGAATCACAGCGATTATTACCAATGATTATAACTTTTTGATTTATGGCTAAGATTTTGGCATTTGCAGGAAGTAATTCTTCCACATCCATTAATTATCAACTGATAAAATATACCTCTTCCCTGATTGAAAACCATGACGTTCGCACCATGAACATGGCCAATTATCCCTTTCCCATGTTTAGTGTTGATTTGGAAAAAAATGAGGGATATTCCAACTCCCTGGTAGAGTTTAAAAATGATATTCAAAAATCGGACGCATTGATTATCTCCGTGAACGAGCACAACAGTATGCTATCAGCCTATTTTAAGAATGTTTTGGATTGGCTTTCGCGATTGGAACGAAAATTTTTGTTGGATAAGAAGTTATTTTTGATGTCTACCTCAAATGGTAAGCGTGGTGGTTTGAGTGCTTTGGAATTTGCTCGAGATGTGCTGCTTCCGAGGTTTGGTGCTGAAATTGTGTCCACTTTTACTTTGCCTGGGTTCGAAGATAACTATGATATAGAGAAAGGCATATCGGCTGAGGATTTAAATGCAGAACATCGAAAATGCCTTCACGACTTTTTGAAAACTCGTTAAACCTCTTGTGGATTCGTGAGGAGAACGTTTCAAAACCATATCGAAGAAAACTTTCCTGACCTCAAAAAATCCAAACTTTTACTGGCCTGCAGTGGAGGGTTGGATAGTATGGTTTTAGCTGATTTGCTGCTCAAAGACCATTTTGCTTTTGCTTTGGCGCATTGCAATTATAAGTTGCGTGGGGAGGACTCCAATGCCGATGAACTATTGGTTCAACGTTGGGGTGAACACAACGCTATATCAGTTTACACCAAAACCATTCCTCTAACGAAAACAGCTGGTTCCATTCAGTTACAAGCAAGAGAAGAACGTTACCGTTGGTTCGCCAATCTTATGAAAAATGATGGTTTTGATTATGTTTTGACAGCGCACCATGCAGATGATACTATGGAAACCTTTTTCATCAATCTCTTAAGGGGCACAGGTTTGGATGGGTTAACGGGCATACCTAAGCGAAATGGCACCGTCATAAGGCCCTTATTACCTTTTTCGAAAGTACAACTTTTACAATACGCGAAAGAACAGCATATGGCCTGGCGTGAAGATTCAAGTAATGCCGAAACGAAATATGTGCGCAATGCAGTACGACTCGAAGTTCTTCCGAAACTACATGAAATCAATGCTGATTTTGGGAGCAACTTCAAAATGACCCAACACCATCTTTTGCAGAATGCCCAAATGTTGGAGCAATATGCCAAGATGTTGCAAAAAAAAATATTTGAGTACCATGATGATGAGATTCATATTTCAACCAAAGCATTATTGGAATTGAAACCAATTGAAGCTCATTTACATTTACTATTTCATTCCTTCGGATTTACACATTGGAAGGATATGAAGAAGTTGCTTCAGGCCCAAAGTGGAAAGGAAATACTATCAAACACCCATCGTTTAGTAAAAGACAGGCAACATATCATACTTATGAAATGCTCTTCAGCCGCAAATCTGGAGTATCGTATTGAAGCAGGAACGACTGAGGTCAACGTTCCAATCCACCTAACATTAAAGGTCGTCGACAGCTTTTTGGGCAATTCAAAAAAGGTAGTTTTTGTTGATAAGGAAAAGTTAAACTATCCATTAAAACTAAGGAAATGGAAAATTGGCGACTATTTTTATCCCTTTGGGATGCAAGGCAGAAAAAAGCTATCTAAATTTTTTAAGGATGAAAAGTTCAGTACCCCGCAAAAAGAGAATCAATGGTTGCTTTGTTCAGGTGATGATGTGATCTGGGTCGTTGGCCAAAGATTTGACGACCGATTTAAAGTTACTACAGCTACCAAAACAATAGTAAAACTCACATGGAACGTTTGAAAAAGGCCCTTGTATTTCTGATGTTATGGTATGTACCTTTTACCGTACAACCTCAAACTGATGAAAATCCCGCAGTTTGGAAGCATCAGGTTAATGCATTGTCTGATGGTGAATACGAATTGGTATTTGCAGCCGATATTGCAGATGAGTGGTTTATATATTCCCTGTATACCGCCGAGGGAGGCTCGATGCCCAGCGAATTCGAATTTGTCGGAGTCGGAGAAGACTATGAACTTATTGGTAAAACCGAGGAGGGTAAAACCTATAAAAAATATACTGAAGTTTTTGATGTAGAAGAAACCTTTTTCAAGCATAAGGCGTTGTTCAAACAACAAATTCGATTGGTAAATTCAGAGGTCAACCAGGTTCAGGTTATTTTATATTACCAAATCTGCAAAGAGGTCTGTATTTTGAAAGAGGAAGTCTTTAACATCCCATTAAATGGGGAAACGGCAACTGTTGCGGAGAAATCTATAGACGGGCGAAGTTTGGTAATGACGGAAGCGTTGAAACTGGACCTAAAAAATAAATTCAAACTCGAAACCAACGGGATCGATCAAAAGTCAAGTTCTACTAATTTATGGGTATTGTTCGGGTTGGGTTTTTTGGGTGGCTTGATTGCTTTGTTGACCCCTTGTGTTTTTCCATTGATTCCCTTAACGGTATCGTTTTTCACAAAACATACAAGTAACCGTTCCAAAGGCATTAAAAATGCTTTGCTATACGGTTTTTTCATTGTATTAATTTACTTTTTATTGAGTCTTCCATTCCATGTTTTTGACTCGGTCGACTCCCAAATTTTGAATACTATTGCCACCAATGTATGGTTGAATCTGCTTTTCTTTATCATCTTTGTGTTCTTCGCCTTTTCGTTTTTTGGGTATTATGAATTGACCTTACCGAGTTCTTGGGCCAATAAGTTGGATAATGCTTCTACTAAAGTAAGTGGTGGTTTGGGCATCTTTTTTATGGCACTGACCTTGGCCATTGTTTCCTTTTCCTGTACCGGTCCTATTTTAGGAGGATTGTTGGGAAGTACTACCTTGGCCGAAGGTAGCGTAGCCACCAATCTGACGGTAGGCATGACGGGTTTTGGTTTGGCCTTGGCCCTACCATTCGCCTTATTTGCGTTATTTCCGGCATGGTTGAATTCCTTACCTAAATCAGGCGGATGGATGACTACAGTAAAAGTGGTTTTGGGCTTTTTGGAATTGGCCTTGGCCTTTAAATTTCTATCCAATGCCGATTTAGTGGGTAACTGGGGCTTACTCAAACGAGAAATTTTTATAGCTATCTGGATCATTATTTTTGTATTAATGACGCTTTATCTTTTTGGACTGTTTCGATTTCCCCACGATGGACCAAAACAGAAGTTATCTCCTGGGCGAAAACTCACGGGAGTTTTAAGTTGTGCCTTTGCGGTATACTTGATTTTAGGGTTGCTAAATGTGGCTTCTCTAAAAATGTTGAGTGGTTTTCCACCCCCGGACTTTTACACCATCGCTAAAAAGAAAAGTGATTGCCCCTTAGGATTGGATTGTTATAAAGACTTTGAAAGTGGATTGGAGGTAGCTAAGCGAGAAAATAAACCCATTTTATTGGATTTCACCGGTTGGGGTTGTGTCAACTGCCGGCGTATGGAAGAAAATGTATGGAGTGACTCAAACATTTTTCCAATATTGAACGATGAATATATTTTGATTTCTCTCTACGTAGATGATAGAAAAGAATTGCCTATCGAAGCACAGTTTGATTTTAAATATGAATCGGGCCGGGTAAAGACCATTAAGACCATAGGCCAGAAATGGGGTACCTTTCAAAGTATTAACTTCAATGCCGCATCACAACCTTATTATGTCTTGTTATCCCCTGATTTGGAAGTCTTGAATAATGCGGTTCAATATGTTGATAAAGACACTTATGAAGAATGGCTCAAATCAGGACTCCAACGCTATCAGTTAACTATGAAATAAGTACTTTTAGGGAATAACCAAGTTTAAATCCCCCATGAAATTACTTAAGAGAATTCTTCTTGGCCTTACAGCAATACTAGCGATTGTCGTATTGGGCTTTTTTATTTTTCTGAACGGTCTGACCCCAACGTATGAAGGCGAAAAAGAACTGGATGCCATTTCCAATACGGTAGAGGTTTATTTTGACACTTATGGAATTCCCCATATTTACGCTGATAATGAAACAGATGCCCTAAGAAGCTTGGGTTATGTGCACGCCCAAGATCGACTTTGGCAAATGGAACTTTTACGAAGGGCGGGTTCAGGACGTTTATCCGAAATCTTTGGTGAGCTGACCCTAGAAACAGATAAGTTCTTTTTATCCCTTGGTATTGATGACCATAATGACAGGGCTCTGGCCAATGTAGATAAGAATCAGCCTAGTGTTGTATTGGCTAATGCCTATTTAGACGGTATCAACCAATTTATTGAAGAAGGCGCTACCCCTGTAGAATTCCATTTGACGGGACTTGAAAAACAAGAGTTTACCTTAAAGGATGTTTATAATGCGGTCGCTTATATGGGTTTCACTTTTAACAAAGGTGCCCGTGATATTGTCAATACCAACCTTCTCAACGTTTTGGACACCATTTACACCAACGAACTTTTTGTAAATGACCCCTTTTCTGAAATTAAGATTCCCGTTCACATAGATTCATCCGCAACTGAATTGGCGGCCATACATCAGAAGATTTCAAATGCGCTCAACAACTTACCGATTCCAGAGATTTATGGCAGCAATAGTTGGGTATTGGCCCCAGAAAAGACGGCGACAGGTAAAGTGCTTTTTGAGAATGACCCCCATATCGCCCAAGCACAGCCATCGGTCTGGTATGAGGCCCATATTGTGACTCCTGATTACGAGAAATACGGTTACTACTTAGCAGGTGTGCCCTTTCCGTTGTTATCCCATGATAGGGAAATGGTACATGGCTTCACCATGTTGGCCAATGACGACACCAACTTTTACTACGAAGAGCGGCATCCTACAGATACCACCTTATATCGCTTCAAAGAAGAGTGGCAGAAATTTGAATACTTTACCAATACGATTAAGGTCAAAGATGTTGGAAATGTTAATTTTCAGTATAAGAAAACCCATCGTGGCCCTATTGTAAATGACAACCATGCCAATCGAACACGCGTAGAAGGACAACGTTTGGTAAGTATGCATTGGTTGTTCACACAGTTTGAAAACAGACTGCTTCAAGGTTTATATGGCATAAACCATTCGAAAACAATAGAAGAGTTCAGTTCATCTTTGCCCTATATACATGCACCCGGTTTGAATGTAATGTATGGTGATGCCAAAGGAAATGTTGCTTGGTGGGGTACTGCAAAACTTTATCAAATGCCTGAGGGCACGAGTACGAAGTTTATTTTGAATGGTGCCAATGGCGAAGATGACCCAATTGAATATTTGGATTTTGAACGTAATCCAAAATCGATTAATCCTCCTTGGCATTACGTATATTCTGCGAACAACCAACCCGATTCAACCGCAGGGATGTACGTGCCAGGTTATTTTGCCAATTCGGACCGGCGCGCGGGTAGGATAATTGATTTGATAGAAGCAAAAAAAGAAGGTTGGACCAAAGATGACATGGCCCAAATGGCTAACGATATTACCCTTCGAACCGCAGAAGATTTTATGGCATCCTGTTTAAAGGAAATGGATATTGAAGGATTAAATCATGAGCAATTGGCCTATCTCGATAGAATCAAGACTTGGGATGGTCGTTTTGATTTAAAATCGATCGGAGCAGTATTCTTTGAAAAGATGCAGGATAATATCCATAAAAATGTTTTTGCCGATGAGTTTGATTCTCTTGGGCAATATAAATCTTATGGCGTACAGCTAAAACTGCGTAAGGTTTTTTCCAATGAGGCCTCGGTTTGGTGGGATAATGTGAATACCTCAGACAAAAAGGAAGGCAAGGCAGATGTGGTCAATAAGGCCTTTTTAGATACTTGGGTGCAATTATCGAATGAGCTGGGTTCGGATTGGAAAACATGGACTTGGGATAAAGTTCATTATTTGGAGCATGATCACCCCATTGGCCGGGTACCTACCTTAAAAAAATACTTCACCGTTGGGCCATTCCCCTCTAGTGGAACATCAGGTACATTGAATAACCAGGGCTTTAGAACTATGGATGATGGTCGGTACAAGGTGAGCAGTATTCCTTCCACACGTCGTATTGTAGATTTTTCAGATATTGAAAATAGTATTAGTATTCTTCCTACGGGACAATCAGGAAACCCTCTGAGCAAACATTATAGCGATCAAGCTGAAATGTATGTAAAGGGTAAGTTTAGAAAAATGATGATGAATGAGGAAGAAATCAAAACGACCTCTGAGGATGTTTTGATTTTTAAGCCAAAAAAATAACACTTCACTATCTAAAAATGTCAATTTGTCCTAAATTGTTAATGGGATGCTTTATCAAATGATTTTTCTTAAAAGTTTCATAACTTAGGACAGGCTAATTCAATTGCTATGTACGAAGAGCACGGGGTAAATACGCTTTCTAAAGTCATAAAGGGGTTATGTGTGGGACTTTTTTTAAGTTCCTTTATGATAGGTAATGCTCAGGTAGATTCCTTATCGTCCACTTCCAATGACAGTTCCCTAAAAAGGGTCTTGTTGGAACTCGAGTCCCAGAAAGGGTACCAATTTTTTTTTACGGACAGTTGGTTGACAGGCAAACCTGTACCAAGTGCCATTCCCGAGGGTGACATCAAAGATGTTCTTGAAGAAGTTTTAAAAGATACGGACCTGAACTTCTACGTTTTAGAGGAAGAAAAACGAATCATATTACTGCAGAATACGGTCATCTATGATGAACTGCCCAAGTTTTTCTTTGGCAGACCCGATTCTTTGGTCAATGCCAGTGAAGCCTTGGTAGAAGCCAATAGGCCGCCCCCGTCATTTTTTGTTGAAAATCAACGTAGGGGTAAAAGGCAATACCCTTTGGCACGTATCGGTAAGGCCAATGACAGCGACCTACGATCAGTCTATACCCTTCAGGGCAGGGCAACAAACACAAGGACGGGCGAACCAGTCCCTGATCTGGCCATTCGGGTACGCGGCACCAATATTGTTACCGTGACCAATGGCAATGGTAATTATACCCTCGAGCTACCTTCGGGTTATAATGTAATCTCGGCAGCGGCCATGGGTATTGAAAATATGGACCGTGAGGTCATTATGTACAACGATGGCACCTTAAACCTGGCTATGGAAGAGGGGCTACAACAGTTGGAAGAAGTTACCGTCGAAGCTGACGCCATAAGTAATGTACAGGAGACCAGCACCGGAACCGAGACCATAGACCTCGAGGAATCCAAGAACATTCCCCTGGTGCTTGGAGAGCGAGATTTGTTACAAGTAGCAAAGGCACTTCCTGGAATATCATCTGCCGGCGAGGGAGCTACAGGTCTAAATGTACGTGGAGGAAAGACGGACCAGAACCTGGTACTACTCGATGATGCCGTAATATATAATCCCACGCACTTCTTCGGAATCTTTCAGGCCCTTAATCCATTTACCACTGAAGGGGCTGATATCTATAAAGGAAGTATGCCCGTTGAGTTCGGGGGGCGCTTGGCCTCTGTTTTTGACATCCGTACCAAAAATGGAAATGTAGAGAAGTTTTCCGGAGAGGGGTCCATCGGTCCAGTTACCGGAAATCTCGCCTTGGAAGTACCGATTAAGAAAGACACTTCTTCATTGGTCGTTGGGGGACGGGGCGCCTATGCCGATTGGATTTTGCGTTCACTTGATGATGAATCCCTGAGCAACAGTCAGGCGTCGTTCTTCGATGTTATCGCCAAATACCACCACCGGTTCAATGAAAACAGTGAAATCAAGGGTACCGCCTATTTCAGTAGGGATGATTTCAGCATTACATCCGATTCACTGTATAACTACACCAACCGTCTGGCATCCATCCGTTGGGACCATAGGCACAGTGAAAAGACCATTGGTGCTTTGATGGTAGCGAACAGTGACTATCGTTTCGGGATTGATTTTGATGGCGAGGCCAATACTGATTTTGATCTGAACTATAGCATTAATGAAACCGAGGTGAAGTACAAGCTGAATACTAGGTTGAATGATAACCATTCGTTGGATTACGGGCTATCGGCAAAATTGTATTCCGTTAACCCGGGTAGCATCGAACCTGTTGGTGGCGAATCTGATGTCGCCCCCATATTTATTGATGAAGAACAGGCCGTGGAAGGGGCCATCTTTATCGGGGACGAAATCAATATTACGGACAGATTCAGTGTTGACCTGGGGCTGCGCTATGCCTTTTTTGCCGCGCTGGGCTCAGGCACCCAGCGGACCTATTTCGATGGGCAGCCACGAAATGAGGCTACGGTTCAAGATACCATTAGCTATCAAGGTGGGGAGGTTATCGAAACTTACGGAGGTCCTGAGGCGAGGGTGTCATTGCGATATCTTTTGGCGCCCGATTTCTCTGTTAAGGCCAGCTTCAACAATGCCTATCAATTCATTCATACACTGACGAACAATACTACAGTATCACCAATTGACACTTGGAAACTCTCTGATTTGAACATCGAGCCCCAAACAGGCTACCAGGCATCCCTTGGGTTCTACAAGAACTTCAACGACAATATGTATGAAGTGAGCTTGGAAGGGTACTACAAAGAGATGGACAATGTATTGGACTTCAAAACAGGGGCTAACCTGCTGCTGAACGAAAATGTAGAGACTGAGGTGATACAAGGTGATGGCCAGGCCTATGGGGTAGAGCTCCTGATAAAGAAAAACCGCGGAAAGCTTAACGGCTGGTTGGGCTATACCTATGCGAGGTCCCTCTACCGCTTTGATAGTCCGTTTAGTGAAGAACGTATCAACGGTGGGGAATTTTTCCCTTCAAATTTTGACAAGCCCCATGATGTCAGTTTGATAGCCAATTACAAATTGACCAGGCGGTATAGTTTTTCCGCGAACTTTGTATACCAGACAGGCCGGCCGGTGACCTATCCCATAGGGACCTTCCGGTTCAACAATGCCGATTTCGTTGCCTTTAGCGATAGAAACGAGTTCCGCATTCCCGATTTCTTTAGATTGGATTTGGGTCTGAATATCGAGGGTAACCACAAAAAGAACAAATTGGCCCAAAGTTTTTGGACGATATCGGTATATAACGTTCTAGGACGTAATAACCCCTATTCGGTATTCTTTGTTACCGAAAATGGTGAAGTACGGGCGTTGCAAAGCTCTATCTTTGCAATACCAATTCCTTCCATTACATATAATTTTAAGTTTTAAAAATTCAAATTGCTATGAATTATGAACACAAAAAGAAGCTCTCGATTTTTAAGTGCTCTAGCACTATTGTTAACTGGAATATCTTGCGGTGAAGAGGTTGCTGTTGAACCAATAACAGAGTCCAATCTTACCGTAGATAACATTTTGGTGGTCGATGCGACATTGACCGACGAATTGAAGAACCATGAGGTGCAATTGACCAGAATTTTCCCTTTGCAAACGGATGATGCTATTTTCGAGACCGGAGCACAAGTGCAAATTGTTGATGATCAAGGAACATTTTATCCATTTGAAGAAGTTGAGACGGGCAACTATCGTTCGCAATCGGTCTTTGCGGCGGAATCGGGTAAATCCTACACATTGGAAATCACCCTCGCCAATGGAAAAAGGTATGTTTCACAAGAAGTTGCTGTTCCTGATGTGGTTCCCATTGGTGATATGAGAGCAGAGCGAATTACCAATGATTTGGGTGAGGAAGGGGTTGCTATTCTTCTAGACAATACCACCGATGGGCAAGAACCGACTTATTTTCGCTATGAATATGAGGAAACCTACAAAATAGTTGCCCCCAACTGGGATCCTTTTCGGCTACGTGTAGTGCGTTATGAACCCTGTTTCCCTGACCCCTTCGTAGTAGATATAATACCTTGGGAAGATGAGCGTAAGACGTGTTTCGGCTCTTCAAAATCGCAGCGATTGATTCAAGCGTCATCTGCTGATTTGGTGGGCACGGACATAGATAATTTTCAATTGCATTTTATCTCAAGGAATAACTATATCATATCGCACAGGTACAGTATGAATGTCACGCAGTATACACAGACCGCTGATGCCTATTCCTTTTATGAACGTTTAGGTAGCTTTTCATCATCTGATAACCTTTTTTCTCAAGTGCAGCCCGGTTTTTTAGAAGGAAACATTGCCTTGGAATCAAATGCCGAAGAACAAGCACTGGGCTTTTTTGAAGTGGCCTCTGTCAGTCAGAAACGCATGTATTTCAATTATGAGGACTTGTTTCCAGGAGAACCTTTACCCCCTTATGCCACCAATTGCGAGACTATTGGGAATCCTAGGCTAATACCAGAGGCCTACCATTGCGCCAGTGAAGGTTTATGTGATGGAAACTGTAACTCTCCATTAATCGACCAACTCTTGGCAGGTACGTTGGTTTTTGCAGCTGAAAAGGAAGAGGATATTATAAGTCCATATTTTACATTGCCAACCCCTTGTGGAGACTGTACACAATTGGGGAGCAATATTGTGCCGGATTTCTGGTCGGAAGAATGAAGTTCAGCAGATACATATGGACTATTCTATTTGTATTAAGTGCTTGTATTGAAGAATTTCCAATAGAGACGGGTGTGGTTTCCACGCTCAACGCAGAGGATATATTGGTCGTAGAAGCCACGCTAACAGATAAAAATAAAATACAGGAAGTTTTTTTGCGCAGAGGCATGAGTTTTGCCAATGACAGTACCCAATTTTTTGTTCAAAACGCAACGGTCAGCATAGAAGATGATAATCGCAATATATTTCAGTTTACAGAGGCATCCCCAGGGTATTATATCTCCCAAGAGCCCTTCGCCGCATGGATAGATCGGGATTATCAGTTGAATATAGAGGTTGACGGCCAAACCTATCGTTCCCAAAAAGAATCATTTCAGCGAGTCGCGGAAATACAGCGTGTTTATGCGGAACAGATAACAAATGATTTAGGAGAAGAAGGTGTTGCTATTTATTTAGATACCCAATTGAGCGATGGCCAGTTACCTTTATTGCGTTACAAATATGAGGAGACGTATCAAATCATTGCCCCCCTGTGGTCGCCTTTTGATATGGTCGTGCTTGACCCAAATCCCCCTTATGCATTCGGTCTCGAACCTCGAGAGCAAGAAGAACGCGTTTGTTATGGTACGCAGTTTTCAAATCGAATCATACAAAATGATAACATTGAACTTTCCGGAAATACTGTTGAAAAAGTATTGGTCCGTTTTATTTCGAAAGAGGATCCCATTATTTCCCATCGCTATTCTATTTCTGTAGATCAATTGGTACAATCGTCAGATGGCTATGCCTTTTATGAGGCCTTAAATGAACTATCCAGTGATGATAACGTTTTTAGCGATGTGCAACCAGGTTTTATTGAAGGAAATATCTCGAATATTGAAAATCCCGACGAAAGGGTTTTAGGCTATTTTGAAGTAGTCAGTCAATCCACAAATAGGATTTTTTTCAATTATGAAGATCTTTTCCCCGATGAAGAACCACCACCTTATTTTATAAGCTGTAGCTTTCTCAGTGCACCACCTGTTATTACCCCAGCAGGCAACTCCCCCTTAAAGAATATCATTGATGGTGGTGAGTTTATATACGTTAGGGAAACGTTTGGAGCAGTAATATTGGGTGGTCCTTATTTTGTGGCACGAAGGGCTTGTGGTGATTGCACCGCTTTGGGAAGTAATGTAGTACCCAAATTTTGGACAGAAGAATGAAGTCACATCCGCACATATTTATTATTGTTGCGGCTTTTGGTTCTTGCGTTGAAGAATTTCCAACGCAAACACAAAATTTAGAAACCCTCTTGGTTGTTGATGCTTTAATTACCACTGTTTTCAAAGCACATAAAATAGAGTTAAGCCGTGTCTTTGCGTTTGAAGACGAAGAACCGTCACCTGAAGTAGGAGCTATTGTTCAAGTTATTGACAACCAAGGAAATGAATTTGTTTTTGACGAAACGGAACCTGGGGCATATGTATCCCAAATCGAATTCTCGGCGGAACTTGGGAAATCATATCAAATGCATATCGAAACGGCCGATGGAAAGAATTACATTTCAAAGGAAGTGACCACTCCCAATAATACTGAAGTTGGCGATGTAACTCCTGAACGAGTTTTTAGTGAGGATGGGGAAGAAGGGGGCGGCATTTTTTTAGATACTCCGGCAAATAGTTCCGAACCTACTTTCTTTAGATATGAGTTTGATGAGGCCTACAAGATAATTGCACCGCGTTGGGAACCCTTTCAATTTCAAGTAAAGTTGAATACTCCTTGTATTGGTGAGGCTTTTGTGGTTGATATTACCCGTTGGCAAGATGAAAGACAGACCTGTTTTGGCACATCAAAATCACAACGATTGATTTTATCCTCTTCGGCTGACTTGAAAGAGGAATCCGATACCCGTTTTCAGTTACATTTCCTATCAGGAGAAAACTATGTTATCTCTCATCGCTATAGTATCAACGTTATCCAATATTCCCAAACGCAAGACGCTCATTCATTTTATCAACGATTGGGTGATTTTTCATCTACCCCTGATATTTTTTCACTAACACAACCCGGTTTTTTAGAGGGTAATATATTATCTGCGTCTGATGCTGAAGAAATGGTGCTCGGGTATTTTGAAGTAGCTTCCATAAGCGAAAAACGAATGTTTTTTAATTATACGGATTTATTTCCCGAAGAACCATTGCCGCCATATCCTTTCAATTGCGAAACCATCGGAAATCCTAGATTGTTTCCAGAGGGTTATACATGTTTTGCCATAGGCGATTGTGAAGGCCAATGTGTGTCGCCGCTAATTGAACAGATTGAAACGGAAAGGGTAGTCTATGCGGGGATAAAAGACGGGGACACGCTTGCCCCTTATTTTACTTGGCCAAGCCCTTGTGGCGATTGCACGGCTTTAGGAACTAATGTAATACCCGAATTTTGGATTGAAGAATGAAACCTGTAAACAACATATGGTTTGTTCTTTTTTTGCTTTTGCTTCAAGGTTGTATTGAAGAGGTAGATTTTGTGGTAGGAGATGGTACCCTACCTTATATCTTGGTCGTTGAAGCTACCCTTAGTGATGAGATGCAACGCCACGAAGTGGTTTTAAGTAGGCTTGACAGTATTAATGATTTAGAGATAGATTCCATTTATAATCCTTTTACCCCTAATCCAAATCGAGACATAAATAGAGATCTTATCAATTATGAGATGGGAGCCAAAGTTTTCGTTAGTGATGAATCGGGAAACGAGTACAATTTTACGGAGTATTTACCCGGGCGATATCGATCTGATGATGAATTTGCTGCTGAACTCGACACCAACTATAAATTGGGTATTAGTACTGCTGACAACCGGAGTTATGAATCGAAATCAATGTCGATTCAAGGGGTGTCAGAAATACAAAACCTATATGCGGAGCGCATGGTTTCCGATACCGGGATTGAAGGTGTTGGAATATTTGTGGACAACAAGAATGTACTGGGGGACACGAGAAATGTTCGTTTTCGTTATGAAGAAACCTATAAGATTATTGCACCCCTATGGTCTCCACGTGATTTTAGTCTTACGAATTACCAACCTTGCGCACCCAATAACGGAATTCTGGCCATTTATGACTTAGAAGTACTGCCAAGACAACAGGAAGAACGGGTGTGCTACCGCACAGACATTTCCAATGACATTATCCAAGGCAATTCCAATATTGAAGAGACTAATGGGCTAAATAAACAAATGGTGCGCTTTATCGATAATGATAATTTTATTATTTCACATCGATACAGTATAATGGTAGAACAACAGGTGGTAGGGCCGGAGTCCTACTCGTTTTATGAGCAACTAAAGAGGTTTAGTGAGACGGGCAGCCTTTTTTCACAGATTCAACCTGGTTTTCTGGAAGGAAATATACTGGAGTCCAATGGAGCGACCGGCTCCGTAATTGGCTTTTTTGAAATTATCTCCGTATCTAAAAAACGATTGTTCTTCAATTACACGGACTTATTTCCCAATGAACCACTTCCTCCGTTTCCTTTTAGGTGCGAACCTCTTTCGGCAAAAGAAACCCATATATCCTATTGCTATGTACCCCCTCCACCAGGTAATATCGCCGACCCATGCCCAATATCTGTAGTAGAGCAGATAGATCAAGATTTAATTGTCTATTATGATGATAATTCAAAAAGATTGATAGGAGACCCTTTTTGCAATAGCGATTTCGCCTTTGTAGTATCCCCATGTGGCGACTGTACGGTAATCGGAACTAATGTTAAACCGGAATTTTGGATCGAAGAATGAAAAAATTCCCCTACATATGGATTTTTTTGCTCGTGCTTTACGGTTGTATCGAAGAAATTCCAATTGAGACGCAACTCAAGACCAATCTTATAGCTGAGGATGTTCTTGTGGTGGAGGCTACTATTACAGATGAGTTTAAAAACCAAGAAGTCTTTTTGAGCCGAGGGAAAAGTTTTGCCAATGACAGGACTTCAAATAAGGAGCGTAATGCAGAAGTCGTCGTCAATAATGAACAAGGTGAAAGTTTTAGGTTTTTTGAACAAGAACCGGGAAGATATGTATCTGAAAGTGCATTTGCTGCGCAGATCGGGGTTGAATACCAATTGGCCATTATGACCTCTAATGGTGCCTCTTATCAATCCGAAACCAACAGAGTGATGGGTAGTTCCACTATCGATAATATATATGCCGAGCGGATTACCAGTGACAATGGAGCAGAGGGTATGGCCATATTTGTAGACAGCTCAAATCCGGAAGAAAGTTTAAATGATTACCGATATACTTACGAAGAAACCTATAAAATTATCGCTCCTAATTGGAATCCATTGGAATTTCAAGTCACAAGAGAACAAATAGAAACCATATTTGACCCTTCGACTGGCGAAGTACTGGAAGTTTTGTTTCCAGATGTTACACTAGTCCCTAGGACTCAGGAAGAACAGACTTGTTTCAACACCGTATTTTCCAATGAAATTATCTTATCCAATGGTACTGTATTGAATGATAATGAAGTGCAAGGCAATCTGATTCGATTTATCAATCGTCAGAATCCAATACTGTCCCATCGTTACAGTATTTTGGTGAAACAATTCTTACAATCAATTGAGGCGGGCAAGTTTTATCGTACACTTCAGCAGTTTTCCCAAATTGAAAATTTATTTAGTGAGGTTCAACCAGGTTTTCTTGAAGGAAATATTAGTGCAGTTGAAAATGAAAACGCTCCGGCCATCGGTTTTTTCAATGTTGCTAGCGTTACTGAAAAAAGGTTGTTTTTTTCTTATGAAGACTTTTTTTTGGGAGAACCGCTACCACCTTATTTTGGCACCGTCAATTGCAGTGCATTTATTGCTCCGCGGTTGGGAAACCCCGAAAGGGACGGTCCCGTTCCACCGGGTCCTGCAGGATGTGGAGGAGCATTATCCCTAACTGAGCTTATTGCTTTACAGGATATTGCTTATTATGATTTCTCAAATATTGGACTTTGTCAAGGGACCTATTTTGTAACACAACGCGAGTGTGGTGATTGTACCGCTTTGGGTAGTAATGTAGTACCTGAATTTTGGATTGAAGAATGAATATAAGATTGTACATATGGACCGGTCTTTTTTTTCTTCAAGGGTGCGTAGATGTTTTGGATATACAAGAAATAACAAATGATGAAGGCAATAGCTTGTTGGTTATTGAGGCCATTTTGACCGATGAAATAAAAAACCAGTTGGTCTATCTCAGCAGAAGTGATATTAGATCAGATTTAGAACGGGATACTACCTATATTCCCTTTCTTACACCAGGGCTGAGGCCCAGGGATACCGTTAATGTAGAGTCGGGGGCCACGGTAAATCTTTTGGCTAATGATGGTCGCGAATTTGCTTTTACCGAGACAAGAGACGGTCTTTATCAATCTGACGAGGTCTTTGGTCTACAAATGGGTGCGGAGTATCAATTGGAAATTGTTTTGGACAATGGTAACGAATACATCTCCCAATCAGTGCAGGTAGAAGGCAAAGCCAGTATTGATAATATATATGCAGAAAGAACCGTTAGTGAAAACGGTGTAGACGGCGTCTCCATTTATGTAGATAGTTCTCCAACAGAAGGAACCACAGAAAAATATCGGTATAGCTATGTGGAAACATATAAGGTAGTAGCACCCTCGTGGGTACCACAGGAATTTAGGCTTACAGATTATTCTTTATGTCCTGAATCACCCTACACCCTTGAGGTTGTAAGAAAAGAGATTCAGAATCAGGTATGCTATAATTCGGTGGATTCCAATACGGTGATTCAAACGAGTACACTGAATAATTCGACCAATAATGTGGATCGTTTTATGGTCCGCTTTATAGGTCAGGACAATTTTATCATCAGTCAGCGCTACAGTATTTTAATAAAACAGTTTGTACAATCTCAAGAGTCCTACGCTTTTTACGAAACTTTGCGGAAGTTTTCAGGCTCAGAGAGTTTATTTTCTCAAATTCAACCTGGGGAACTCTCTGCGAATATTACAAGAAAAGATGGAACTGAAGAACGTGTATTGGGATGGGTAGAAGCGGTCAGTGTTTCCGAACAACGCCTGTTCTTTGATTTTGACGATTTCTTCCCGGATGAGGAATTGCCCGATTATCCTTTTAATTGTAATCCTTTGTCCGTCCCTGAACGAATTTTGGGCTGCAATGAATTTGGAACAGTGGTACAGCTTATACAGGGTTGTCCTCCTGGAGCCATCGAGGGGATTGATGGTAATTTTTATAACTTCTTTGATTTTAATACCCCAGGGGTTTCGCCAATTGGTTGAGAAGGCGAAACAACATACGTTGTTGTTCCCAGTATTTGTGGAGATTGCCGCTTTTTGGGAAACAATCAGGTTCCGGATTTTTGGTTAGAAGAATGAAGGGGATATTATACATATGGACCTGTCTTTTTTCTGTCCAAGGATGCGTAGAAGTTTTAGATATTGAAGAAATAACGAATGGTGAAGGCAATGGATTATTGTTGGTCGAGGCGATATTGACCTATGAATTCAAAAATCAAGAGTTGTATTTAAGTCGAAGTGATATACGTTCTGATTTAGAACGTGATACTACCTTGATTCCCTTTCTAACACCCGGACTTTGTCTTAGGGATACTGTTAATGTTGAAACCGATGTCAAGGTCAAATTAATGAATGATAATGGTGTTGAGTTTACTTTTACTGGTACCAGTGGTGGTCGCTATGAATCAAACGAAGCATTTGGGTTACAAACGGAAAGGGATTATCAATTGGAGATTGTAACGAGAAATGGCAAAGCATATATTTTCCAACCTGTTAAAGTGCAAGGCAAAGCAAGAATTGACGATATTTATGCTGAGCGAACCACTAGTGAGAATGGTGTGGATGGCGTTGCCATTTATGTAAATAGCACCCCGACCGATGGTGTGGTTGAGCATTACAGTTTTGGTTACGAAGAGACGTATAAAGTCATCGCCCCCTTATGGGTTAATCAGGAATTTAAGTTAACAGATTATCAACACTGTCCTGAAACCACTTATACTATTGAAATGGTTCCAAGAGAGGTTCAAAACAAGGTTTGCTACAATACCATAGATTCCAATGAAGTGATACAGACCAGTATCCTGAACAACACCACAAATGATGTAAATCGTTTTATCGTACGCTTTATTTCCAAGGATAATTATGTAACTTCACATCGGTACAGCATTTTGGTGAAACAGCATGTACAACGTTCGGAGGCATACGGTTTTTATGAGACCCTGAAGGAGCTCTCACAGAGTGATGAGGTGTTCAGTCAAGTACAGCCCGGCCCATTGGAGGCGAATATCAAAAGGGTGGATGGTACGGACGAGATGGTCTTGGGGTATGTGGACATCACCAGTGTATCGGAGCGGCGCATTTACCTGGAATACGCCGATTTCTTCCCAGGGGAGGAATTGCCTCCATACCCTTTTCCCTGTTTTGAAGAATCAGCACCAGAATCGCATGTATCGTATTGTAATCCGGGACTGAATTTTAATTTATGCCCTCTCTCGACGATTGAACGCAT
>JBHJJC010000097.1:0-44724 GCA_050042945.1 Croceivirga sp.
TCCCCGTATGGATACAAAGTAAAAGAACCCACCCTTACCTTCACTATCTCCGGGAAACCAGATTTGCACGGTAGAATAAATTATATCGGCATCAACCAAAGCAATCAATTCAACCACTGCGGCGTGCAATTGATTTTCATCTCGGGATGGTGCGGTACAACCCTCCAAATAGCTTACATAACTACTTTCATCTGCTATGACCAAGGTTCTTTCAAACTGCCCGGTTCCCCCTTCATTGATTCTAAAATACGTGGAAAGCTCCATGGGGCATTTCACCCCTTTTGGAATATAGCAGAAAGATCCGTCGGTAAACACGGCAGAGTTGAGCGCCGCATAAAAATTATCTGTTCTTGGCACGACGGAACCTATATATTTTTTCACCAAATCAGGGTGCTTTTGAATCGCTTCAGAAATGGGCATAAAAAGGATTCCTTTCTCCTCCAAGGTCTTTTGAAATGTGGTCGCCACTGAAACAGAATCTACCACAATGTCAACCGCAACGTTTTGCAGACGCTTTTGCTCATCGATAGAGATGCCCAACTTTCGATACATTTCCAATAATTCAGGGTCTACATCATCCAACGTTTTGTTGGGGTCGGCTTGTTTCGGTGCGGAATAGTAGCTTATGGCTTGAAAATCTGGTTTTTCGTAGTGAACATTGGCCCACTCAGGTTCTTCCATGGCCTCCCAGACTCGAAACGCTTCCAAGCGCCATTCGGTCATCCATTCCGGCTCATTCTTCTTTTTGGAAATCGCTCGGACGATATCTGCATTCAATCCTTTTGGGAAAGTATCGGATTCGATATCAGTGTAAAATCCGTACTCGTATTCTTTCGTCTCGAGTTCTTTTTTTAGTTCTTCTTCTGTATATGCCATCCTCTAAAGTTCAAATTCATTTTATTCTTCGTACGCTTTTCATTGTGATGTCAAAGCGAAAAGCTTTCTCCACAACCACAAGTGCGCTGGGCATTGGGGTTGTTGAAAACAAAGCCTTTGCCATTTAATCCGCCGGAATACTCTAAGGTCGTTCCAACGAGGTATAAAAAACTTTTTTTATCGACTACGATACGAATTGAATTGTCTTCAAACACCTTATCACCTTCATCTATTTTATCATCAAAATTCAATTCATAGGAAGGTCCACTACAACCCCCACTTTTAACGCCTACGCGAACGTAATCTTCAGAGGCATCAAAACCATCTTCGGTCATAAGGGTCACTACTTTCTGTTTAGCAGTATCTGATACCTTTATCATTAGTACTAAAATTTATTCTAAATAGCTCACAAATATAGGTTATAGTCGGTATCATTCCTGATTTCTAACATTTTTATAACGTATGTTTTGATAAACTTTCTTTATGGAAAGATTAAACAAAACCTTAATAATAAAAAGCCAAAAAAAGTAGATATCGAAACGGACTTTACGACTTTAATCCATTCAGGCTTACCACCACCATATCGATTCCTCCTTTTGGGTCAACTTCAGGAAAATCTTGACTTGCTGTTTCACCCACCAAAACAATATTTCCGTTTGTACCTTCAACCGCATCATACCCAAAATCGAGGCTTAGGCCCCCAAATGAACTTTCCCACTCTATATTCCCCGAGGCATCTGTTTTAAAGACCCAAATATCATTTTCTCCAAAATTTTTGGAAACATCCCCATCAAAACTTTTGGAATTCCCGCAGACCAGTAATCCCCCATCAGAAGTCAACCGTACACTATGCGCTGCATCAAAACCTACTCCGCCAAAGTTCTTCTGCCAAAGCAATTCGCCTGCATTGCCAACCTTGATTAACCAAACATCAGATTGCCCGTTATTGTTGGTGACCTGGGTATCTGAACTAAAGGTATTGCCAACGATAACATAACTACCGTCGGGCACTGCTAAAATATCTTGCGCTTGGTCGATTCCCGTTCCACCAAAAGAACTTTCCCAAACCAGAGTGCCATTCTTATCGACCTTTACCACCCAAAAGTCATAACTGCCCTTAGGATTGCCAATGTCAAAATCATCACTTTCAGATGCTCCCGTTAAAACATAACCCCCATCATGGGCATTCACCACACCAAAAGAACGATCATTGTTTGTACCCCCGAAAAACTTGCGCCATTCCAAATTTCCATTGCCATCAATCTTAGTGCCCCAAAATTCGCCAACACCGTGGGCTGTCAAGGTACCTTTGTCCGTACTGCCCTCTCCATTTGAGGATGTGACATCCAAAAACCCTGAAAAGAAAAACCCCCCATCGGCAGTTTCTACCAAATCATAAGAATGATCATGCCCAGAAAACCCAAAACTCTTTTCCCACATGATATTGCCAGAAGCATCCAACCGTAAGATCCAATTGTCATGAAAGCCTTCGTTATTGCTTCCATCTCCATCATCACTCATCGCATAGCCTGTTAACGCATAGCCTCCATCTGATGTTTGAATTACCTGTTGCCCCTGATCGTCTTTACTACCACCATAGGTTTTTTGCCATTGAAGGTTTCCATTGGCATCTAGCTTGACCAACCAATAATCATTGACCGGTAAGGCTTTAAACTCTAAATCAACATCGATGCTATTGGTCATTCCCAAAATAGCATAGCCCCCGTCATTGGTTTGGATAATGGATCTAGCAGAGTCATCACCTGTTCCACCAAAACTCTTTATCCAAGCTACATTTTGAAAATCAGCAGGTACTTGATCGTTGCCTTCAACAGTATAGGAATCATCGGAACATGAAAACGTCAGAAGTAATGTCAAGAGAATAGCTGCTTTTCTCATTCCGTCGAATCAATTATTCAGATTTTTGAACCACAAAGAAACCAGTATTGGAATCATTGATGATAATCTTTCCGCTTTCAAAATAGGGGTAAACGCTCCAAACTCCGCTGAAACTTGTGTTATCATTCGTGGGAAAAGTATCAAAAAAACCTGTTTCTGACATATTCCTATTTTCAATATCCGAAATATCCACCACCCGCATTCCTGCAGTATAATTGGCCAGGAAAAACTCGTTACCCTTTACATAGCCGTTGTGATCGATGGCAGCTGTTGGCCCAGAGTAAGCAAAGTGAAACTCTGGATTGTCCAAATCGGAAAAGTCAAATACAATCGTCCGTGAATTAAAGCCCACTTGAATCTCATCAACCTCATCGCCCAATAAAAAATACCGTTGGTCTTCAGTAAGCCAACCTTGATGGGTATAATGTACCTGAGGGTAATCGATAGCGGATATTGCCACCGGGTTTGATTTATCCGTAATATCCACAATCACAACCCGGTCCTCATTTGAACCAATGAAGATTTCCCGACCAGTATAATCCGTATCCGGGCCATTGTACGTAACCACCTGGGCGTCATGGGTGTACCCGTCGGCACCATATCCTCCTGCAGCGATAGGATTGCTAGCGTCAGAAATATCAACAAAATGGACACCTCCTAAAAAGGCGTCATTTATAGCGGTACCCACGGGATAAGCAAAACCAACTGCCTCGATAATGACCACATTATGGGCGTTCCCAATTTCAGTATACCTGGCATCTGATTCAAAGGTAATCGGAGGATTATCTACAGTTCGCAATCGGGTCAAATCAAAAACCTGCATGCCATGGTTATTGGCTTCTGAAACAATAAAGGCATGGTCACCATACACCTTTATATCGCGCCATGTACTTGATGTGGTGGCTGTTGGAAGTTTCCCGAGATATACCAAATTCTCCGTATCGGTAATATCGACAAAAGCGGTACCGTTGTCGAGACCAATTAAGGCATATTCCTTACTGGTCGAGGTATCTGTCCAACCCCAAATGTCATTCCCCTCCCTAGCAGAAAATGTGGAGTGCTGAATTCTTCCCAGTAAATCGTAGCCATTACATGGAAACTCGCTAGCCATTCCATTTTCGCAGGGTGAAAAACCCATTATTGGAGCACTTGAGGAATCATCAGTCACTCCCATGCCATCTTCAGCCATGGTATCCTCATCATTATCGTCTGAGCCACAGGCTAAAATGAACCCGAAAATGAAAACAAATAATAGGGCAAAACACTTTCTATTCATAGCAAAACACTTGATGGATATTAAAGATACAATTTTCATTAAATGCAATTACTTTTGCCTCATGCTCGAAGATAAAAATACGCCAAGAACGTCCCTTGAAGAGTTGGGGGAATTCGGATTGATCAGACACTTGACCAAAGATTTTGAACTGACCCAACCCTCTACCATAAAAGGAATTGGTGATGATGCGGCGGTATTGGATTTATCGGACAAGAAAACCGTAATCTCTACCGACCTATTGATAGAAGGTGTTCATTTTGACCTTAGTTATATGCCTTTAAAGCATTTGGGTTATAAATCGGTAGTGGTCTACCTTTCAGACATTTATGCCATGAATGCCGTGGCTACACAGATTACAGTTTCTTTGGCTGTTTCCAATCGTTTTCCATTGGAAGCTTTGGAGGAATTCTATGCAGGTATCGCGCTAGCCTGTAAAATCTACGGGGTAGATTTAATTGGTGGAGATACGACTTCTTCGTCCAAAGGGATGCTCGTCAGTATCACTGCAATAGGTCAAGTTTCTGATGAACGATTGGTGATGCGCTCGGGGACGAAAGAAAATGATCTTTTGGTTGTTACAGGTGATTTAGGTGGAGCTTATTTGGGCCTTCAGGTTTTGGAACGTGAGAAAGCCGTTTTCAAAGTTGATCCTAACAATCAACCAGACTTGGAACCTTACAGTTATATCGTTGAACGACAATTAAAACCAGAAGCGAGAAGAGATATCGTAGAACTTCTGGAAAAGCTTGAAGTACACCCCACAAGTATGATTGATGTCAGTGACGGCCTTTCTTCTGAAATTTTACATCTGTGCGAACAAAGTGAAGTAGGTTGCAATGTGTACGAGGATAAAATTCCCTTGGACCCTACCGTAATTTCAACTGCTGAAGAATTTAAAATGGACAGCACAATGATTGCCTTAAGCGGAGGGGAAGATTACGAACTTTTGTTTACGATTGACCAAAAAGAATTCCCGAAAATCAAGGGCAATCCAAATCTTACAGTCTTGGGGCATATGACACATAAAAATGAGGGTGCACATTTAATCTCCAGGAATGGCTCTAAAATTTCGTTGACAGCCCAAGGCTGGAATTCCTTCGGGGGTGATTAGGCTACTTGTTTTCGCAACGGTTTGACACTGGCCCGAATCCTGTTTCGACGGTGAAACATATCTGCTAAGGTTCTGTTGATTTCCTTCATTTTATGGGTTAATGGAGCCAATTTGCCTCTCTCATCAGTAGTTACCTCTTTACCGCAATGCACACAGCGCTACTCTTTAATATGCTCCGTAACTTTTTTGGATACTACATAGTGATGACCGAACAGGTTGCAGAAAATTCCAGTGATTTTGTTGCCATCGGGGGTAATGGTTTTACTCATAAGCGTGAAACGATTTTACAGTATGATTCGATTTGGGGACCGAGTTATGCAATGTTTGGTTCGACTTGGTTATGTTAAAAAAAATGTGGGTTTGGTACTCATAAATTGCAACGCTACTTTTTTCTCCTTTATTTTGAGGGACTTGCAGATTTTTTTGCTTTTTTCGACAAAATGCACAAATTCGACAAAATGTTTGATAAAATCGATGAAGCGCTCATAGTCTCAAGATACAAAAACAGCCTACATTAACAAATTATTTAGATTAATGGACCACAATAAAAAGGTGTTTGTAGTTGCTTTCGCACTTTTTTCGCTTTTCTTTGGCGCAGGCAACCTTATTCTTCCACCTTTATTAGGGTATCAAGGTGGAGAATCTTGGCCTTGGATAGTACTGGGTTTCGTGCTTTCTGCCGTAGTCATACCCATCTTAGGTATTTTGGCCCATGCCCGTTTACAGGGCACGCTGTTTGATATTGCCAAAAAGGTTTCGCCCACTTTTAGTTTGATATACTGTTATCTCATTTATACCGTTTCCGTTACACTACCCTCACCTAGAACCGCCTCAGTCACCCATGAGATGGCCATAATGCCCTTGTTCGATACCTCATCATGGTTGACAAGCGCTATATATTTTGCTCTGGTTTTTCTATTTGTGGTCAACCGTTCTAAAATTCTAAACCTCATCGGTAAATTTTTAACTCCTGGGATTCTGCTCATTCTGATGGCCATCATTCTAACTACAATTTTAGGATTTGAATTTTCTTTTTCGACCTCAGCCTATTCAAATCCCTTTACCCATGCCATTCTTGAAGGCTATCAAACTTTTGATGCCATTGGTGCCGCAGTAGTTGGTGGTGTCATCATCATTTCCGTAAACCTAAAACATAAGGACCTCAACTTCAAAGAAAAGCGGTATCTTATAGGAAAGGCAGGGGTTTATGCAGGACTGGGTCTTTTCTTAGTGTATGCGGGATTAATTTTGACCGGGGCTTTGATGCAAGGGGAGTTCGATTCCGAAATTTCGCGTACAGCACTGCTCAATGGTATCAGTCTAAAAACCTTAGGTTCGTCAGCCCGACTTTTCTTAAGCGTTTTAGTTAGTTTGGCCTGCTTCACCACAGCCGTGGGCATTGTGACCGGCACGGCCGATTTTGTTCAAGGGCGATTCAATGCGTCTCGACAGGCTTATATCGTAACCGCGGTCATTGGTTGTGTTTTGGGTGTGGTCATGGGGCAATTCAATGTAGGATATATCATTGCGGTGGCACTACCGGCTTTAATGTTTATGTATCCTGTGACCATTGTGTTGATTTTCTTAAATCTGCTCCCTGAAAAATGGGCCTCAACAAGGGTTTTTCAATGGGTTGTCGGGGTCACGCTGCTATTTAGTATTCCCGATTTTCTGAATAGTGTGGGCTGGGGCGAATCAGTAAAGGTCTTTACCCATTGGATTCCCTTAAGTCAATTTCATCTAGGATGGATGCTTCCTGCTGTATTGGTTTTTTTATTCGTCAATCGTATAACTAAAGAATCCCGATAGCGGTTTAGAGGCTAGAAGTCTTTCGTAAATAATAAGATGCTTGAGATTTCTCCTTTATATCTCGACTGCGCTCGATGTGACAGTTCGAAATGACAATACTATTTCAACTATTCATGAGTTCTTCAATTTCTTCTGCCTCAATCGGAATATTTCGCATCAAATTAAAGGGTTCGCCTGTTTCTTGTATGACTACATCATCTTCCAGACGAATACCAAAACCTTCATCAGGAATGTAGATGCCTGGCTCCACGGTAAAGACCATTTGGGCTTTCATTGGGGTCTTTAATTCTCCATAATCATGGGTGTCCAGTCCGAGATGATGGCTGGTACCATGCATAAAGTACTTTTTATAAGCGGGCCAATCTTTAGGTTCATTTTGAACATCGGCCTTATTCAATAGTCCTAACCCCAGTAGTTCTGATGTCATCACTTTCCCAACTTCTTTGTGATATGCTGCCCAAACGGTTCCAGGAACCAGCATTTTTGTTGCTTCTTTTTTTACCCTGAGCACTGCATTATAAACGGCCTTCTGTCGTTCGGTGAATTTTCCACTGACCGGAATAGTTCGCGTCATATCGCTGGAATAGTTGGCGTACTCCGCGCCGACATCCATCAAAATCAAATCCCCTGCCTGACACTGTTGGTTGTTTTCAATATAATGGAGCACATTGGCATTGTTTCCCGAAGCAATGATAGGGGTATAGGCAAATCCCTTACTTCGATTTCTAATGAACTCATGTAGGTATTCTGCTTCAAGTTCATACTCCCAAACGCCCGGTTTGGTATACTTCAAGATGCGACGAAAGCCTTTTTCGGTAATGTCACAAGCCTTTTGAAGTACGTCCAATTCCTCTTGCTCTTTGACCCCACGAATGTGCTGTAAAATCGGATTGCTTTTGGCCCATTGGTGTGCTGGGAAGTCCCTTTTACATCTTTCGATGAAACGATCTTCACGGGTCTCGGTTTCCACAGCTTGACGATAGTGTTCATTGGTATTAAAATAAATAGTGTCTGCCTCGGTCATCAAGTCGAAGAACACTTTATCAAAATCACTTAACCAATATACTGTTTCAATTCCCGAAACTTTGGTGGCTTGCGCCTTGGTCAATTTTGCTCCTTCCCAAACCGCAATATGCGCGTTGGTCTCCCGAACAAATAATACCTCACGGTGTTTTTTATCCAAAGCATCAGGAAAAAGCAACAAAATAGTCTCTTCTTGGTCCGCCCCGCTCAAATAAAAAATATCACTATGCTGTTCAAAGGGCATGGTACTATCCGCACTGACGGGATAAATATCATTCGAATTGAAAACCGCTATACTCTTTGGTCGCATTTGAGTAGAAAACTTTTTGCGGTTTTTGACAAAAAGTTGATTGGAAATTAGGTCGTATTTCATTTTAAAGGTTTGCGTTTAAAGGTTTTGGCCATGTTTTGAAACATCTTGATATTTTCACCAAAATTGCCCTCGCATGACCCTAACATGATATAATACAATGTCTCTTCAAATAACATGACTTGATATACCTTTTCTTCATTGTTATTTTGAGGATTTCTTCCATCGGCAATAATTTCAATACCAGGCAGCCCATCTATTTCTACAGAAGTTGTGGCAATTATACTATCGATTTCAATCGGCAGCTGACCCAATCGAGCACTTGCAAATTGTTTTTTATCGGTAACCAACGTCTCAGAAAAGGCCTTCCCCACAATAAAATTCGCCTGATCTTCTGATTGGGATGGAAGTTTTCCGTCTTTATTAAATATGAGCGAACTGGCCATACTTTTCGCAAATATAAGTCCACCCCCATCTGAACTTATCTCAAAATCAACCGTGCCGAAAGGGTCTATTTCTTTGGTACTGTCGTAAAAAGTGGTCAATAAAGCATCACGAACGGGCTCATGCAGTTCAATCTTATCTGAAGGAAAAGTTCCGTTGATCAATACGGTCTCTTTATCATTGCCGAAAGCCAAGATATGTTTTTGAAATAGTTGACCATATGCTTCTTGTTGAACGGTGAGGAGCATTCCATCCAATCCCTGAAAATCCAGCGATTCAGATGCGACAAAAGTCATTCCCTGCGACTTAAGTCCTTCTTCGGTAAATGCTTTGGAAACTTCTGAAAAAGGACCAGGAAGGTCCAAAACCATTATACTCGCCCCACTTTCGTCTTGCTGAAACCCTGCAAAATTTGCTGCTACCGTAAACGCTTGTGGCGGAACCATACTAATTTTTGTTCCCGCAATGGCAATATGAGCTTCGCTTACATCATTAGCGATAGTTTTCTGTCCAAAACAAAAGTTAATTGACCATGCAACGATGATAAGAAGGAGACACAATTTTTTCATTTAGATGCGATTAGAGATTCGTAAATTTAAGAACAGTTTTTTCAACCCACGAGAACATGATAAAATTCAAATCACTTCTATTGGCCTTGGCCAGCACGTTTTGTTCATTGGCCCAAACCGACCTTTCTCCATTTGAAGCGCTTACGTTTCGGTTTATAGGCCCTGAAGGTAATAGAACCATTGCCATTACAGGAGTTCCAGGCGACCCTATGATCAATTATATCGGTGCAGCGTCGGGTGGATTATGGAAAACCACAGATGGCGGTGTGACCTGGAAACCTATCTTCGATGACCAAGAAGCCTCATCAATCGGGTCTCTTGCCATTGCTCCGACAAACCCTGATATTGTCTGGGCAGGCACTGGGGAGACCTTTGTCATTCGACCTGCCCATGCCATGGGCGACGGTATTTATAAATCAGAAGATGCTGGAAAAACCTGGAAAAATGTGGGGCTCGAAAAAACGGGTCGAATCGGGCGAATTGTAGTGCATCCTACCAACCCTGATATTGTTTATGCCGCGGCACTCGGTCATACCTATGGCCCTCAAAAAGACCGTGGCGTCTATAAAACCATCGATGGCGGAAAAAATTGGAAACGTATTCTGTTTGTAGATGAGCATACGGGTGCAGCTGACATTGCACTAAATCCAGAAAATCCAGACCAATTATTGGTAGGTATGTGGTCCATTCATATCAATACCTGGGGGTTGCGCAGTGGTGGCCCCGGTGGAGGTATTTATCGTTCGATGGATGGCGGAACAACGTGGAAACCACTTTCCGAAAACGGACTTCCCGGAGGAGCTGATCATCCTGTGGGGAAAACCGGTGTTGGCATTGCACCTTCTAACCCCAATGTGGTGTATGCCCTGTTTGAAATTGATAGCCCAGCCCTTTACCGTTCTGAAGACTTCGGCGAAACATGGACACTTCAAACCCGAAATCACGATATTAACGAACGGGCACCTTATTATACCCGTATGGCGGTATCAAGCGACAACCCTGACGAAATCTATGTGGCCTCAGTAAAATATAGCACTTCAAAAGACGGTGGTAAAACGTATAAATCAGGTTACAGCGCTGGTGGCGATAATCATGACATTTGGGTCGACCCAACCAACGCTAGTCGCATTATGGTAGCCCATGATGGTGGAGCCAGTATTAGTCTAAACCGTGGTGAGACCTATCAACGCATTGTGTTGCCCATCGCACAGATGTACCATGTTGCTGTCGATGACCAAATTCCCTATAACGTTTACGGGAACCGACAGGATGGGTATTCTTACAAAGGCCCCAGCAACAGTCTACAAGGGTATATTCCCTTAGGATTGTGGAGAGGCGTTGGTGGATGCGAGAGTGGCTTTGCTCAACCTGACCCTTTAGATGACAACATTGTTTGGTCAGGTTGTTATGATGGCGGATTACAACGCTATGATGCCCGAACAGGGCATGCCAGGGATGTTCGTGTTTGGCCTGAGGCGGGTTATGGTTGGGAGCCTGGTACACTAAAGTACCGCTGGCATTGGAACTTTCCGCTTTCATTTTCACCGCACACCAAACATCGCGTCTATGTTGGAAGCCAGTTTGTGCATAAGAGTGACGATGACGGTCAAAGCTGGCAAGTGATAAGTCCTGATTTGACCTTAAATGATAAGACCCATCAACAAAATTCTGGTGGAATTGCCATTGATAATCTGATGACCTTTGATGGCGCCACCTTGTTCAGTATTGAAGAATCTTCTGTAGAACCTGGATTGATATGGACAGGAAGCAATGATGGTCAGGTACACCTAACCAAAGATGGTGGTGAGAACTGGGCGAACGTCACTGTAAACATTCCCAATCTTCCAAAATGGGGTACGGTAGCCAATATTGAACCTTCGCGGTACAAAAAAGGTACTGCTTACCTAACGGTCGATTTGCACCAGATGGGCGATTTTGACCCTTATGTTTATAAAACGGAAGACTATGGTCAGTCTTGGAAATATATCAGCGGCTCCATACCCAAATCGGTACATGGTTTTGCACATGTGATCAAAGAAGACCCCAAACGAGAGGGGATGCTGTACTTAGGGGTGGACAATGGATTATATCTCAGTTTTGACGACGGTAAGAACTGGTCGCGATTGCGTAACAACTTACCCCCGGCCCCCATCTATTGGTTGGAAGTTCAAGAACGTTTTGACGATTTGGTAGTAGGTACATATGGTAGAGGCTATTATATTTTGGATGACGTTTCCGCTTTACGGGAATTTAATGAGACACAGAATCAAAAAGCCTATTTATTCAGTCTCCGAGAAGCCTATCGATTTCAAGACCAACAGGCCATAAAAACTGACGGACCCAGTATGAGCTCTGGGAAGAATCCGGCCTATGGTGCCTATATCAATTATTTTTTAAGGGATAGCACGGACCAAAAAGTTGAAATTCAAATTTTGACACAAGAAAATGAAGTGGTTCGCACACTAAAGGGGGAAAACTCAGCTGGCGTACATCGAACCGTTTGGGATTTACGTTATGAACCCACCTACAAACCCAAACTAAAAACAACCCCTCCTGGACGACCATGGGTACAACTTAATGGCGAGGGATGGCGCCCTTTGGTGACATGGGACTTGGATTTGTGGCGTGGGCAATATGGCCCACGGGTGGTTCCCAATTCCTACAAGGTGAAATTAATCATTGGCGAGCAAGAATTTGTCAGAGAACTCAAAGTTTTAAAAGACCCCAGTACTGTAGGTACTTTGGAAGATATTGAAGAACAAGTTTCGTTTTCATTGGAATTACGAGATGCCATGAATTTGGCTGTGACCATGATCAACGATATTGAAGACATCCGCGCCGAAATAGAGGCGGTTCTCTCTGAACTCAAGAGCGAACAGGATAGGACAACGGCAAAAAAATTGCTAAAGAATGCAAAGCGTATTGCTACGATTTTATACGATATCCATTTGACCGGGGCACGTGAAGATGCCTTCCGCTCTCCAATGAAACTATATGGAAGATTAAGTGCTTTGGCCAGTGATATTGGGGGTTTTGGGGTAGATTTTAAACCTACCGACCAGCAAATGGAGGTCTATCAGCTATTAAATGAACGGCTTATCAAAGCACAAAATGCTTACGACAAATTTTTTAAAGTTGAGGTAACACAGTTGAACAATCAATTAAAAAAGAGTGAGTTACAATTGGAAACAACACAGAAGATAAAATCATAAAAAAGGAGCCTTTCGGCTCCCTTTTTGGTCTCACTTTTTGCAATAGTTGGTTATTGCTTCGCTAACGTTCTTAATTTGAGAACGACTTTTTACCTTGGTTTAAAAGTAAAACAAATAAAATGCTACTTTTCTAATTATGCAATTTTTTAACGATATAATTTTATTTTTCTCAAATTATGTTGCATTCATCACAATATTTCATACTATACTACATTTTACACCCCAAATTGAGGAAATGATTATTTTACCTTTATTCCTTAAATACGTATACTATCCCTATGCAATTGACCCTAACGATTCCTGCACTTCTCTTCCCCGCCGTTTCACTGACCATGTTGGCCTATAATGCACGCTATTTAGCCATTGCAGCTTTGATTCGCCAACTGCACAAACAATTTGAAGCTACGGAAGCAACCCCGTTAAAACAGCAAATATCATCTTTAAGAAAGCGATTGAGTATTATTAAAAATATGCAGGCTACGGCGATTGGCTGTTTTCTCCTCGCCGCTATTTCGATTTTTTTAATTTATGTGGAATTCTACTTTTGGGCCAATATTATTTTTGGTTCAAGTCTTATTCTCTTGATGGTTTCCTTAATACTATCATTAGTAGAGGTACAACTGTCTACTAAAGCTTTGGGAATTCAACTCAAAACCATGGAGAATTAAGCTATTTGCAATACTAGGCTTGTATTGATTAACAGTCAGTTACGTAAGATTTTTCTTTGTAGATTTCTTACCTTTTCTTAAAACAAATACAAGCGTTTTTTAATATATTTATACTTCCAACTAACTAACATTTTTTGCTATGAAAAGGGTCAAAGAGATTCCCTTTTTTAAACACATTCGTGAAATAAGGGAATACCAATTTGGTACGTTCTATTTTTTCCAAGGCCTTGTCATTGGGGAGCTCAATGAAGGGAATACCTTTGGATGGGAGAAGGGAAAGACGGCTATCGCCGCGGCAAAGGAAATTTTTGGTGATGACCTTCCTATTGCCTACATCTCTAATAGAATCAATGACTATTACGTCGTACCAACTGATTGGGGAAAATTTTTCAAAAACAGACACCAACTGAATTTCTACTGTGTGGTCGGAGAAACCAAAGGGAGCTTTGCAAGTTTGGTCATGGAACGTATGTTTTTTAAAAATTCCATCAAACAATTTACAGATTTGGAAAAAGCGATTGACTGGAGTTTATTGAGAATAAAACAACATCAGATAAAAACGACTAAATCAAAAAATCTGTCATTCAAAGATTAAGGGTATTTTGATGGTCGTACAAACGCCTTTCCCATCTTCTATATTGGAGAAGGAAAAAGAAAAATTCCCTTGATATAGCGTCTCTAATCTTTCTTTGATATTCCTAATTCCCAATCCAACAGCGTCCACCAAATTTGAAAGAGGAGCACCGTTATTGCTGACATCGATTACCAACTGATCACTCTCTTCATAAATCGAGAGATCTACGTTTAAATTAGTTACCTCATAAGAATACCCATGCTTGAAAGAATTTTCCAACAAGGGCTGAAGTAGCATACTTGGTAGTAAAGAATGCTCCACTTTTTTCTCAACCTTGCTCGTTATAGAGAGATGGTCAGAAAAACGGGTTTGCATGATGTTAAGGTATTTGTTCAAAATAATTACTTCTCTACAAACCTCAATCAAATTTTCATCTTTAACCAACAGAACTTCCCTGAGCAAATCCCCCAAATCACCTATCATCTGCTCCGCTTTTGATGGGTTTTCTTGAATTAAAGAAGATATGGTATTTAGGGTATTAAACAGAAAATGCGGGTTTAACTGTGATTTTAAGAATTGCAACCTTATATCTTGTATTTGTTTGGCCAGTTGTGCTTTTTGTATCTCAGTATTGCTGATTTTCTCAATATAGTAATAAGCATAAGTTATGGTTACAAACCCCACATAACCCAAATAATTTAGATTTGACCCGAACAATGTAAATACAAAAAATTCTTTGGTAGTAATGGCAGACAAATCTGTGTTGTAGAATATCCCTCTATAGAGGTAACCATTAGCGGTAATCGCAGCAGAGTAGACAAAGGAAAGAATGAAATGAATTAAAAAGACCAACGACCATTTCATGTTTTTATCCATCATCATCTTCGTCGAAACGATGATAAATAAAATAATAGGAGGTACTATTAAAAAATTCGAAAGAAGTGGCTCAAATGCGGTTGCCCACCAGCTAATTTCTAAATATTCTGGCCGACCAATAAATTTTAAGATAATCCTTCTTCCGAGGTAAACAATATGGTAGGTAACCATATACCACAGTAGAATTGCGAACAGTCTCGTATTAATATATTTTTTCACTTTCTCAAGCCCACTTTTAGTGAAAATTCCCTGCGATATCCTTTGCTTATCCTCAATAGTCTCCCATCTTTCATCTTGACATCAATTTCACCATAATCAGAATATTGAAGTTCGTCCATATAGTCAAGGTTTATAATGCTTGACCTATGGACTCTGATGAACAGTTCTGAATTTAGCTCTTTTAAAATGCCATACATGGAGTTTCTTTGAACATATCGTTGCTTTTCTGTATAAATTTCAATGTAATAATTAGATGCCAGTATGTATGCGATATCAGTTCTATCAATAAATACTGTTTTGTTTCCATGTGCCACTGGAATTTTTGAGCTAGCAGTTCTTGTATCGGGCTCCTTTTCCGTTTTGAAGTACTCGAACAAATAACTAATCTTTTCATTGTAATATTCAGGTGGAATATTTTTTAAAGTTTCAATGACTCTAAAAATTGATTTATAGAAACGCTCCTTCGTAATGGGTTTGAGCAAATAGTCAAAAGCGTAAAAGTCAAATGCCTCAATGGCATACGTATCAAAGGCCGTTATAAATATGGTTAAGGGCATTTTTACCGTCACATGCTGTAGCACATAAAAACCGTCTACATCCTTAAGCTTGATGTCCAAGAACAAAATATGGGGTTGTAGCCTGTTGATTTGGATTATTGCTTCCTTACCCGTTCCGCATTGTGCGATGACCTCTATTTCGGTGACAGATTCCAACAAACGCTCAATGCGCTTTCTAGCAAGGGGTTCATCGTCGACTATTATAGCTCTCAGTTTCATAAAACGTTACAATGTAGATAAAAATTAACGCTGCAATACGCTAAAAACCATAGGGGCGGGTAAACTATCCTTTCACTTCAAAAAAAGGGGGATTCACTTCAAAATTAAGTTCTTACACTTCAAACTATAGACATGTATATAATAAGGTAACTATTTTGGATTTGTAAAATTCTAAAAATTAAATACTATGAAATCATTAAAACAGAGTTTCTCCATATTGTTTGTGGTCATTCACCTATTATCGTGTAGTTCAGATGATTCTTCAGGGCAAGAAGAGGAAAAAGAAGAATCGCTCGTTACGCTTGAAGGAGACTATATTGGTACTTGGAATTCAAATACCGATTTGGATATTACTTATACTGATTTTGGAATTTCGGCTAAATTCACCTTCGCTAACAGCGAAAAGACCAGATTAAGAGGGGAATTTTTTGCAACCACATCATTTACGTCATGCTGCGGAAGTCCAGGAAATGATGGTACAATGCTTATTAACTTAGATGGTGATACCATTGAATCATTTACATTTAATGACCAAATCATCGACTGCACGGGCAACTTCAACGGATCGGGCCGCATTACCTCAAAAACACCATATACTTTACAGATTGACTTCACAGGAAATGATTGTGATGGCAATCATATTGGACAGATGATCTTTAGACGAAGAAATAACTAAATAATGGATTACCATTGGTAGAAACTATGAAACGGTCTTTGTTCATACTCTTTTTGGGTATCAATTTTTCAGTAAATGCTCAGTCTAAAGAAGAACTTGATTCGCTCAAAGTTCAATTGGAGACCGTATTAATGAAAGACCAAACTTTTAGGCGCATCTATCTCGAAGCTGAAAATAAACTGGGAAAAGATTCAGATGCCTATGAATACTTCTGGGAAGTTGTTGAGCTCCAAGATAAGGTTCTTGAAAAAGAAATAACCACTATACTGGATAAATACGGTTGGTTGGGAATTTCCCAAGTGGGAAGATGGGCCAATACAGCGATATGGGGTGTTTTGCAACATGGAAGCGTAGCGTCAAAAGAAAAATATGCACCATTGTTAAAAGCTTCTGTTGTTAAAAAAGAATCGCAACCCATTCATTATGCCCGGCTTATTGATAGAATGCTCATTAATACCGATAAACCCCAACTGTACGGAACACAGATAGACTATGCATCGGGCGAAGCCCCTGTTTTTTTTCCTATTGAAAACCCTGAGTATATAAACCGGAGAAGAGAAGAAATTGGATTAGGTGCAATTGAACATTTCGCCAGAGATAGAGAGATTAAGTGGACCATTCAACAAAAAGATTGAAACGTTCCAACGGCGATGTACCTGCTTGAGGACATAGTGATCTGAATCAATTTAAGGATGCAAATAACTTTGTACATCACAAACCCGGTGTTTTATTCGTTTCAGTTTTAACCTTAGCCCGTTGTTCAATAGTATCACCTCTCTAACAAAAAAGCTTCTCCTATTTATGACCCTATTATTAAGCTTATCGAGTTCAAATGCACAAGTTAAGTTGAGGCTAGAGCCTGGCTTACCCCTCAGGAGAAGTTCTTATAATTCTGGCGAATTGTTCAATATAGAGCCACACATTGCCATTTCAAATAGCAAAGTCATAGGGTTGCGATTTGCTGTGGGCTTAAACACCCAAATATTTAAAAATAATGAAAGCTTACAATTTATTCTTAATGAAGAAAAAGACAATGCCGTGTTTTCCTTTATGCCCACATTTGATTATTATTTTAATGAAAAATACACAAGGCCCTATTTAGGATTGGGTATCGGTTATTGTCTGGTTTCCTCGATAACCTTGGCAAATACACCCGATAACATCGTAGAAGGAATTGTAAATAACCAAATAGGATTTCTTCTGAGAGGAGGATTGGAGGTGGGTTCGACAAGACTGGGTTTGGAGTATAATCTTATTCCGGAAGCTGATACGAGAATAGAAAGTAACATTGTCATCGGCAAGTTAAAGAATAGCTATTTAGGTTTAACAGTCGGCTTTGTTATTGGCGGTCTTAAACATTAAAAGCATCACATCAATTCCGTCTGCTCCGAATTGAGCGCAAAAAAATTCTCCTATTTATCAAACCAGCTTCAGGAAACTATACTCAAAATTATTATCTACCGATGTGAAATAAGGCATCGCCTTGGTTGACCACAGCCTGATGATTGATACAAATGACATAACCATCGAACGGGGCTTTGATGGATTTGTATTTTTTAGCATAGGTATCGGTCACCCGACCTATGATTGTGCCTTTCTTCATTGCACCTCCATTTTCAATTTTAGGAATGAACATACCCGCCCTAGGTGCCCGAAGCCATTTTCGATTGGTCAGGACAATTGATTTGTTTTTCGCCATTGGCCCTTCAATCATGCCAAAATTTCTGAGTATTTTTTTTATACCTATAATTCCAGTGGTAATTGCATTTTCATCAAAACGCATGCTTTCCCCAGCCTCGTACACGGCAATGGGCTTTCCCATTTTATGTGCCGTTTTTCGAAACGAACCCTGAATGAGGTTTGAAGCAAATGAGAACGGGGCATTAAAATAGGTGGCCAGAAGCTGGCTCCCTTTATCTCCTTCGGTATATCGAATTTGCGGAAAATTATTACGCTGCCCCCCACCGGTATGTAAATCAAGCCCAAAATCACCCTGGGGTAAAATTTCCTGGGTAAAGTAATACGCTATCCGACTGGCCAAAGACCCTGATTTTCTACCAGGAAAACTACGGTTCACATCTTTTCCATCGGGTACGTCCCTCGAGAAGTGAATAAATCCAAAAACATTTAGAATGGGCACGACAATGACCGCTCCTTTTATGAGTTGAAAGTCATCGTTTTCCAACATGCGCCGAAGTGTTTCCACTCCATTGATTTCATCTCCGTGCAGACCCGCTTGCAGTAAGATGATCGGCCCGGCATGTTTGCCGTTAAAAACGTGTACCGATATATCGATTAAAGTTCCCGTAGGTAGTCGGGCTATTGCTATGCGAAGCAGCTTGTTCTCTCCAGGTAGAACACTACTCCCATTAATATTTATGGTCTTATTTTCTTCCTCGAAACGCATTTCTTTCTACAAATTTTACAATGTGTTTAGCAACATTGACCCCTGTTGCACTTTCAATTCCTTTGAGTCCTGGTGATGCATTGACCTCAAGCAATAACGGACCTTTATTCGAACGCATTAAATCAACACCGGCGACTCCCAATCCTAAATATTTGGTGGCATTCAGGGCAATATACCGCTCTTTTGGAGTGAGTTCGACCTTTTCAGTTTGACCACCCCGGTGTACATTCGAGCGAAACTCATCTAAATCACTCTTTCGTTTCATGGCAGCGACCACTTTATTGCCCACAACAATTATTCGAATGTCTTCTCCATTGGCTTCTTCAATATATTGTTGCAATAAAATACTTGTATCCATCTTGTAAAACGTATCAATAATCGACTTTGCCGACTTTTTGCTTTCTGCCAAGATAACGCCAATACCCTGAGTGCCCTCTTGAATCTTAATGACGACAGGGGGTCCTCCTAAAAGACGTATCTGCTCGCCAATGTTATTGGGGTTGATGGAAAAAAGTGTTTCGGGTATTGCAATACCTTTTCGTGCCATAATCTGAAGGGTTCTTACTTTATTCCTCGCACGCGTAATGCCTAAAGAACGAGCGGTACTGAAAACACCATTCATCTCAAACTGCTTTACAATAGCGGCTCCGTGTCGGGTAACCTTGGTTCCTATGCGGGGTATGATGGCATCAAATTCATGGGTAACATCTTCCTCACCCAAAAAAATCTTGGGTTCTGCCTCGCCCAACTTAACAGAACACTTCGTATGGTCAATAAGTTCAACGTAATGCCCTAAGGCCTGCGCTTCTTGTACAATTCTTCTTGTAGAATGCACATTTAGACTAACTGAAAGTATTGCGATATCCATACCTTACCATTGGGCTATAATTGACAATATCGGTTAAAAAAGATAATTTCTACTGCATAACCAATACAAATTTTAACAGCTTATTTTGTCTAAGGTTTAAGGGCAAAATCCCTAGAAAACTAGCAAACCCTCAAACGTTTTGTGCAATTGCTTAAAACGTTTCTAAATAAGCTTGGAGGAATAGTTGAAAACTTGTTAAAAAGTCATTCGTGCCATAAATTTGTATAAAATTTTAACGAATGAGCGGATTGATTAAATCGTCGCTAGCCCGAAAATTTGTGATGGCACTTTCTGGACTATTTTTGGTCATTTTTTTAGTGCTTCATGTTTCCATAAACTTCGCTTCGGTCATTTCCCCAGACTTCTTTAACGAGGCTTCGCATTTTATGGGATATAACCCTCTCGTCCAATTTATCATGCAACCTATTCTAATTATAGGCGTTATAGTTCATTTCGTGATGGGTTTTGTTTTAGAGTTTCAAAATAAAAAAGCACGAGGTTATAGTTATACCAAATATCAAGGTGGAGCCAATGCGTCTTGGATGTCTCGCAACATGATATATAGTGGACTGGTGATTTTAGCTTTTCTTGGGCTTCACTTTTATGATTTCTGGGTCCATGAAATGGCTTACAAATACGTTGTTTCTAATCCTGAAGACCCTACACGCTATTACGCCGAAACCGTTGAGAAGTTCGCTCCTTTTTGGAGAACGGTTATTTACGTTATTTCCTTCGCTTTGTTAAGTCTTCATCTGTGGCATGGATTTGCCTCTTCATTTCAATCAATGGGTCTCAATAACAATTACACCAAAGGATTTAAAAAATTTGCTCAAGGTTTTGCAGTGATTGTTCCTCTCACATTTGCTTTCATTGCCATTTACCATCACTTTAACCCTGTAACGCATTAATCATGGAAAAGAAGATTCAAGCAGAAATTGGGGTAGCTACACCAACAAAAAAAGACACAAAAAAATCAACAACGTTGATTTCCAATGTTCCATCTGGTCCATTAAAGGACAAATGGACAAAACATAAAAATGAAATTGACCTCGTCAACCCTGCCAATAAACGTAACATCGATATCATCGTTATAGGTACTGGCCTTGCTGGAGGTTCTGCTGCCGCTACATTAGCAGAGCTCGGCTACAATGTAAAAACATTTTGTTATCAAGATTCTCCAAGGCGAGCGCACTCCATTGCTGCGCAAGGGGGCGTAAATGCAGCCAAAAACTATCAAGGTGACGGCGATAGTGTATATCGTTTATTCTATGATACCGTCAAAGGGGGCGACTATCGTTCCCGTGAATCAAATGTGTATCGTTTGGCAGAGGTATCAACCAATATTATTGACCAATGTGTTGCGCAAGGTGTACCTTTTGCCCGCGAGTATGGTGGCCTTTTAGACAACCGCTCTTTTGGAGGGGTATTGGTATCTCGAACGTTTTATGCGAAAGGCCAGACGGGCCAGCAATTATTGCTTGGGGCCTATGCTGCGATGAACCGTCAGATTCAGCGAGGCAAAATTAAATCGTACACCCGCCACGAAATGCTGGACTTGGTCTTAGTTGATGGAAAGGCCCGTGGTATCATCGCTCGAAATTTAGTTACCGGAGAGATTGAACGTCATTCCGCACACGCTGTGGTTTTGGGTACCGGAGGGTACGGGAATTTATTTTTCCTATCTACATATTGCATGGGGGCGAATGTCATGGCCGCTTGGAAGGCGCATAAAAAAGGGGCTCATTTTGCGAACCCTTGTTATACCCAAATACATCCGACCTGTATTCCTGTCTCGGGAGACCATCAATCAAAATTGACATTGATGTCTGAATCTTTGCGTAACGATGGTCGAATATGGGTGCCGGCAAAAATGGAAGATGCCGTTGCCATTCGGGAAGGAAGGCTTAAGCCTACTGAAATTCCGGAAGAAGACAGAGACTATTATCTAGAACGCCGTTATCCTGCCTTTGGAAACTTGGTGCCTCGTGATGTGGCTTCCAGGGCAGCCAAAGAACGATGTGATGCCGGTTATGGGGTAAACAAAACTGGTGAAGCGGTTTATTTGGATTTTGATGCCGCCATCATGCGCTACGGACGTGAAAAGGCATTGACATCTGGTATGAAAAGTCCTGATGACAAAACTGTGAGACAACTTGGTGAAAAAGTGGTAGAGGCCAAATACGGCAACCTTTTTCAGATGTATGAGAAGATTGTTGACCAAAATCCGTACAAAACACCAATGATGATTTATCCTGCTGTACACTACACTATGGGTGGACTTTGGGTCGATTACAATTTAATGACCACCATTCCCGGTTGTTATGCTGCTGGTGAGGCCAATTTTAGCGATCATGGCGCCAACAGGCTGGGTGCTTCTGCACTAATGCAAGGATTGGCCGATGGTTATTTTGTATTGCCGTACACTATCGGGGATTATCTAAGTAATGATATTAGAACCGGGGAAATATCAACAGACACCCCCGAGTTCGATGAAGCAGAGAAAAATGTACGCAATAGAATTCACAAGTTGATGTCTACCAACGGCTTACACTCTGTTGACTATTACCACAAAAAGCTAGGGAAAATCATGTGGAACAAATGTGGTATGGCCCGAAATGAAAATGGCCTACTGGAAGCAATGAAGGAAATTTCCGACCTAAGAAAAGATTTTTGGGAAAACGTAAAAGTTCCTGGAGCTGCAGATGGTAAAAACCAAGAGCTTGAAAAAGCAGGCCGCGTTGCGGATTTCTTGGAATTGGGAGAATTGTTTGCCATGGATGCCTTACATAGAAACGAATCATGTGGGGGGCATTTTAGGGAAGAATACCAAACCCCTGAAGGGGAAGCGTTGCGCGATGATGAGAACTTTATATATGTAGCTGCCTGGGAATATAAAGTTGAGCCTAGTAAGGCCAAGTTGCACAAAGAAGATTTGAAATACGAAAATATTAAAGTAAAGACAAGAAGTTACAAGTAACTTGGTTATTGAGTTAAAAGTGAATAGTTAATTGTGAGTGAAATTCGAACATTTGAGGATTTAGCGTGCTGGAAAAAAGCCACCGATTTACGGCGGGCTATCTCCAAAACGATTAAAATGTTCCCAAATGACGAAAAATTCGAACTTACCTCTCAAATGAGAAGGGCATCTCGTTCCATAACCCACAATATTGCGGAAGGTTATGGAAGATTTCATTATAAGGAAAATGCTCAGTTCTGTAGAACTTCGAGAGGTTCGGCATATGAACTTTTGGATCAAATTCTAGTAGCTTTTGACGAAAATTATATTGTAAAAGAAGAGTATGAAGAATTAAGGCTGATGATTATTGAATGTCTCAAAGTATTAAATGGTTACATCAACTATTTGGTCAAGGCAGAAAACACGAATAACCATTAATCCTTAACTATTAACTGCATTTGCTATGAAAATTTATCTTAAGATTTGGAGACAGAAAGACAGTAATTCTGAAGGGAAAATGGCCAACTATACCATTGAGGGTATAGAAAGTGACATGTCGTTTTTGGAAATGTTGGATGTTCTCAATGAAGAATTGATTGAAAAGGGTGAGGAACCCGTGGAGTTTGACCATGATTGCCGTGAGGGAATTTGTGGCGCATGTTCATTAATGATAAATGGTCGCCCACATGGACCTGATTCACGAATTACTGTCTGCCAATTGCATATGCGCAGTTTTAATGATGGCGATACCATCGTAATTGAACCGTGGAGGGCAAAAGCATTTCCTGTAATTAAAGACTTGATTGTCGATAGAACTGCATTCGACCGAATTCAACAGGCCGGGGGATATATTTCTGTGAATACTTCTGGTCGTCCAGTCGATGCCAACGCCATACCTATTAAGAAAGAAGCAGCTGATGCCTCATTTAATGCTGCAACCTGCATTGGTTGTGGAGCTTGTGTAGCAGCCTGTAAAAACGCCAGTGCCATGTTGTTCACTTCAGCCAAGGTTTCACAATTCGCATTGCTTCCGCAAGGACAGGTAGAAGCAGCTGACCGTGTCACCAACATGGTGCGCCAGATGGATCTAGAAGGTTTTGGAAACTGCACCAATACAGGAGCTTGCGAGGTAGAGTGCCCAAAAGGAATCTCTTTAGAAAATATTGCCCGCATGAACCGTGAATATCTTTTCGCTAGTGTAAAAGGTTAAGCCACGCAAACATAACAAAATGAAATCCCAGACCTGAAAAAGCGTCTGGGATTTTTTATATTCATCTATGCCAAAGGAGTATACCAAAGCACGTATCAAAGTTCCGCGATTTAACGAGGAGTCAGGATTTTATACTACTCCACAACGTTCTAAAATCATGTCAAAAATTCGAGGCAAGGATACCAAACCCGAATTGGCCTTTCGAAAAGCACTATGGGCAGCTGGTTATCGATATCGCATTGACTACAAAAAGCTGATTGGCAAGCCAGACATCGTACTAAAGAAATACAAAACCGCCATTTTTATCGATGGTGAATTTTGGCATGGATTTCAATGGGAAGAACGAAAGAAAAAAATCAAGAGCAACCGGGAGATCTGGATACCTAAAATCGAGCGAAACATCCAGCGGGATGCAGAAGTCAATGAAAAATTAAAGGAATTAGGCTACTCCGTTTTTCGCTTTTGGCAAAAAGAAGTAGATAAAAACCTTGAAGGTTGCCTAGATATCATAATAAACCATTTAAAAAAATTATGATTGACCTTGTTTCCAAACTACCCCATGTGGGTACTACTATTTTTACCATTATCGGAAAACTCGCGATGGAACACGATGCGATCAACCTTTCACAGGGCTTCCCCAATTTTGGAACGGATCCAGAATTATTGCGCCTTGTTCAAGAGGCTATTGCATCAGGTCATAACCAATACGCCCCAATGCAGGGTATTTACTCCCTTCGTGAAAGAATTGCTGAGAAGATAGATACGCTTTACGAACACTACTACCATCCTGAGTCTGAAATAACAATCACGGCCAGTGCCACACAAGGTATTTTTACCGCCATCTCCGCCTTTGTGAACGCACATGATGAAGTAATTGTTTTCAAACCAGCTTATGACTGTTACGAGCCTGCCATTGAACTTTGCGGGGGCGTTGTTAAACCCTTACAATTGAAGCACGGGACCTTTGAGGTGGATTGGGCCGAATTCAAAAAAGCCATTACGACAAAGACACGAATGGTCATTATCAATACCCCTCATAACCCTACGGGAACAATTCTTTCAGAAAAAGATATGCTCCAACTTCAAGTTCATCTAAAGGATACTGATATCATCGTAGTTAGCGATGAGGTTTATGAACATTTAGTATTCGACGGCGCATCGCACCAAAGCGCTGCAAAATTTGAGGATTTGGCCAGTAGAAGTATTCTTTGCGCCTCTTTTGGAAAAACATTTCACGTCACCGGATGGAAAATGGGCTATTGCGCTGCGCCAAAAGCTTTGATGCGTGAATTTAGAAAAGTGCACCAATATGTAGTGTTCTGTGTTAATCACCCTATACAACGTGGTTTGGCGCAATATCTTAAAACACCTGAAAATTACTTGGGCCTCAATAATTTTTACCAACAAAAAAGAGATTACTTTTTAAGGGGAATTCAGTCTTCAAGATTCAAATTCAAACCGGCACTGGGAACCTATTTTCAGCTTTTGGATTACTCGAAAATTACAGATGAAAAAGATATCGATTTTTCAAAACGATTGATTCAAGAACATAGGATTGCCAGTATTCCCATATCTGTTTTTAACGTGAACAACGAAGATTACAGACAACTCCGGTTTTGTTTCGCAAAAACCACGGAGACCTTGGATAAAGCCATTGAAATTTTAAATCGCTTCTAGACCGTATAAAAAGGTCTTTTTCAAACTTGTTTTCTTATTACGGCGTATATTTCTTTTATATCGGACATTGGAACTTCAAAGTCTTTGAATTCAGGCGAAGGGTTTAAATTATGACAGTGAATGGTTTTTTGACCCTCTAAAATAGCTGTAACCGATTTACAGATAATTCTATTCGAACAAACCATGACAAAAATGTTGTTTTCTGCATTTTTATCAAGATTTAATTTGAGCGTGTGCACCTTCCGTCCCAAGACCAGAGCCCCATTGGGTATGGAATGTGAAGTGCCGTCATCCATAGCGTTACCCGTGATTTCAAAGGCCACATATGGCGTTTCCTCAAAAGAAGGGATAACGAAATCGATGTGAAGTACATTTTTTACAAATTCTTCGTCGCGGCCCTTTTCAATAAAATCCCCATATGATTCAGCCATAATTAGAGGCGCTCTCAAAAGTACTTTGCCATTATTCAAGCGATAACCTGTATTGTATCCACTAACCACGGGTTGTTGCTTTCCATATTGTGAACCGATATCGTTTACTTCATTGAGGTAAAGTTCGCCAATACTCATTTCAAATACGTTGGCAATCTTTTGAAGGTTCTTTATTGGAATGTTTGCATCCTTTTTTTCGTAAAGCTGAACTGTTCTCAAACTGACCCCAATGGCAGAAGCCAAATCACTTTGATTGAGCCCATGTTTTCTCCTTAACCGCTTTATGATTTCCACAATATGATATTTGTGTAGTATTTTTGCATATATTTATAATTATATGCAAAATTTTATCATTTACCTGTAATTCAATTACAAGCAAATATAACAAGACTATTAAAAAGACAAAGGCATAAGATTATGTCATCACCAAAATACACACTAAACATCCGTAATGAAATCATGTTCAATAAAGAAGATTATGGACGACCGTTAAACGCAAGATTATCTGAAATTCTAAGAAGAACCACGTCAAAAGATGATATCGCCAATATTGCGCTACGTAGCAATATCAGTTTCTCAACCATACGTGACGTCATTTATCGTACCAATAGCCTGACCAAGTCGAATTCAAAGGCCATTGCCCTTTTGGTACATGTCGCTTTCGAAAATGCCTTTGCCCAAAAATTACAGGCCGAAGGTGATATTATGTATTTAGATGGATTGTTGAAACTCTGACCAATTATTTCACCGCTGCACTTACCCGCTTCATTAACTCCCCTATTTTACTGGGTTCCAACCAACGGGTTACAACGACAATTTCATTTTCCTTATCAATGACAATAAAATTACCCCCAAAACCGGCGGCGTAGAACACATTTTCGTTGACCCCAGACCATTGACGGTTGCCTACGCGATTAAGCCACCACATGTAGCCATAATTGTTATTGGGTTTTGATGGTGTAATGGCCTTTTGAATCCAATCTTTGCTAATAATTTGATTGCCATTCCAATTGCCATCATTCAAAAACAGTAATCCAAAGCGGGCCATATCTTCTGCCGAAATAAAAATTCCACCACCCGAATGCCCCCCACCGGTGCCCGATTTCATTTTCATACCATCTATGGTTGTCCAGGCATTTTTATACCCGAACCAACGCCAAGTTGTTGAAGCTCCGATTTTATCCATCAGATGTTCTTTTAATACCATTGGCAAGGGTTTTCTCCATACATGGGTCAATGAATAGGCCAAAATATTGACACGAACATCATTGTACTCCATGACATCACCGGGTTCATTTAGCTTTCGATACTTCCAATCGTCCAGATCGCCCTCTCTTGGTGGGCGATCGGCCCAATCTTTTATACCAAACAATTCTCCAGACCAATCTGAATTTTGTTGTAGTAAATGTTTCCAAGAAATCTTGGAATTATGATTCCCCTCAAAAGTTCCATCCCAAACATATTGTTCAACCTTATCATCAGTACTGGCGATTAGTTTTTGGTCATACGCTAGACCTGCAACAGTTGACAAAAAGCTCTTGGTCACACTAAAGGTCATATCAACTCGTTTGGTGTCGCCCCAACTTTTAACCAAGTGGCCATTTTTCAGAATCATTCCTGCAGGCCCCCCGCGTTTCTTTGTTGGCCCCAATATTTCATGAAAAGGTTCACGCTCAAACCCCTTCAAAATTGCGATTCGCAAATCTCGGGAACCTGAATATTCATTATCCATGGCATATTGAACTGCATCGTTCAATTTTGACTCATCAAAAGCTGTTGAAACCTTTTCTAAAGGCTTCCAATCTTGATGCCGCTCGGGGAAGAAAACATCCTGTGAAAATGCAACCATACTGCATAGCAGTACCATAAAAAGTGTGAATAATTTCATATTAATTCCTTTTTTAATAACCAATCGGTCTGCTCGTCAGATCCGATATAGAATGGATGTTGGTCAAATTTGTAATATCCGTGTCTTTCATAGAAGCGAATGGCTTCGATGTTCTGTTCCCATACACCTAACCAAAGATAATGCTTACCATAGTCTCTTGCCAGTTGTTCTATGAACTGCAATATTTTAGAACCAATCCCTTTACCTTGAAATGAAGCAAGTATATAAATACGTTCAAGCTCCATGCCCAAAGCTTCTTTTAGTTCCATTTGGGCTTCATTTACATTGAGCTTGAAGTATCCGATGATCGTATCAAGGTTCTCCACAAAAAAGAAGGACGTATTAGGATTGGCCAATTCAAACTCCAGTTGTTGTAAGGAGAACGCTTTTTCTAAATAGATTTGAAAATCAGATGGATTATTTTGGGAAGCAAAAGCGTCAGAAAAAGTCGTTACGGACAAGGATTGAAGTTGCGGTAACCCGTCAATCTTACATGGCCGAAAATTAATTTTCATATCCCCAAAAATAAAAAAGAGCCGCCAATTGCGACTCTTTTTTATTTTTTGGTTGTTCGTTCGGTCTATAACATAAATAGCTTTTTGACCAACCTAGCAAAACCGCTGTAAAAATCACTGCGGTAGACCTGTATGTCTTGTTCAAGTACAACAGGATCTTGATTGAATTCTGAAATCATTGGGTTTGAAATTATGTAGGTTAATTTAGGGGTTTTTGACAGTATATCAAAACTTAATAACGCCTCAAAAGCACTAAATATTTTGTTGTTTTGACAAAAAAGCTTGGAAAAACCAATAAACGCTCAATATCAAATGATAAGGGTAAAATCTACATCTCCATTTCGGGTATGGTGCCCTCAACAATTAGTGAGCCTTCGGTTGCCTTTTTGATGTCATCGACTGAAATACCTGGTGCCCTCTCCAAAAGGTGAAAGGCACTGTTCTTTACTTCCAAGACCGCCATATTCGTTACGATTTTTTTTACACACCCCACTCCCGTCAGGGGCAACGTACATGCTTTTAAAAGCTTGGACTGCCCAGCTTTGTTGGTATGCATCATGGCAACAATAATATTCTCTGCTGACGCCACTAAATCCATTGCCCCACCCATACCTTTTACCATTTTTCCGGGAATTTTCCAGTTTGCAATATCACCATTTTCAGCAACCTCCATCGCCCCTAAAATCGTCAGGTCGACATGTTTACCCCGAATCATTCCAAAACTTGTAGCGGAATCAAAAAAGGAAGCTCCAGGAAGCGTAGTGATGGTTTGCTTTCCGGCATTGATGATATCAGCATCTTCATCTCCTGCAAAAGGAAATGGCCCCATACCCAAAACACCATTTTCACTTTGAAATTCAACACTGATCTCTTTTTGAACAAAGTTGGCCACCAAGGTGGGGATTCCGATTCCTAGATTTACGTAGTATCCATCTTTAACCTCTTTGGCAATTCGCTTTGCGATTCCGTTTTTGTCTAACACGATTTGAAAATTTTATAATGTGTTAATTTGAAAAATTCGTTCGTTTACTTGTTCCTGTAATTTTGGAAATAATTAATGATTTGACTTTAAATCGCTAAAGAATTCTTTTAAATCATAGTATTAAGAAATCGACTAGTTTCTTTCACGTACCGTTCGTTGCTCAATTCGCTTTTCGTAGTCCTTCCCTTGAAAAATGCGTTGCACGAAAATACCTGGGATATGAATCTGATTTGGATCTAGACTGCCGACTGGAAGTAATTCCTCAACCTCAGCTACCGTTATGGTGGCCGCACCGCACATACATGGATTAAAGTTTCTCGCCGTACCTTTAAAAATAAGGTTTCCCGCCTCGTCTCCTTTCCATGCTTTTACAAAAGAGAAATCTGCTTTAAAGGCGGGCTCCAACACATACATCTTACCATCAAAATCCCGTGTTTCTTTTCCCTCGGCGACCTCGGTTCCATAACCAGCCGGAGTATAGAAAGCAGGAAAACCTGCTTGGGCCGCTCGGCATTTTTCTGCAAGTGTACCTTGAGGGGTTAATTCTACTTCCAATTCACCTGAAAGCATCTGTCGTTCAAACTCGTCATTTTCTCCTACATAAGAAGAAATCATCTTTTTGATTTGCTTGTTTTGAAGCAAAAGGCCCAATCCAAAATCATCTACCCCTGCATTGTTTGAAATACAAGTAATATCTTTTATGCCCAACCGAACGAGTTCAGCTATAGCGTTTTCAGGAATACCACAAAGACCAAAGCCACCGAGCATAAAGGTCATACCGTTTGATACTCCGACAACAGCTTCGTTTACCCCAGATACCGTTTTATTAATCATTGACAGTATGTTATAGTGCTAAAGGAAAGGTACAAAACAATGTTGGAGTTCAACCAAAGCAACACTTAGAAGTCTAAATCGTCCAAATCATCTTCGGTATCGGTTTCCTTTTTAATTTCTTCTAAAATCTTGGTGCAATCCACATTTATGGAAAGGTCTTCTGGCTCCTCAAAGGCCCCTTTGGAAACCCCCAACGCCTCATCTTCGTAATTCGCCTTCATATAAAGCCCCCAAATAGGCAACGCCATAGATGCCCCTTGACCATAAATAGTTCGACTAAAGTGAACGGACCGCTCCTCACCACCTACCCAAACACCGGTGACCAAATTGGGCACCATACCCATAAACCAGCCATCGCTTTGATTTTGTGTAGTGCCCGTTTTACCGGCAATTGGATTGTCAAATTCATACGGATAGCCTGTTATAATCTCTTTGTACACAAAATTATCCTTATTCCATGAATGTCTTAAACGAGCACCTTAACCGTGCTGCGTGACCCCTTCCATTAAATTGACCATAGTGTAGGCCACATCTTTACTCAATACATCTTTCGTTTTGGGCACATATTCATAAAGTACTGTGCCATTTTTATCTTCGATACGGGTAATCATGACCGGCTGCACATATACTCCTTGATTGGCGAAGGTGCCGTACGCCCCAACCATTTCATAGACATTAACTTCAGGCACACCTAAGGCTATTGCGGGTACCTCAAGAATTTCTCTTGTAAATCCCATATTTTTTGCAATGGATGCAACTGAACCCGGACCTACTTGGTCAATCAACTGGGCCGTGACCGTATTCACGGAATTGGCCAAGGCATTTTTCAAGGTTCGTTTTTTTAGTGAATACTTCCCGTCAGAATTTTTGGGGCACCACTGCTCAACGTTACCATGCTTCATCGGTTCGATACAATATTGTGTGTCAGGTAATGAATCACAAGGGGAATACCGTAATTGATCGATGGCAGCTGCATATACGAAAGGTTTAAAGGTAGAACCTGCTTGACGGGACCCTTGAATAACGTTGTCATTTTGAAAATGTTTGTAATCGACGCCGCCTACCCAAGCCTTCACATGGCCCGTTTGGGGTTCCATAGACATCATGGCAGTACGTAGAAACGTTTTATAGTATTTGATGGAGTCCAAAGGGGTCATAATAGTATCCTTTTCATAAGAATCACTGTTCCAATCAAAGACATTCATCTCTGTTTTTTCATTGAAGGATGCACGAATCTCGGCATCAGAAAGCCCTTGTCGCTTTAACGCCCTCCATCGGGGAGATGTGATGATGGCCCGCTCCAGAATACCTTCAATTTCTGCTGAATTTAAATCTAAAAATGGTGCAGTAGGGTTCCGCTCTGGTGTGTTCTGATTAAAGAATTCTGCTTGAAGCTTCTTCATATGTGCCTCAACGGCATTCTCTGCATTCTTTAGCATTCTTGAATCAATGGTAGTATAGACTTTTAGGCCATCTAGGTAAATATTGTAATTGGAACCATCGGGTTTTGGATGCTCCTTGACCCAATTGTTCAACCACTTTTGCATATACATTCTAAAGTAGGTGGCAAGGCCTTCTCGATGCGATTCAGGGCTGAAGTTTAAATCCATCTCAAGGTTTTGCAAAGAATCTTTTTCAATATCCGTAAGGTAGCCGTATTTGGCCATTTGGCTTAGAACGGTATTACGACGGTTGAGTACCATTTCTTCCCTTCGAAGTGGATTGATTAAGGAAGAGTTTTTGAGCATCCCCACAAGCATTGCCGATTCTTCAACCTTTAATTCTATGGGCTCTTTACCAAAATAGATTCTTGCTGCGGACCGTATACCGTCGGCCGCATAACCAAAATCATAAATATTAAGGTACATGGCTATAATTTCCTCTTTGGTGTACTGTCGCTCCAATTGTGTTGCCAAAACCCATTCTTTTATCTTTTGGGTAATGGCATTGGTCGTGCTTTCTTTGTCCCTAGCTCCGATAAAAAGTTGTCGGGCCAGTTGCTGCGAAATGGTACTCGCCCCTCCTTTTTTTCCCAAATAGGCCAGGGCACGTAAAAATCCCCTTGCATCTATACCCGCATGATTGTAATACCTGGCATCTTCGGTGGCCACCAAGGCATTGACCAGATTTTCGGGCAAATCTTTGAAATCAACTGGTGTTCTATTGTCGTCTAGATATAATTTACCTAGGGTTTCACCATCTGACGACAAGAATTCAGTAGCCAAATTCGTCTCAGGATTCTCTAGGTATTGGTATTCGGGCATATCACCAAAAAAACCCCAAGAAGCCATTGAAAAAATAAGGAAGACAACTAGAACCCCTGCACCAAAAAGGGCCCAAAACCAAATTATAAATTTTGAAAAGCTTTTTTTAGGGGATTTTTTTTGGGCCATGCTATTGTGCTTTTTCTATTTGAATGCCCACGTCAGTAATCCCTTCCAAATTGTCCAATCCATTTACCTCTCCATTTTTACGCATGGCATGCAAAACGTTTACGGTATATACGCCAGATTCTTCAAAAACGACGTTTTCTTTATACCAAAGTTTACTTTCTTTTACGCTTCCGTTTCCCTTTCCCAACCATTCCCCCGAAGGCAAGGCCATCTCATACTCCAAGGTATCCACTTTTGTATTACCACTGGGCGCTTCCAACTTCACTATGACAAAAAGGTTACTGAATTCATAACGACTATCATTTCTAATATTGAGAAACATATGGTGCCGGTTTACGGTATCCAATGCTTTCAGCGAAAACTGAACGGTATCCTTACGCTTCCAAGTTCCATTTCCTAACGCAACATATTCGCTATGTACTAGATTTTCGTTACAGGAAAATAGGCACAGCGATAAGGCCATCATTACAAAACGACTATGCATGTTTTGCTTTATTTTTCTGATTCTTAGTACGATGATTTCTGTTCTTCCGTTTCTTGTTCTTTTTCCGTTTAGGGCGATCAAATCGAGTTAAACTGTCTTGCCCAACGACATTTTCAAACGTCAATCGTTCTTCAGTATTGGTTTCGGTCACATAGTCTTCAAGACCTTCCACTTTTACACCTTTTTTGTTCAGCTCCAATATTTCAAGAACCTGCTGTTTTCGCAGAGCGTACCATTTTGAGGGGTCGTTGCGGTAGGAGAACCAAAGCGTTTCTTTGAAAATATCGACTTTCTGACAAAAGGCAACGCTTTTTTCGGTCTGTAATTTGCAATCGGCGGGAGGAAAATCTTTCAACGCTTCCAGATACATATCGAGCTCGTAGTTCAAACAACACTTAAGTTTACCGCATTGTCCTGCCAATTTTTGGGGATTCAAGGCCAATTGCTGATAGCGCGCCGATGCGGTACTGACCGACCTAAAATCAGTCAACCATGTGGAACAACAGAGTTCACGACCACATGATCCAATACCACCCAAACGTTGCGCTTCTTGACGATAGCCAATTTGGCGCATTTCAATTCGAATGCCAAAGGCTTTTGCCATATCTTTTATCAACTGCCTAAAATCGACACGATCTTCTGCAGTATAATAAAAAGTGGCTTTTGAACCATCACCCTGAAACTCCACATCACTGAGCTTCATCTCCAATTTTAAGGAAATTGCAATTTCTCTTGACCTTTTCTGAATCTCTTCTTCACGATTGCGGCACTTTTGCCAAATATCGATATCACGTTGGGTTGCTTTACGATAAATCTTAGGTAACCCTTTGTCTTCTGGGTTTACCTTTTTCCGTTTCATCTGCACCCTAACCAACTCTCCAGTCAGGGTTACAATGCCCACATCGTGCCCTGACTTGGCCTGCGTGGCCACGATATCACCAATGGCCAAGGGTAAATCAGTATTTCGAAAAAATTCTTTTCTGCTGTTTTTAAAACGTACCTCAACACAGTCAAAAAGGGTTTGACCATTGGGCAGCGACATATTGGAAAGCCAATCAAAAACGGTGAGCTTATTACAACCATCTGTGCCACAAGTACCATTGTTCTTGCAGCCCCGCGGTTGCCCATCCTTGCCGTTAGAGCAACTGCTACATGCCATAAATGACGTAAATATCGTGAATCACAAACCCGACTCCGAATTTGTGATTTTGGTTCATATTAGTTTGTAGTAAAGATAGCTAAATTTTGAGGAAGGATTTTTGCTCAATTCTTAAATTTCAGCGCTTCAGACCGACCTTTTTTGAATATTTTATTGCTTGCATGTTTGCCCTTGCGCAATTTCTTTTGTTCTTCATAGGGCAGTGCAGTCACCTCTTTGCAATCACGAGAACAACAATTGTTCATTTTTTCGGCACATTCCTCACATTGAATGAATAATAAATGACAAGCTTCATTGGCGCAATTGACATGGGTATCACAGGGCTTACCGCACTGATGGCATTTCGCAATGACCTCATCTGATATCTGCTCACTCCGGCGGTGGTCAAAGACAAAGTTTTTGCCTTTAAATTTATTTTCGATGCCCTTGTTTCTCACTTGCCGGGTATATTCAATAATGCCGCCTTCTAGTTGATATACATTTTTGAACCCTTTGTGTTTGTAATAGGCACTGGCTTTTTCACAACGAATACCCCCTGTGCAGTACATAACCAGCTTCTTATCTTCTTTGTGCCGAGCCAATTGCTTTTCTATAACATCCAAAGAATCTCTAAACGTATCAACATCGGGCGTAATGGCACTTTCAAAATGGCCAATTTCACTTTCGTAGTGATTGCGCATATCTACTACAACACTTTCAGGGTCATCGATCAAGGCATTGAATTCTTTTGCGTTCACATGAACCCCTTTGTTGGTTACATCAAAAGTGTCGTCATTCAAGCCGTCGGCGACAATTTTGTGTCGTACTTTGACCTTCAGCTTAAGAAATGATTTATTGTCTTGTTCGACAGCAACGTTCAAACGCACCCCTTCTAAAAACGAAATACTATCCAAATGATTCTTGAATGCTTCAAAGTTTTCCGCTGGCAAGGATAGTTGCGCATTAATACCTTCATTGGCCACATAAATTCGGCCCAAGACCTCAAGTTCATTCCAATGAATGAAAAGATGATTTCTAAAAATCTGGGGGTTGCCTATATGTGCATATGTGTAGAAGGAAATGGTCAACCGATCTTTACCGGCTTCCTCAATCAATTGCTCCCTCTCTTTTGCACTTAATGTATTGTACAGTTGCATGCTATACCTTTTTTAAGTTCAAAGACGGTGTTCAAGAAGCGCAAATATAGCCAAATAAAAAAGCGTCCGGGGCAAGGGACGCTTCATGACCAATATCTTTTCTTTTTCATTTATTTTGACAGGTAATTTGAGTAAATTCCTGGGCAAAATCTTACATTAGTCAATAGTAAGAGTACTAATGCTTCAAATGGTTGCGTTGTACTTCGGGTAAAATATATTCCTCTCAATGAAGTATGATACGCTACGCTTTTTTAGCATTAAATTCAATTACTTTCCCAATTAGGGTCTCGCCAATAAATGCTATTTTCGTCATCTAATTTTACAAGAAGATGAGTAACGAAAAAGAAGCCAAACTCAAAGCCCTAAAACTTACCTTAGATAAACTTGACAAAACTTATGGAAAAGGTGCCGTCATGAAGATGGGCGACAGTGTAATCGAAGATGTCGAAGTGATTTCTTCAGGTTCATTGGGATTGGATTTGGCCCTTGGCGTCGGGGGATACCCCAGGGGTAGGGTTATCGAAATTTACGGACCGGAATCTTCAGGTAAAACGACCTTAACTTTACATGCCATCGCCGAAGCGCAAAAATCAGGGGGTATTGCCGCATTTATTGATGCCGAACACGCTTTCGACCGTTTTTATGCGCAAAAGTTAGGGGTTGATATCGATAACCTCATTATTTCGCAGCCTGACCATGGGGAACAGGCCCTCGAAATCGCCGACAACCTTATTCGTTCTGGTGCCATTGATATCGTAATTATTGACTCCGTTGCTGCCTTAACTCCAAAGAGTGAAATTGAAGGGGAAATGGGAGACTCTAAAATGGGACTTCATGCCAGATTAATGTCACAAGCGCTTCGAAAGTTGACCTCTACCATAAGTAAAACCCATTGTACCGTAATCTTCATTAATCAGTTGCGGGAAAAAATTGGGGTAATGTTCGGTAATCCGGAAACCACAACAGGTGGTAACGCGCTCAAATTCTATGCGTCCGTTCGATTGGACATTAGGCGTTCAACACAAATTAAAAGTACCGATGGCGAAGTTCAAGGAAACAAGACCCGAGTCAAAGTGGTAAAAAATAAGGTGGCCACACCATTCAAAACCGCGGAGCTTGATATCATGTATGGTGAAGGAATATCTAAAGTTGGAGAGATTTTAGACCTCGGTGTTTCTTACGAAATTATCAAAAAAAGTGGCTCTTGGTTCAGTTATGGAGATACCAAACTAGGTCAAGGCCGCGATGCCGTGAAAGGACTATTGGAAGACAACCCAGAGCTATCTGAAGAATTGGAAGTCAAAATCAAAGATGCAATAGCCGCATTACGGGAATAAATTTTTTCCCATATCGTTGAAAAAGGCCATAAATACGCAACCCAAGCGTTATTGTGGCATCTTTGAAGTATAATTATATTGACTATGAAAAGAATTTATGGCTTTATACTTTTGGTCATGGGTGGATTGTCATTTTCGAGTTGTGAATTAGATACACAAGAAAATTTCCATTTTGTGAATTTGAGCATCACAGAGGCCGAGATACCTGATTTCTTCGTGTTGGGACAATCTCACAGCATGGACGTTACCTTTTTAAGACCTGATAGCTGTACCTATTTTCAAGGATTTGATGTTTTTACCGATGAAACCGGCTTGACCACGGTCGTAGCCATTGGTTCGGTTTTAACCCAAGAAGGTGACTGTACGAGTACGGAAGACTTGCTTACGGAAATCGTCTCCGTCACCATTAAGGATGTCGAATTTTATACCCTACGGTTTTATACGGGCGATGATGCTAATGGCAACCACCTATATGATGAACATAGGGTGCCCGTCGTAGACGGTATTAACCAATAAACAACAAACTAACCAACATTTTGAGTCAAGATGAACTCATAAAATACTGTAAGGAACAGAATCGACAGGCTCAAGAAGAATTGTACCGAAACTATTCGGGTGTTCTCTTCGGCATGTGCCTTAAATATTCGAGAAACCGAAGCGAAGCGGAAGATAACTTACATGATGCCTTTATGACCATTTTTGACAAAATCGCGCAGTATAATCACAAAGGTTCTTTTGAAGGATGGATGAAGCGTATCACGGTAAATACCGTATTGCAGAAATACCGCAAAGAAAAACACTTGGATGTGGTCAGCGAAAATTTAGGGGAGACGGCAGAAATCGAAAATGAAGCAAAGGATATTAGTCTTTCAAGACTTTTAAAATATATACAAGAGCTTCCCAATAAGTACCGAATGACATTCAATCTTTATGTGCTGGATGGATATTCACATAAAGAAATCAGTGAGTTATTGGGAACATCAACAGGCACATCAAAATCAAATTTGGCCCGTGCCAGAATGATTTTGAAAGAAAAAATTGAAAAAGAAAATGTAAACATCGCTTAACGTGAAAGAGATGGAAAAAAATAATCTGGACAAAATGTTCATAGAGACGTTCGATGGCTTCTCCGAAATACCTGATGAAGGTGTTTGGGAAAGAATAGAAGCTTCATTGGATAAGAAGAAAAAGAAAAGAATTATACCCCTATGGTGGCAATTAGGAGGGGCTGCAGCAGCGATTGCCCTATTGCTTTACTTTATAAATCCTTTTTCATCCGAAAATGAAATTACGGTTCCCACCATCGTAGATACGGAGAAAAAGATGAACGAGCGTAAATCGGAGCCCATCAAAGAAGGCGTTCTGGATAATCATTCCCAAAAAAAATCCAGTAGTTCCCAAGTGGCCATAGAAGATGCTGAATCACTTGAAGAAGAACAAGAAGGTTCGAAAGATAAAGTTGAAAGTACACGAAAAGTTGACGGTCTTGAACCAGTAACACCAAAAAGACAACAAAAGTTTTTAAGAAATCAAACAAAATTAGCCGAGAATGACACATCCCCAAAAGGGAATGAAAAAATAACTACCAACGATAAATCAAATACTAAAATCTCACCTCAAACCCTTCTTTTGGAAGAAGAGACAAAAGTAGCTGAAGTTGAAAGCAATAAAAAAGTGATGCCAAGTGATACTGAGCCTATTCTAAACAAAGAAGGCAAAATTGACTCGACTAAAGAAACCGAAGTGGCTATGGCCCAAAATGAAGAAAAGGAGGATAAAAAGTCAATTTACGAGGCCATTGCTGAAAAAGAGGCATTTCAAGAAGAAGCCCTTGTAGATAATGATAAGACGGAAAGGTGGTCAATGGGGCCTTCCATTGCCCCCGTGTTCTTTAGCGCCATTGGCGAAGGTTCCCCGATTCACTCCAACTTTGCGTCAAGTACTAAATCGGGTAACCTCAATCTTAGTTATGGAGTAACCGTTGCGTACAACATCAGTAAAAAATTGAGTGTGCGTTCCGGAGTGCATCGCGTAGATTATGGTTATGATACCAATGATATTGTTTTTACGTCATCATTGACCACATCGACCAACCAATTAATTGACAATATCACTTACGCCCAGACTTCCAGAAATTTAGTCGTACAGAATAAGGAAGGTTTTTCACCAGCACCAAATGAAGGGAGCGCCGTAGTTGCTCAGGCCCAACCCCTTGAGGGGCGTATGGTACAACAACTTGGGTATGTTGAAGTGCCCATGGAACTCAATTATGCCTTATTCGATAACAAATTTGGAATCAATATAATTGGCGGTTTTAGTTCTTTGTTTTTGGTAGACAATGCTGTAAGCCTTGAATCTGAACAGCTCATTACCGAAATGGGCGAGGCCAACAATGCCAATAGTATCAACTTCAGTACCAACATTGGTCTTGGTATGAATTATCAAATTTCCCAAAAACTACAATTGAATGTAGAACCCATATTTAAGTACCAACTGAATACCTTTTCCGAAGCAGCTGGAAATTTCAGACCGTATTCTGTTGGCGTATATAGCGGTTTAAATTTTAAATTTTAAAGACGTTGGTTAGTACGCCGTGTTCCTTACGGCATGCTTTAGGCCCTATGCTCGTTCATAGGGCTTTTTTTATTATTCATTAAAGTATCCCATATGGTTTGTCTAATTTGATTTTTAATAGTGTAGGTGTCTTCTGCTCCCAAAATGCCTGTTTCCACAAAAGGGTTTACCATGACTCTCAAAATACCTGGAGAACCACTGAAGAATTCCCATGGAAACCGCTTTTTACAGTCCAAAAAGATCATCGGCACAATAGGGATGTTGTGCAAAATGGCCATTCGAAAGGCCCCGTCTTTAAATTCATCTAGAAGGACTGTCTCCTCGGGTACCCCGCCTTCGGGAAAAATACAGATACTCAGTCCTTTTTCTAACCGTTGTCGTACGCTGCGATAAACGGCAGACCTGCTCTTTGCATTGCTCCGATCCACTAAAATACAGACCCTTTTATAAAAGAAGCCAAAAACGGGAATCTTAGCCAACTCTTTTTTTCCCACAAAGACGAAAGGATTTTTACTCACATAGAGCATCAACATTATATCTACCATACTGGTATGGTTTGCAATCAGCATATAGCTTTTATGCTGTTCCATTTTTTGCTTCCATACTATTTTCGGCAGATATCCCATTCCGAACAAAATGGGCTTTGCCCAAATATTCCTAGCAAGCCAATAAAACGAATGATATGTTTTCCCTGACACGGTCGTCAGAAGCAAAAAAGGGGAGAACAACAAAATAGGAACCGCCACCAAAAGGTAAAACCAGATACGGTACAGCGCATGACCAATGTTTTTTATGATGTGAAGCACATTTCAAAAATAGCTTTTTTTAGAGCTACCGGATTGTTACATTTACTGCTTAAATTTCAATAATGGCACGTATTCTTACGGGTATTCAAAGTACGGGAGTGCCCCATTTGGGGAACCTATTGGGGGCAATCATTCCAGCGATTCAAATGGCGCAACGGCCCGAAAACGATTCCTTTCTTTTTATTGCCGATATGCATTCGCTGACCCAAATTAAAAATGGGGAAGAACTTCGTCAGAATACCTATGCTACGGCCGCTGCCTGGTTGGCCTTCGGATTGGATATTGATAAAACGGTATTCTATCGCCAAAGTGACGTGCCCCAAGTAACTGAGTTAGCGTGGTATTTAAGTTGTTTTTTTCCGTATCAACGTTTAACCTTGGCCCATTCTTTTAAAGATAAGGCAGATCGCCTACAGGACGTCAATTCGGGATTGTTTACCTACCCAATGCTTATGGCCGCCGATATCTTGTTGTATGATGCTGATATTGTACCCGTTGGAAAAGACCAGTTGCAGCATTTGGAAATGACCCGGGATGTCGCATCCCGTTTTCACAACCAGTTGGGTGAGACCTTCGTAGTCCCCGAAGCAAAGGTTCACGAAGAAACCATGTATGTACCCGGCACAGACGGTGAAAAGATGAGTAAGAGTAAAGACAACATCATCAATATTTTTCAACCCGATAAAAAATTAAGAAAGCAAATCATGGGTATCGTCACCGATAGCACCCCAATGGAAGACCCTAAAGACCCTACCCATGATAATGTGTTTGGCCTATATAAAATTTTAGCTTCACAAGAACAGATTGAAGAAATGAGTGCAAACTATTTGGCCGGCAATTATGGTTATGGTCACGCCAAGCAAGCCCTTTATGAGACGATATGTGCCACGTTTGAAGAACCCCGCGAGCAATTTGACTATTATATGAACCACCTCAATGAAGTCGATGAGGCCTTGGCCATCGGGGCGGAAAAAGCAAAAAAAGTGGCTAAAGGTGTTTTGTCTAGGGTTAGGGAGAAAGTGGGATACTAAAGGTCTTGTCTAGTCCCATAAGTAAAAGGAACGGTCTGGATTACCCTAGGTGTTGAGGTCAATAGATTGTACCCTGTCATTTCGGAGTAGTGGGGCTATTTAGGTTCAGCTATCCACATATCAAAAATATGGTCAGATAGTTGCGCATCATAAAGCATAAGCGACTCCTGAGATAATCTTAATTCAACAAAATCCTTGGTAATATCTTCGATTATCAAACTAACACCTCCTTTTTTCATCTGAGTAAAAACAAATGATGCAGTTTTAAAAACTGGTAGTTTTGTCGCGTAAATAGTCCTTAAATTTTTGAACCAATATTTCTGAACTAGCTTCTTCTCATTCTTATTAGTTTTGAAAATCAAGCTATTTGCTACATAAATTCTTGTGCTGTATTTTAAAGCCTCTTGTGTGCTTGCCACTTTTTTATTAATTGTTCTGAACTCTCGCTTTACATCATTGAGGTTTTCAATGGATTGCCCTTCTGTTAATTTCAAAGTTTCAACCAATTCTTCATAGCCACCAACTATTGAATCCAATTGATTGATTCGCTGTTGTTGTTCATTGAAACGTTTTTCAAAATCACTCTCAACTATGGCCGTAATATCGCGATAAGTCGTAAAACCAAGGAATCCCAAATGAGAAATTAGGATAGTTGAGACGGCTTTTAGAAGGTTAATGTTGTATTTGAGCTCAAAGTAACGCTCATCGGGTAGGATTTTTTCCTTCTACCAATACTCTTGAATATCTTCCACAAAAAGAATACATCAGAAAAAATTAAGATCAGAATTATGGTGAAAGTAGACATGACCTTAATTTTAAAGGGAAATTACATAATTAAGGCTTTCGGCCTATTTTTAAGTTTCGCAGCAGATCCTGATTTTTCAGCAGGGGCATATGGAAGTCATCCAAAGAGTATCCTGATACCTATCAGGAACGGCCTGGATGGCGCGGAAGCTGAAAAATCTGCAGATTTCAAGAAATTAAAAATCAGCCTAGACTTTTTTGTTTCTTTTTTGGGTAATGCAAAAAAGAAAAGAACACTATTTATACATTGCTGTTAAACGAAAAGGCTCTGAGCCGCATCTCGACTGCGCTCGATATGACACTTTAAAAGTTACATCTCGAATAACAGAAAAGTATTTCTAAGACGAAATATCATATTCCACCTGCCCAAATACCTTCTTTGCCGTACTATCCTGTCTGTCTAAATTTCACTCGACAAACAGTAAGTTGGTGCTATATGGCCTCAAACAATTTACCGGGCAACGGACGAATCACTCCTTTCATCTCCATGTTCAACAAGACTGAAGACGTTCTAAAAATAGGCAGATTACACTCCAAAGCAACGGTATCAAGCAGCTGTTTGCCGTTTAACTGTAAGTAGTGGTAGATAGACTTTTCTGTTTCATCAAGTTCAACAAACAATTGTTTTTGTGTTGTAGGTGATTGTTTTTCAGCTACTTTCCATCCCAACATATACACTAAATCAGCTGCAGATGTCAATACATGGGCTTTTTGCTGCTTGATAAGGTTATTGCACCCAGTACTATACTTATCCGTTGAACGACCAGGAACAGCAAAAACATCGCGATTATAGCCATGGGCGATATCAGCGGTAACCAAACTTCCGCCGCGCTCTGCCGACTCTATGACCAAGGTTGCCTCGCTTATTCCCGCAATAATACGATTGCGCTTTAAAAAGTTCTCCCTATCGGGATTACTGGAACTCCAGAACTCCGTGATAAACCCACCGTTCTTCTCCACCTCTGCCACATATTTTTGATGTGCTTTAGGATATATTTGATTTAAGCCGTGTGCCAGGCATCCTACCGTTTGTAAATGATGTTCGGTAGCCGCCCTTTGGGCAGCAATATCCACACCGTAGGCAAAACCACTTACAATAATGGGGTTCATCGGCGCAATAGCGGCTATAAACTCGTTGATAAAAGCGGCTCCATAGCTCGTTATCCTTCGGGTGCCCACAATACTAATCACCTTCCTTCCAGAAAAATCAATATTGCCCCGTTTAAAAATTAAAATAGGGGCGTCGATGCAGTGTTTTAAAAGCTTGGGATAAGTGTCTTCTTTAAAAAAGGCATAATCAATTTGATTCTTTTCGATGAATTGGAGTTCCTTTTCCGCTTCTTCAAGATGAATATCGTCCCACAGACCAGAAAGCAGTACACTTCCGATTCCATCTATCTTCTGAAGTGTAGATTTACGTTCTTTGAATACTTGTTCTGCAGAACCGCATCGCTCCAATAATTTCTTCGCGTTAACATCGCCCACCTGCGGCACTTTTTGTAGCCGTAACAGTGGCAATAGCTCATGTGGCGGCATTTCAGGCATTCGTCGAACTTTTCCACAATATACCCAAATTCAAATGTTAATAAAAAGTTACTCCTTACATTTCGCCTGCCTATATTTTTTTCAATATTTGCCGTTATGCGTTTAGAACACTATATCGCTGAATTATTGTATCGGTACAACTGTGTTGTTATACCTAATTTTGGTGCTTTTTTGACCAATACCGTCTCAGCACGTATTGACGAAAAAAATCAAACATTTTATCCTCCAACAAAAGTCCTCTCTTTTAACCAACAGTTGACCAAAAACGATGGCTTACTGATCTCTCATATTGCAAGTGCCAAAAAACTGCCTTACGAAGAATTGGTGGAAGAAATCAACAAAGTGGCCCAGCAGTGGAAAATCAGGCTAGAAGACGGAAAACATATTTACCTAGAGGGTATTGGCAAACTACGGATGGGGCAAGAGCAAAAAATTCAGTTTTCCCCAGAGGAGGGTCATAATTATTTGGCCTCCTCATTCGGATTCTCTTCATTCAATTCCGGACCAGTGCTAAGGGAAACCTTAAAACAAGAGGCAGAACAACTGGAAGAGCGCATACCTTTCATTATTACCCCTGAAAAACGGGAAGCTACATCTAATAGGGCATGGTTGAAATATGCAGCAACCTTTCTACTCTTATTGGCTACGGGTGCAAGCGCATACCAATTGCATAACCAAAACCAAAATCGCCAAGAATTGGTTAGAAAAGATACACAAGAGGCAGTTTCAAGACATATTCAAGAGGCTACTTTCTTCGAGGCAAATCCTTTACAATTACCGGCGTTGAACCTTAATATTTCCAAAAAAGCCGAAGGGCCAATGCACCATATTATCGCCGGGGCGTTTCGTTTTAAGGCCAATGCCGATAAAAAGGTCGCCGAACTAAAAAATCAAGGCTATGACGCGGCCTACATCGGCGCCAATCGTTATGGTCTTCATCAAGTGGTTTTTAGTAGTTTTTCAGACGGTCAAGAAGCTTTGGCCTACTTACAAAAAATCAAGGCGACCATTTCTGCCGATGCTTGGATGCTTTCTGAGAAATAATACTAGTGCGAAGCAGTTCGTATTTTGCAAGTCGCTACATTTTATATCTCCAATGAAGGAATAGCTTAGGTACTCCAAAATTTACGCTGTTGAATAACCGTGCTCGTTAAACTAAAGTAAATGCTGTAGTTGCCATAAAACAATGCCTATGGCACCTAAATCAGAAATAGTAGCTCATTTTCTAATTCCCCTTGTATAGATTTCATCCTTTGACACTGAAATAATACAAACAGCATTGGCTTTCATTGTTAGAAATGACCCTTCCAGCATTATGGGTACAAAATTGTATAAAAATTGAAATTGAGACAGCTTTTCACTAATACTG
>JBHJJC010000098.1:0-11342 GCA_050042945.1 Croceivirga sp.
GACACTCGCCAATCACGAAATTGGGGTACATCTAGTAACGACGTATAACAGTCTATTACAACCGTTAAAGATCTTTTCAAATGGGCTGCCCAAAAATGTAGAAACTCAAGAAGGGTTGGCGGTTTTTAGCGAATATATGGGGGGTGCCCTGACCTTAAAACGTTTAAAGGAACTGGCGTATCGCGTAATGGCCTCAGATAGTTTGATCAAGGGTTACAGCTTTGCAGATACCTTTGATTTAATTTACGGTAAGTATAAATTGAATAGGGAAGAAGCGTTTGCGATTACCCTTCGTGCCCATCGCGGAGGTGGCTTTACCAAAGACAGGTTATATCTTAGTGGTTTAAGAAAGATTTACAAGCGTTATCGTCGGGAAGAGAATATGGATGTGTTGCTCTCCGGAAAGGTTGCCCTGGAATATGAAAAGGAGTTGAACTACTGTCGCTCGAAGGGCCTTTGGGAGCCAATTGTACATAAAACACATGCGTTTGCACAAAAACGGAACACCAACACCACATTGGACTTTATCTTAAATCACCTAAAATAAGAACAGTACTAATATGAAAAATAGCATATTCCCTTTCGTTTTTTTGTTCTCAATCACTTTTCTGGTTACCGGACAAGAAAATAGTATTTGGTACTCTTTTGGTCTTGAAGGCGATAAAACGCAAATAACGGAGCTTAAGGATATTATTTTATACGAGGACGTTCAAGAAGAAGAAAGTCCATATCCTACACGTATCGATACAGTTGACATCATCAAACGCTTCGATGCGTCTACCTACATTATCTTCACGCCCAATCGAAATGGCAACTACGCATTGATGTCCAGTGAACTACTTCAAGATGGGAACATTAAGTCCGGTGGAATTTTTTATCAATCAGATACGGCAGAAGCTGTGGAAAAGGATTTTACCGAAAATGGGTTACCCAGTTGGGGTGAACTCACCAAGCTATGGATATTTTCTGAAGCCAAAGTCAAGGAATTGGAACAAGCACCGGGTTATGACGAGGTCACACGTGCCGCCGTACTGGCAGCGCTTGGTATCCGTAAGGAGATAAGTCCTTATATCGTAAACTATCAGAAAGATTTTCCTGACACAAAGCCCTTTCGCATGTATCGTTATGTGGAATTGAAGGCCCAACAGAAGTTTATCGAATTGGGGTATAATCCTTATAAACGGGTACCGTACAATTTTGAAAAACAATTTGAAGGAGATGAAGAGGTCATCAAGGCATTGACCGAACCGATGTCGTTTGACAACTAAAAGAAAGGGGAAGCTAAACGCTCCCCTTTTTTATTGTTATAAAGAAATAAATTTCCCCCTCGGGTATTTTACTTGAAAGGAAAACGTCTTGGTCGTACTTTCTTTGGGGACCAACTTGAGTTGCCATGTCAACAGGCCTTTTTTAGCATCATAGTCTGCCGTGTTGAACACCACGTCATCAACCTTAATTTCTTTGTTCTGTGATTTCGGTACTCTGTCCAACAGGCGTAAATCAATAGTTACACCCTTATTATTTTTGACTTCAAGGGTATATGTCCGGTCCAATACCCGATTGCTACCTGTAAAGGATTTACTTTTAAAATTACGTTCTTGATTGCGAGTGATCGTAATGTTGGGGTCAATGCCCAAAGAAAGGGTCATCTCTTTTTTAGTGGTATAGGGATCCAATACCGTTTTACCGGCATAAGTGCCTTCAAAATAAATATTGGCTTCACCGGGTAAGAGTTGGTGTCGCTCCCAGTTGGTAAAACGAGCGGTTAGGAAAACATTTTCATTGATAATAGGGGCTGCGAAATACTCGTAATTGGCCGGAATTTTAAATGAATTGATTTCTATGGCGGTAATATCTCCGTCGGAGGGAATCGAATAGGTCTTTTTGATGACAAATTCGGTTTTTGTCGCTCCCTCTTTGGTACTGCTTTTTTCTGTGGTGATGAGCACCACACCATTGGCCCCTCGGCTACCGTAGATTTTAGTATCGGCTCCTTTTAAAACATCTAAGGACTGAATCTCGTTGGCATCTAAATCGCCCTCCTTAAATCCTTCAATAGGAACACCGTCTATGATGTAAAGTGGTTTTGGCTCATTGTCTTTCACCCTAGGAGCTCTAACTGAAGAAATCCCCCGAATTTGAACTCCGACAGCCCGACCTTGTAAGTGCTGCTCTGGACTTATCGATGAGACTGCGCTTGTGAAATCATTTGGATTAGAGTTGCCATGTCCCATTACAACAACTTCTTCAAGGGCTTCAACGTCTTCTTCCATGCGAATATTCATAATTGAGGAATAAATGGGAATCGAAACATTTCTTTGGCCGATATAGTTGTATTGTAACTCTTGGCCAAAGGGTATCTCAATCGAATAGTTCCCATCAAAGTCACTTTGGGTGCCATTTGAGGTTCCTTTTATAACAATATTGACGCCAGGCAAGGGCAATCCTGAGCTATCAGTTATGGTACCAACTACTTTTTTGACATTTGGGTTAAAGGCATATCCCTTTTTCTTTTTTATTGGGGAATAGCGTTTGGATTAGGCCGAGGTAAAGTTTAAAAAATGCGTTTCTACATCCGGCTTGCTGATATTGTAATCTGGGCTACCGGTCGATAATATTACATCGATATTATTCCAATCCTTTCCTGTATTTTGATATACATTGGCTTTATACGCCATATTTAGCGGAGCATTCAATTGGGTTGATTTAATATCGTAGTTGGGTACCCAACCAGCATCGCTGACCAAGTATTTGAAAGTTAAATGGAGTTGGGTTGCTATAGGGGTGTCAAATTTTATGGTAATCTCGCCCTGTTCTTGTTCTGGGGCATTGTTAACTTCGGCCATTTGAAGTTGTAAACCTTTGGTTTCTTTCTTTAGTTCGTTGATCTTTAGATTGGTTTCAAAGATTTCATTTTTAATGGCCGTCAATCGTTCTCTGTAATACTGGCTTATTTCTTTTACCTTTTCCAAATTCAACGCTTGATTGTCGGTGCTGACCATTCTATTGGTGGTGATGACTTTTTCTTCTTCCTCAAGACCATAAATGGTATTTTTTAGTAACGTGATTTTATGCTCTAAACTTTCGAGTTGATGCTCCCATTCCTTTAACCTTGGGTTGCTTTCCGATTTCTCCAAATAATTCAGGTCATATGCTATGGATAGTATAGAAACCGCATTCAACCCAGAAACTTGAATACTACTTTCGTCAATTTTATGGGAAAGCCCAGTAAATATAATTTCATTGGAGCCTTCTTTCAATTCAATTTTGGCAGTTCTAGTGATCTGGGCACCGCTTAAATAAACGGTCACTTCCTTTATGTTTGAAGGGACTTTTTTGTCATTGGAAAAGAGAACAGTAGGGATAAGGACAAAGAGTACAATTAGATTTTTCATAACCGTCAGTTTTAAGAGTTACCCTCAAACTTCCGCTATAATATCCCATCATAAAATCAACAGTAAGCAACGGTTTTGCTTGGGTTAGGGAATAGGCGGTTTGGGTGAGCCAAACCTTTTTTACATCACATGTGTCGAGCGGCCCTTATTGGGGTGCCTAAAAAGCCTACAAGTTTTATGTGGTTATCAGATAAATTGTTGCCACGCCCCTTTTTCGTGATAGGCCTCAACGGGAATAACGGTATTGGTGGATTGGAATAAGTTTATAAATTGACTTACTTCCAATTTCAGGATTTGGGCACAACTGTCTACTAAATCTTTCCGAAATCCGGCCTCGTTCATGTCCAACACATAGTTGAACGATATAACTCGGGAAAACACCCTGCCCAAATCAATCAACTTACGTTGATTCAGACCGCTGGTAAAATCAAAGTTTAGTTCCTTTTTAAAATAGTCACTGGCCTTATCCGTAAGGTGAAAGTCCTTTAAGAATTCATATACGTTGAATTCCTTTTTCATTTTCATCAACTTTCCAATGTACTCCGTAATCTGCGTATAGAGCATTTCATTGGAGCCTTCAAAAATTTGAAAAGCACGGCTGTCCATAATACCACGGCCACCAATACTTTCCATAATATATCCCTTTGAGCCCAACAATTGCGTCACGGTCTGTGCCGCTTCTTGCATGAGATCGGTAACGAAAGCTTTCATGGTGTTGGCTTCGATACCCGCATTGGCCAGATCATGTTGGATACCACTGGTCGAAGCGCTCCGAAAACACATAGCGGAAGCCAAGGTAAAGGCGCTTTGTACCCTTGATATTTGATATTGTATTTGGTCTAGGGCAATGAGTTTCTTGCCCGCTACAATCCGCTCGTTACAATGTTTTAAACATTCATCCAACATTCGTTTTATGAAACCCACCGCCATGCCCGGAAATTGCATGCGACTTCGATGAAGGGTATCCAACAACATTTTGACCCCAGAAGATTTTGGTTCCATTTTAAAGGCAGCAGGGACTTCGATATTGATTTTATTTTTACCGTACGGTATCATGTAGAGCCCAATATTATCGTAATATTCCTCGACAATGATTTTTTGGTTGGGTTGGGTCACATCACAGATAAAGAAATCAATATCCCTATTAAGACGTCCATCTTCCTTTTTGGCCCTTGACGTAATCAACCAATAATCTGCCATTCCCGTCAGTCCCTGCCAGTGCTTGGTACCAGTTACTTTATAGGTGTCACCGGATTTTTCATTGTAGGTCTGCATATTCAATGCGTCACTGCCATAGGCTGGTTCTGTAATCATTAAGCCGCCCATATTCTGCTGCTCCAAAAACCGCTTAAAAATTCCAGATTTGACCTTATCATTGGCATATTTGGCCACAGGCTCTAAAAATAGGGCGATGTTAATCCCAAACGTAAGGGATAAGGGAAGTGATTCGTAAGATGCTGCTGCCAGTACATCCAAACACTCTTTGACCTGTACCCCTCGTCCGCCATATTCATTTGGAATACCTACCGATAGCGGGTTGTCGGCCATAATATCCCTTAAGACGACTGGGGGTAACCCTCTTTCTTTACTAAATTCATCGATGTCATAGCGCTCATGAAACACTGTTCGCAAGGTTTCCTGAAACTTTTTGATGTATGCTGAAAATTGTTGGTTCATTTGGTATTTTTATGGGTAATTGGTCTTCGATTGGTGGATACGGTTAGTGTTCACGAAATATTGTTAAAATTACGTATTGCTATCAGCACTCAAAAGCATAATCCAAGCTATTTTAAGAAATTAACAGATATGATTGTTTTGTTTATAATACAACAGGATATCCGCTTCTGGGAAAATAGCTATGTAAGAGCTACCCCAAAAACTTGGCCTGTAATTCTGGTGTAGGAATCATACACTGGTCTTTACGACCAAACCAGCGGTAACGATTTCGGGCCACAAAATCGTAAATGACATTACGGAAGGAGGTGGGAACCCATTTAAAAATCTTGAAAATGGGCCATAACCCTTTCAGGTGTCCAGCAATTTCCAATGCAGCGTCTGACTTGATATAATACGCCATACCGGGTTCTATTAATATGATGGAATCTATTCTTGCGGTATCAATGCCCCTCTCTGCAATCAATTGTAACCCTAACTCGCTTTGTAGGGCAGCATAACGAAAAACATCTTTTTTATCACGTTTGATGATAAATTGGATAACCCCATTGCATAGGTTGCATACCCCATCAAAAAGAATGATTTTTTTATTGTTTTCCACAATGTAAAGATACCACAAGGCGCCGGGGAGAACCTAGATTTTATAATGTATTTAAGAAAGTGGTCAAATCCGTTTCCTTGTCCAACCCCAATTTCTTTTTTAGACGATATTTAGACTTCAAAATACTATCGGGCAAGACATTTAAGGTCGCAGCAATCTCTTTAGTGGTGAGGTTCATTCGTAAAAAAGCAGCTAAACGGATTTCCTTTTCAGAAATGTCAGCATAAAGTGTCTTGAGCTTTTGGTCAAAGTCGTTGTGCACCTCGGAAAAGTAGGTTTTAAAGGTCTCCCAATCCTTGTCGGAGGCCTTTTCCTTTTTCAACAGCATCACAATGCGGCGAAACTCCATCTTAAATTTTTCTGGGGAATTTTTAAGACTTTCCAGGTTTTCCTTGAGTTCTTCCAAGAACGTATTCTTTTGCACTAAATGAAGTGTCTGACTGGCCAGTTCCTTTTTCTTATGCGCGATTTCTTGCTTGTAGATTTCCTCTTGCTTCTCTTGAGCGATACGGCTCTTTTTGATGCGCTGTCGGTATCCAAAAACGGAAAGGCCGAATAAGGCTAGGGCAGAGGCCATACCTCCTGCGAACAAGCCTTTTTTAAGATTACTAATTTCAACCTCTTGGTTCAGGGTTTGGATTTCTTTTTCCTGAAGCGCTATTTCAGCCTCTCGTTGTTCCAATTCAAACAAGGTGCGCATTTCTTCAATCTGTTGCGATTTCTTAATGGAATAGATGCTATCCTTTAACCTATTGTGCATTTCCAGGTCCTTTATGGATGCTTCATAGAAATTTAAAGCCCTAAGGGATTTTGATCGTTGCAGGTAGGCGTTTGCTGCCTCGGGAAGGGCTCCGATACTATCGGAAATGGCAATGGCTTTGTCAAAGTAGGAGGTAGCATCTTCGTAGCTCCCCGAATCATTATAAAATTGACCTAAGTTGCTATAGACCTCATTGACTTCCGTAGGGTTTTCCATGGTCCCATATACCTTGATGGCTTTATTATAACTCGATAATGCTTCTTCCGAACGATTTAACTGGCTATAGGCCTTCCCTAATATAGTATGGGCGCTGGCTTCCGTAAGTTGAAACTCATTTTCCTTTGCCATTTGGGCGCAACGAATCAAATAAGGCACAGCTTCGTTTGGTTTATGCTGTAGCACAAGGTTTTCCCCAATCAACTTCAGTACGTCACTTTCCCAAAGCAAATCTTTAAAATCCTGGTATACCTGTAGGGCTTGCTTAAGATAACGCAAGCTTTGACCATAATTTTCCAGTTTCATTTCCGTCTGCCCCAAGGCATTATAGGCATCCGCAATGAATAGGGAATCTTTAGTTTGTGTTTTGTATAATTCTAGCGCTTTCAATTGATTTTTTAGTGCGAGGTTGTATTGCCCTTCTTTTACATTTATATCACCAAGGGCATGATAAGTGGATCCCATATATTTAAAATCCACCTCCCTTGCGTTTTTAATAGTATCCTTGTTTTGAAAGATGTTAATATTGGTATAAAGAAATTCTTTCGCCCTATCGAATTCATTTTTTTTATTGTACAACACGGCCAATCCCATATTGACGGTAAGAACACCCCTGATATTTTGGAGTTTCTTGGCGATATTCAAGGCCGATTGCTTGTAGTAGAGTGAGGAATCGAGCGCATCTTTATTCAAGAAATAAAAACTTAGATTGGTGGAGGCTTGCCCAAGGCCTTTTTCATTCTTTATTTGTTTGGATATGACAACCGATTTCTGGGCGTATTTGTAGGCTTCTTCGGGATTGGTAAAGCTTAAATTCTGAAAGATGAGCGATCCTAAGTAGATTTTGGTGGTGTCAATGGGCTGTTTCTCATACTCCAGTAGTAAACTATCAACGTTTTTATATTCTTGCGCTTTTAGAAGTTGACTAAAAAGAAAACCAACAAGTAGGACAAGTTTAAAAATGGTTCTCATAATGCATTCAAAAATTGGTTCAAATCAGTTTGTTTATCTAAGCCCAACTTCTTTTTAAGACGGTATTTTGACTTCAAAATACTATCGGGTAAAACATTCATTGTGGCAGCAATTTCCTTGGTGGTCAAATTCATCCGTAAAAAAGCAGCCAGGCGGATTTCCTTTTCAGAAATGTTGGTATAGAGAGTCTTCAACTTTTGGTCAAAGTCATTGTGCACATCGGCAAAGTAGGTTTTAAAGACCTCCCAATCTTTATCCGAAGCATTTTCCTTTTTTAAAAGCATTACAATACGTCTAAACTCAGCTTTGAACTTTTCTGGGGAATTCTTTAGGTGTATTAAGTTTTCTTTCAGCTCATGGATAAAGGTATTCTTCTGGACCAAATGCAAGGTCTGACTCGCAAGCTCCTTTTGCTTGTGTTCGATTTCCTTTTTATAGATTTCCTCTTGCTTTTCCCTTGCAATACGGTTCTTTTTGATACGTTGCCGATACCCAAAGACTGAAAGCCCAAACAAGGCTAGGGCAGAGGCCATCCCTCCGGCATAGAGTCCTTTTTGTAGGTTGTCGGCCCTGACTTTCTCATTTAAAGTATTGATTTCTTCTTCCTGAAGGGCAATCTCCGCTTCCTTTTTCTCCGTTTCGTAAATAACGGTCAAACGTTCGATTTCTTCTAGGCGTTCCAATTCGGCGATGGAATCGGAAACGATTTTAAACATACGGGCATCGGCTAACGACTTTTCCCATTGCCCAATGTGTTCATAAGATTTAGACCTATAATCATAGGCTACGGCTTTGTCCGCTTTTCTATTGATGGAATCTGAAATCTTAATGGTACGATCCAATAGTGGAATGGCGTTTTTGGGCTTATCCAATTTGTTGTAGGCGTTTGCCAGACCATTTAAGGCCCACATCTCAGTTTTTGGGGCCTTGGTGATATTCTTTGAGATATGTAACGACTTTTCAAAATAAGGAACACCTTTTTGTGGTTCGCCCAATCGTACATAACTTCTTCCCAAACAGAAAGAGGTGATGGCTACCATATTGTTGTTCTTGTACTTTTCAGAAATGGCCAAACTTCTTTTGAAATAGGGTACTGCACCTTGTTCATCACCCATTACGGAAACCCCATTTCCGATATTGTTTAACATCACCCCGACCATGGGCATATCATTGATAGCTTCATAGGCCGTAAGCGCCTTTTTCTTGTATTCCAACGCCCTTAGATGGTTGGAGGCATAGTGATAACTACTCCCCAAAGCTTTTAGTGCAGCAGCCTCAAGAGGTTTGTCTTTCATGGCAACTGCTAAATCCAATGCTTTTAGGCCTTCCTCAATACTTCGTTTTTGGTTATCTAAATTGGAGTAGACCGTCGCATTTAAATTGATATAGCGAAGTAATAATAGGGAGTCTTTCCTACTGCTAGTGGCAACGTCAATGCCATTGGAGATTAACCGTTGCGCTTCGGGGTAGTTTGCCTTTAAATTTTCCAATCGGGCAATATGGTAATTAGTTATGTTCACCTTGAAAATACTGTCTTTGATTTGAAAACCATCTCTAGCTTGATTAAAATGATAACGCGCAGAATCGGTTATACCTTTATCTAAAAAGTAGCGTCCTTTTTGAAGTTGGTACTCAGAAAGGGCATACGAATCACTATGCTGCTCAGCGTATGCCTTTAATCGTTTCAACAGGACAAGGGCAGTTTCAGGATTTTTAGTCACAACGCTGTCGAAACGCTGGGAATAATACGCTGTGGAGTCCTCGCTGAAAGGGTTGGTTTGGGCTTTTCCAAAAAGTGGACTCCATACAATAATGAGTAGCAATCTGATTTTAAGATTAGGGCTAGGTATTTTCATTGCAACATGTTTGTTGCTTCAAGATACAAATCCATAGTTTAAGAAGAAGGTCTCTTTTTACTCAAAAAAATCATCCTGTCCATACTCAGTATAACAAAAAACTCTTGTGGTTATTTAATATATTTTCATAAATAATTGAAAATGAAATAATTAATTATGTTCTAAGCTTTGAATAACAATGTGCTGTCCATGCTAGGTTTGAAGCAGTCCATTGCCATATGTCCATGCTTTGTCCATGGACAAAATTAGGTTGATACTTGATTCCCAGATAATTTCGAAGCAAAGTTGGTTCAAAACCGAAAAGAATGAAATCAACTATCAATCGCGGATAATATGAAAATACTTTTACCCTTACTTTTTTTGATTCCACTATTAACGACTTCCCAAACACTAAAGCGGCAGACATTGGCATTAGCAGGAAATAGTCAGTTAGTCGAAACGAATGCAGGCAATTATTTCTTGCAACAGAGTATCGGTCAACATAGTGTAATCAACACTTTTAGCGCCGAAGCCAATATGTTACGGCAAGGATACATACAACCGCTTCCTGCTATTGTATTGGGCGGAGATCCCAATGAACTGGAGGTCGTTGTTTACCCCAATTCTTTTGTAAATGGGGTAGTGGTTACCGTGGAGCAGGGTATTGAGGAAGAGATTGTCATGGAGTTGTTTGATATAGGGGGACGGTTGATTTCGACCCAACGTTTTGACAGTGACAATCAATTGGAGATACCTCTATTTGGTCTTCCACAAGGTGCTTATTTCCTAAAACTAACAACAGGGAGGCAGCAAACGGTCAAGCAATTGTTGAAACGATGAAGAAGCTTGTTCTTTTAGTAGTGATGTTTTTGTTCTCAGAGTTGACGAGCGCACAGTCGCTGTATGCCGAATGGGGCCAGACTATTTCAAGTTTTGATTATAAAAATTCAGCTGGGGGTACTTTGGAGAACTTACAATCCAAAAGTGCTACCTATCTCAGTGCTGGATATCACTTTCAACTCAAAGGGGAGAAGGCCTCTATCGTCCTTGGAGGTGTTTTCAATAGCTATGGGGCCGTTGCGAGTGATGCCCTATTGGATAATTTTTTTGAGTGGGATGTCAGCTATGCAGGATTACAAACCGGACTATCCTATTATTTCGCCCGTTCAAAGGCCTTTCAGTTTTTTATTAAACCGACCATCTCATTGGAATACTTAGTCCGAGGCACCCAAACCTTAAACAATCAAGTATTCAATCTTTCAGGGGAAGACGAGTTTGATAATTTCCTTTTAGTTCCGCGAATTGGGCTAGGCCTACAATATCCCGTATCAAATAAGGCCGCATTATACCTTACTTATCATTATGGACGCAGTTTTTCACTTGTAAATGCGAGTCCACAAGACAATGAAACGCTAAATATTAACATGCACAATATTGGGATTGGTATTATCATCCAACTTCCTGGATGTAACTGTGCCTTTAGAAATTTTTAAAATGAAAAAGATGTACACCTGTATGTATTTGTTGTTATTGGTTCCCATACTGTCCATGGGGCAAACCGAAGGAATTACGTACCAAGCGGTTTTGGTAGATAACAATCCAGATGAGATCCCGGGGATAGATGTGCCCTCGAACAATATTCCCAATCAAGAATTGAGTATCCGTTTTACTATTTTAGACCTTTCTAGTGATGTGGAATATCAGGAAACTCAAAGTACACAGACCGATGCCTATGGCACTATTAACCTCACCATTGGCGAAGGTAGTGTCACCGGTCAGGGTGTAGGAAGTTTTGACCAAATCAATTGGGATGGAGCAAAAACCATCACGGTAGATATCGACTTGGAAGCAGGCACCAATATTAGTCCGTTCAGTAGCCTACCCCTAAC
>JBHJJC010000099.1:0-21958 GCA_050042945.1 Croceivirga sp.
ATCATATGCGATGACTTGACTTTTCCATCGCTGAGAAAAACATGCGGAAGATTGGAACCAATTGCAATGAGATCACCAGCTTCAAAAGTGGTTACCTGATTGCCAATGATTAATTTACCCCTGCCAGCCCTCACATAGCTCTATTGAATTTCTTGATGTTGATGAAGTTTGTCATAAAAACGATATGACACATCAATTTGAAGTAATAAATGTTCATTCGGTTTTTTGGGAATTTTAAATGGATTGACCTTCATATATCCTAATATAATGATATAATCCCTAAAATACGATAATATAAAGGTGGTTTAGGTTAATTTACAGCGGACACTTGAGCGCGTCATGAATTACTTTTGATAAGCAGTTAAAACCATACAATATGGAATGGAAAGGCGTTATGCCCGCAGTGACAACAAAATTTACTTCAAGTGATGAACTGGATTTAAATATGTTCTCCGTGAACTTAGGGGCGCAATTGGATGCCGGTGTTTCGGCAATTATTTTAGGGGGAAGTCTTGGGGAGGCAAGTACTTTAAGTACTACCGAAAAGCAAGTTTTGGTAGAGCACGCAGTTAATTGTATTGATGGCAAAATACCTGTCGTGATGAATGTAGCAGAACGTTCTACAAAAAGCGCAGTAGCCTTGGCAAAAAATGCCAAAAAGTGGGGTGCAGGCGGCTTAATGCTATTACCTCCGATGCAGTACAAAGCAACCGACTATGAAGTTATCGCTTATTTCAAAGCCATAGCACAAACTACCGATTTGCCCATAATGATTTACAACAACCCCGTTGATTATAAAATTGAAGTAACTTTAGAAATGTTTGAAGAGTTGTTGAAGTTGGATAACATCAAAGCCGTTAAAGAATCAACTAGGGATATTTCAAACGTAACACGAATTAAAAACGTTTTTGGTGAACGTTTAAAAATACTATGTGGGGTAGATACATTGGCCTTGGAAAGCTTGGCCATGGGTGCTGATGGTTGGGTTGCTGGGTTAGTCTGCGCTTTTCCAGCTGAAACGGTCGCCATCTACAAACTGGTCAGAGCTGGGCATATTGATAAAGCAGTGGCCATTTACCGTTGGTTTATGCCTTTATTGGAGTTGGATATCAATCCGCAGTTAGTACAGAACATTAAATTAGCTGAAGTGGCAACAGGTATTGGTACTGAAAATGATCGTGAACCAAGATTACCCTTACAAGGAGCCGAACGCAAAAGGGTTTTGAGCATTATTGAAGAAGGGCTTAAAACGCGACCTGATTTACCAGACTATAAATCATTATGATAACAGGAGAGAATTACATCGGAAATAATAGGTCTGCCCATGGTGAAAAGACCTTCCGCACCTTTAATCCGAAATTAAACATTGAAAATGGGCAAGTATTCCATGAGGCCTCATATGAAGAAGTTGATAAGGCAGTAGCACTGGCCTGGGAGGCATTTTCGCAATATCAAAATATTTCTGGTAATAAAAAGGCCGAATTCTTAAGAACCATTGCGACTGAAATCGAAATTTTAGGAGAGGAATTGGTTAAAGTATATTGTCAGGAAACGGGACTTCCGGAGGGGCGGGCCATTGGCGAACGTGGACGTACTTGTTATCAGCTAAGAACTTTTGCCGATTTGGTTGCCGAAGGCTCTTGGGTACAGGCTACCATTGATACGGTAATACCAAGCCGTGAACCGCTGGCCAAGCCTGATTTACGTAAGCTATCAGTTCCTATTGGGCCGATTGCAGTTTTTGGGGCGAGTAATTTTCCATTAGCGTATTCAACCGCCGGTGGTGATACGGCAAGTGCCCTGGCTTCTGGTTGCCCTGTAGTGGTGAAGGGCCATCCCATGCATGCTGGTACTGGCGAATTGGTAGCCTCCGCGATTATCAAGGCTGTCGAAAAAATAGGTATGCCCAATGGGGTTTTCTACAATTTAAATAGTGGGGATATTGAAATCGGGAAGCAATTGGTTAAACATCCAAAAATCAAAGGAGTCGGTTTTACAGGAAGTATTGTCGGTGGTCGAGCATTATTTGATATGGCTTCAGAGCGAAAAGAGCCCATTCCCGTTTTTGCAGAAATGGGTAGTATTAATCCTGTTGTACTGCTCCCTAAAGCGTTACTTATTAAAGGCGAAGATTGGGCAAAAACTTATGCAAGCTCCATTACTTTGGGTACAGGTCAGTTTTGTACGAATCCCGGTCTATTATTAGGTATAAAGAGCGATTCACTTGAACAGTTTATTCGAACACTATCCGATGAAATCATTGCAATTGAACCGTCATGTATGTTGCATCCCAACATTATTTCAAAATATGATGGTAATAAAAAGAAGGTGCTTCAAGAGGAATCTGTTTTGATGTCGGCCAATTATTCCGAGCCAGTGCCAGTCAATCATGCAAGACAGACCGTGGTCAGGGTTGAAGGATCATCATTTTCAGAAAATCCAAAATTACACCAAGAAGTTTTTGGTCCTTTTTCTATGGTTGTCGAGTGTTCTTCAATAGCAGAGTTAATAGCTGTAATCAACGGACTGGAAGGTCAACTCACAGGTACCATTATCGGAAAAAAAGAAGAACTTGAGGCGCATAAAGAGGTCATAAGCGCTTTACAAAATAGAGTAGGACGATTGATTTTCAATGGAGTGCCGACTGGTGTTGAAGTGTGCCCGGCCATGCAACATGGTGGACCTTATCCTGCTTCTACCGATAGTCGTTTTGGTGCTGTAGGCGTTCATGCCATTCAGCGTTGGGTTCGGCCTATGAGTTATCAGAATTGGCCAGATAACTTATTGCCACAAGCATTGCAAAATGGAAATCCGCTAGGCATTTCTCGTTTGGTCAACAATGAAACAACCAGTGAAATTATCCCATAATGCCAAAATACACTTTTGAATGCATAGATGCCCACACCTGTGGTAATCCAGTACGTTTGGTAAAAAGTGGAGGCCCAGAATTGGTAGGGACTAATATGAATGAGAAGCGTCTTCATTTCATTCGAGAATATGATTGGATACGCACTGGGCTTATGTTCGAACCCCGCGGACATGACATGATGAGTGGCAGTATTTTGTACCCTCCACACGACCCAGAGAATGACTTTGCTGTATTATTTATCGAGACCAGCGGTTGTTTGCCCATGTGTGGCCATGGTACGATAGGTACTATTACCATCGCTATCGAAGAAGGTTTGGTTCATCCGAAAATAGAGGGAAAAGTAAAAATGGAAGCTCCGGCAGGAGTGGTGGAAATTGATTACCGGATGATTAATGGAAAAGTTGACTGGGTCAAATTGACCAATGTAAAAAGTTATTTGGCCTTCGAAAACTTAAAAATTGACTGTCCTGAACTGGGAGAACTTACCTTTGACGTAGCATATGGAGGTAACTTTTATGCCATTATTGACCCCCAGCCCAATTTTTCAGGTATTCAAGACTGCCAAGCTATTGATTTGGTGCGGTGGTCGAAAGAGATTAGAAGACAGATAAACCAAAAGTATCCAAACGCTTTTGTACATCCTGAAAACGAGACCATTCGTGATGTATCCCATTTACTATGGACTGGCAATACGATTAATACCAACTCAGACGGTCGAAATGCTGTATTTTACGGAGATAAAGCAATTGATCGTTCTCCTTGTGGAACAGGTACCTCAGCACGATTGGCTCAGTTGTTTTCAAAGGGGAAATTGAGCGTTGGTGATAAATATGTGCACGAAAGCTTCATTGGCTCTACGTTTGTCGGAAAAATTGAAGAGGAAGTGCTTTTAAAAGGAAAAAAGGCCATCATTCCCAGTGTTAAAGGTTGGGCGAAAATTTATGGAGACAATACCATTACTATTGATACCGATGATGACCCTTATGCCTTTGGTTTTCAAGTAATTTAATATGGGAAAAAAGGTTACGGTCATAGGAGGGGGAATTGTTGGACTCTCTTCAGCTTATTATCTCCATAAAGAGGGACACGAGGTCACTGTAATTGACAAATCCAACATGGATTCCGGAGCCAGTCATGTCAATGCAGGGTATTTGACTCCAAGTCATATTATACCCTTGGCTGCTCCAGGAATGATTTCAAAGGGCTTACGCTACATGTTTAATGCAACAAGTCCATTTTATATGAAGCCACGATTTGATACGGAGTTTATAAAATGGGCCTGGGCCTTTAAAAAATCATCTACCCAGAGGAAGGTGGCCAAGGCAATTCCGAATATCTGCGATATCAATTTGTTAAGTCGAGAATTGTACGATGCGATAAAAGCCTCAAAAGAGTTGGGGGAAATCCATTATGAGCGGAAAGGATTACTGATGTTGTTTCAAACCCAAAAAGAAGGTGACCATGAAATAACAACTGCTGAGAAAGCAAAAAAACTAGGGTTGAAGTCCAATGTTTTGGATAAAACGGGCATAAAATTAATGGAACCAAACATAGATGTGAATGCTATTGGTGCTGTTCATTATCTATGTGATGGGCATACCACCCCAAACGATATTATGCTTAAAATGGTAGATTTTTTGGAAAAATCAGGAGTTATCCTTCGAAAAAATGAGGAAGTTATTGATTTTAAAAGGCAGGGTGATTCCATCCGTTTCGTTAAAACGGCGGTAAATGAATATAGCTGCGATGAGGTCGTTCTTGCGGCTGGTAGTTGGTCTGCGCGACTATCTAAAAAACTTGGATGTAACCTTTTACTTCAAGCAGGAAAAGGCTATCGTATTGATGTGTCAAAATCAACGGGAATAACAATGCCGGCTTTATTGTTAGAGGCAAAAATTGCTGTTACACCTATGTTGGGCTATACAAGATTAGCAGGAACCATGGAATTCTCCGGAGTCAATCATTACATTAGAAAGGTACGGGTAAATGCAATTGCCAATGGGGCCAAAAGCTATTATGAGGGTCTAGATATTCCTAAAACCGACATTGATCATGTACGATGTGGTCTACGTCCCGTGAGTCCTGATGGCTTACCCTATATAGGACGTACGAAAAACACAAAGAATTTGGTCTTGGCCACTGGTCATGCCATGATGGGTTGGAGCCTTGGTCCTGCGACAGGTAAGTTGGTCTCAGAAATCATATCACATCGCAAGCCTTCCTTAAATATATCACCCTATGATCCTGATAGAAAATTCTGAGGCTTTTATGGTTTTAAGGGTTAAAATCGATAAGTGGTATTGAATTTGCTTTTCTGTTGCTGCGCTAGACCGTAATTTTGTGTTATGATAAAAAAATACCACTTCATTTTTCTGTTGGTTTTAGGTGAGGTTCTTTCTCAAGAGGTCAAGGTTTTTACAATTAACGATTTTGATTTAAGAGGAGATGTAAAAACATGCCAGGTGATTACGGATTACGGTCAGGAAATCTTTGAGTTTGATACGGTAGGGCGATTAGTGAAAACAACAACCCAATACAATCAAGAGGATAGGGATATAACTTCTTATACATTCGAAAACAATAATTTGGTTGAAAAAAGATTGGAGAGCTATAAAAACAATACGATTGACCTTTCTTCATCAATGGTACACTTTTTTACCATTGATACCATAGGGAAGAAAACCGTAAAAGAGAAAATCATTTCGTATGATAAAGAATTTTTAGAGGCACAAGAATACCAGTACGATAATGAGGATAATTTGGTGCGAATTATTATTTCTCACGAGAATGCCGTAGATGAAATACGTATCGAGACGACCAACTATAAAAATGAAAAGACCACAACCTATTTTGAAAATGGAATAATTCAAAAATCAATTAGGGAATCCTTAAAAAAGAATAGAGTACAGGGAGAACTTAAAGTAGTCTTGAAAAAGAATTACCTTGACGGCGAACCGCATACAGCAGTGGAGGAAATTTCTAATAGTAAAGGGTTGATGGTCTCCGAGGAGAGTTTTCAATATGATCTGAATGAGAAACAATTCATTTCGTTTGAAAAACACTGGTATGCCTACAATACAGAAGGCATTTTATCAAAAGAGACGATAGAACAGGGCAACAGTAGTACCGTGAAAGAATATATCTTTCAGTTTGATGATAACCTAGATAAGAATTGGGTGAAAAAAATAACAACTCCTGATAACATATTTATTACTCGCAAGTTGGAATATTATCCAAAGCCGGAGGTCAGTGATAAAGGTCAAAATAGATAAGGGTTGGTTCAAAAGCATTTTTATGGAAGAGCATAAAGAAAAAATACTTGCCGTTTGTAATCAGGTTTCCAAGAACACGCTTATGGAAACATTGGATATTGAATATATTGATGTCGGTGAAAATTTTTTAATGGCGAAAATGCCGGTCACCCCTAAGGTACACCAACCGGATGGGGTTCTTCATGGGGGTGCATCGGTGGCTTTGGCCGAAAGTGTAGGTAGTGCGGCTTCTTATGTTTTCTTGGATGGTAATTCGTTTTATGTAAGGGGAATTGAAATTGCAGCAAACCATGTAAAAAGCATCAGAGACGGTTTTGTGTACGCCAGGGCCAGTATACTTCATAAAGGAAAGACTACACAACTTTGGGAAATCAAAATCACCAATGAAGAAGGTGAATTGATTTCGAATTGTAAATTGACGACAATTGCCCTTCCTAAAAAACAGTAATTTGCTCGATAAGGCTCGGGTTTGGCTTCAAAGGAAACACCCTTTCGTATTGTTTCATGAACCGAATGAAGACTCCCTTAAAGCTGTTTTTCAACATGACTCAATATTGCACAAGTTTAAAGGATTGGATGATGAGGGTTTTGTTTTTGCTCCGTTCGATTCGAACCAAGATTCCCTTTTTACTAAAGGTACTTTTTGTGAAGAAAACCTTGAGTTGAACGGTATCGAAGAATCCAGTCGGAAATTAGAATTTTCCGAAAAGGGTAGGGAGGCCCATATTAAATTGGTCGAAGATGCCATTGAAGAACTCCGGTCAGAAAGATTACAAAAGGTCGTACTGTCTAGGGTTACCGAAAAGGAAACAGAAAAATCATCAGAGACAGTTTTTGTCTCACTCTTAAAAAAATATCAATCCGCATTTTGTTATTGGTGGTATCACCCAGCGATTGGAATGTGGATGGGGGCGACCCCCGAGCAATTGCTAAAATATAATGGTTTTGAAATCGCTTTAAGCTCATTGGCGGGAACACTTCCCTACGTCAAAGGGGAATCTCCGAATTGGACGCCGAAGGAGATTGAGGAGCAGCAGCTCGTTACCGATTATATAAAAAGTGCCCTGCAGGATAATGTATATGATTTGAACGTTTCTGAACCAGTTTCCACAATGGCAGGAAAACTCTGGCATTTAAAATCCATGATAACTGGAAAGTTAAAAGCGACTCGAGAACTATCTTCAATTGTTATATTAGTTCAACCGACCCCTGCGGTATGCGGACTTCCATAAGAAAAATCGTTTCAATACATTGTTCAAAATGAGAACCACGATAGGGAATTTTATTCAGGGTTTTTAGGCCCAATAAATTTGGGCTCAACAAAAGGCGCAAGTCTATTCGTGAATCTAAGGTGCCTTAAGTATAGAGAGGGTAAGGCTAAAATTTACATAGGTGGTGGAATTACGGCGGCTTCAAATGCATTGAAAGAGTGGCAAGAAACCCAGTTGAAGAGCAGAACTATACTAGCTGTACTCTAAATTCTTGGTTTTTGAATTATACAGGTCGTATTTTTGTAAATCATGCGATACTCCACTATTCCTGCGGCCCAACTCATGGTACTTTCGTGCAAAGCGGCCGGAATTCAAGACATTATAATTTACCCGGGGTCTCGAAACGCCCCACTTACTTTAAGTTACATAGAAGATGATTTTTTTAACTGCTATAGCATTGTTGATGAGCGATGTGCCGCGTTCTTCGCCTTGGGCATTGCCCAGAACCAAAATCGCCCCACAGCCTTGGTATGTACTTCTGGGAGTGCCCTTTTGAATTACTATCCTGCAATTGCCGAAGCTTTTTATAGTGATATTCCATTGGTGGTCATCTCTGCAGATCGCCCTCCCTATAAAATTGATGTTGGTGATGGTCAAACGATTCGTCAAGACAACGTTTTCAATCGCCATATCGGGTATTCTGCAAACCTCAAAATTGACGCTGCCCATGCGGTGGAAAGATTATCACAATATTGGCCAGCGTATTTAGAAAATCCCCAATCCGCCATTATTGATCAAAATGGTACGCTAATACAACAGGCTTTTAAGGTTGCGTTTGAAAAAAAACTTCCTGTTCATATCAATATACCCTTTGAAGAGCCTTTATATGAGTTGGAAAAAATCCAAGATTATAAATTACCGAGAATCCAATTTGAACCTGAAAAATCAAACCAAATCGATTTCACGGAATTGTCCAAAGTGTGGAATTGCTCCAAAAGAAAGATGATTCTAGTGGGTGTCAATCCACCCAATTCTATTGAAAAGCAAATATTGGATGTTTTGGCGAACGACCCATGCCTTATTGTTTTTACCGAATCTACATCCAATATTCATCATGAGAACTTTTTTCCTAGCATCGACAGCATCATTTTTCCCATAGAAAAATCCAAAAATACCGACGAAAGATTTTTAGAATTACAACCTGAAATCTTACTCACATTTGGGGGGCTTGTGGTTTCAAAAAAGGTAAAGGTGTTTTTACGAAAGTACAAACCCAAATATCATTGGCATGTAAATTCAACTAAGGCCTATGATACTTATTTTGCACTGACCAAACACTACATGACAGAACCGAATTTTTTTATGGAAAACCTTTTGGTCGGAAATTCTAAAACAACAGGCACTTACTTTAAAGTTTGGAGTGAAGTCAAGCAGCTTTATAAGAAGGAACAATACGCGTATCTCGAACAAATTCCTTTTTCTGATTTTAGTGTGTTTGATACCATTTTAAAAAAGATTCCAAAAAACAATCAATTACATTTATCCAATAGTTCAACCGTTCGATATGCTCAATTATTTGACATAGATCCCTCTTTGCAAGTATTCTGTAACCGAGGTACGAGTGGAATCGATGGTTCGACCTCGACTGCATTGGGTAGTTCACTATACAACAAGGCGCCCACCTTACTGATAACGGGCGATTTGAGTTTTTTTTATGATAGCAATGCACTTTGGAACGATTACATCAGAAATGATTTTCGTATCATCATAATTAATAATCAAGGGGGTGGTATTTTTAGAATTTTACCCGGGATTGATGATTCTGAACGTTTTGGTACTTTTTTTGAGACACGACATCAGCTTACCGCTGAGCACAATTGCGCCCAGTTTGGGTGGGCATATGCTTCATGTGACAGCATGAATGCGTTGAACGAACAACTTTCAGATTTCTTTGAACCAAGCGAAAGGCCAAAGCTTTTAGAGATATTTACGCCCCGTGGTTTGAATAATAACATTTTGCTCGATTACTTTGATTTCATATCTTCGAGATATCATTAACTTTAAATTAAAGTACTGGCAATCATGAGTAAAAGAGATGAATTAATTGAAAAATACGCCGAGGATATCAAAGGGAAATTCGGTGAGACCCCCGATATGGATTTATTGACCAAAGTGGCTATCGGTTTAGGTCCAGCAATCTATAACTTAGACGCTTCTAAAGTATCCGGTAGTGATGACAAAGAATTGGAGACCGTTAAGAAAAATTTTTTAATGAAGAAGTTGGGACTTTCTGATGGACCCGAACTCATGGATGCCATTAACGCCGTAATTGATAAATACGGCCGTTCAGAGAAAAGTAAGTATCGCGCAGTAATCTATTATCAGCTGGCCAAACACTTTGGTAAGGAGTCTATTTATAGTTAGAGTAAAAAACAGTAATATGTATTAATAACCGTGCCCAGTGCACGGTTTTTTTTTGAAGAACAATGATTCGAATCGGTGACTACAACACATTAAACGTTGCAAGAAGCACAAGTGTGGGCTTATTCTTGGATGATGGCGCGGGTACTGAAATCTTACTTCCCAATAAGTACGTTCCTGAAGGTATAAAACGTAATGAACCTATCAAGGTGTTTTGCTACCTAGATCATGATGAACGACCTATTGCCACTACTCTGAACCCTTTTGTCATTCGCGATGGCTTTGCCTTTTTAAAAGTAGCAGAGGTCAATTCGATTGGCGCTTTTTTAAATTGGGGATTGGAAAAGCAGTTGTTAGTGCCTTTTGGAGAGCAACAAACTCGAATGGAGTTGGGCCTTAGCTATGTAATACATTGCTATTTGGATGAAAAGACTTTTCGGTTGGTCGGTTCAGCTAAGATTGACAAATTCATCAAAAAGAAAGAAGCAAATTATCAAATCAATGAAGAGGTTCAGCTGCTCATAGGTAGAAAGACCGATTTGGGTTGGGAGGCCATCATCAATAATACGCATAAAGGGTTGTTGTTCTTTAGTGATGTTTTGTGGCCAATAGCCATAGGCGACGCTTTCGCTGGTTTTATTAAAATAATAAGGGAAGACGGAAAAATTGACCTCTCCATGGCACCTACAGGGGCCAAGCTACTTGATATATCAGCAAGAAAAGTTCTAGGGGCGTTAACATCGGCAGGAGGTTTTTTGGCGTTACACGACAAGTCGTCTCCTGAAGAGGTCAGGGATAAACTTCGGATGAGCAAAAAATCATTTAAAAAAGGAATAGGTATTCTATACAAACAAAGAAAAATTGAATTATCAGATTCTGGAATCCGTCTAAAAACATAAACACGCTATTTTTAATTTCACTATTTCTTAGGAAATATGTTCAAGGATTTTGTGCTTTCTGCAAAAATTCTACATTTGTATTAGAGTTAAATCTAACTTGCTGCTATTAGCTGATTTAACGGTTCCTCAAAATAAAATACATGCCGTTTATAGAAGAAAATGATTTGTTGGATCTCCATAAGGATATTGAAAAATCCCAAATCATCAATGAAAGACTGTTGGATCAAATTAAGTTCAAGAACAAGGACCTAAAAAAGTTAAAAATCCAACGTAATATCTTTATTGGTGTAACTGCTCTCTTCTTGGTCGGGACCATGGCAATTATGGCTTTCACGGCGGGTCTGTCTTCTTCTAGTACCAATCAAAACAATCTCTTGGTTTCCATCGATAGTCTTGATGCCATCAAAACAAGGATTGATAACCTTAAACTTCAAAATCAAGAATTGAGTTTGGTAAAGGAATTCTACTTGGCAAAACAATTTTTGGAAAAGGAAAAAATCTATTCCGTTCAGGTAAAATCATTTGTTGACAATAATTTGACTTTGGCCTCAGAGGCGTTGACCAATACCTTATTTGTGAAGACCAATCCGTTTTATGCGTACTCCCTAGGTACTTTTGAAACCCTCGAAGAAGCTCAGAAATTTAGAAAACAATTGGTTGATTTAGGTTTTAATGATGCTTTTGTCGCTTCTTACCAAGACGGTCAACGCGTTCAAATCGAAGATCCTTTCTAGCATTGGTGAAGTTCAAAATTTGGCTTGGTGCAGCACGTTTACGCACCTTACCTTTATCACTTTCAGGAATCATTACTGGTACGGCACTGGCCAATTTCTCTGATAAGAAAGACCCGATTATTTTTGGTCTATGTCTTTTGGTTACTATTGGATTTCAGGTTACGTCGAATTTTGCAAATGATTACGGAGACGGTGTTAAAGGCACTGATGGTGAAGATAGAATTGGTCCCAAACGTGCACTTCAGAGCGGCGCACTTACCCCTGAAGAACTTAAAAGAGGAATTATATCGACTTCAATCATAAGCCTGGTACTAGTCGTTATCTTATTGTATCGAGTTTTTGGATGGAATAACCTGCCTTATTTTGCTGTATTTCTGTTTTTGGGAGGAATAAGTATTTGGGCCGCCATCAAATATACGGTCGGTGATTCGGCTTACGGATACAGGGGGCTGGGCGATGTTTTTGTTTTCCTTTTTTTTGGATTATTGGCCGTGTTGGGAACCAAGTTTTTGTACACCAGAACGTTAATGATCGTAGATGTCTTACCCGCTGTTGCCATTGGTTTACTCTGCGCAGGGGTACTGAATTTGAACAACCTTCGCGATATCCGGTCAGATAGCAATCATGGAAAAAATACCTTAGTTGTGAAAATGGGATTTTTAAATGGTAAGCGTTACCACTTCTTTTTATTGCTCCTTAGTTTTGCAACCATCCTTTCCTTTTGTTTTTTTAGCGGATTTTCAATGCTAACGATACTCATCGTAATTACTCCTTTCCTATTTATTGCAATGCATGGAATAAAGGTATTGAAGACGAAAAATCCTGCCGACTTAGATCCTGAGCTTAAGAAATTGGCTTTGTCGACTTTTTTGGTTTCCCTCTTGTTCTATCTTACAATTAATTATTTTTTGTAATTTTGGTTGTTAAAATTATCTAAACATCACTCACATTGGAACACCCCATTAAGATTCTTATTGTCGAGGACAATGTCATTATTGCCGACGACATGCAGTCTATGTTGGAAGAGATTGGCTATGAAATCGTTGATAACGTTATCGTTTATGAACAGGCTGTAGAAGTACTTAAAACCAACCATGTTGATCTTGTTTTGATTGATATCATTCTGGCATCAGATAAAACGGGTATTGATTTAGGGAAACACATTCGAAAGAACTATAATATTCCCTTTATTTTCGTTACTTCAAATTCTGATAAAGCTACAGTTGAAAATGCAAAGACGGTAAAGCCTGATGGTTATCTGGTGAAACCTTTTGAACAACAAGACCTGTATACCTCAATTGAAATAGCACTTTCAAATTTTAACTATTCCAAGAAAGAGGTAAGTAACGAAATCGATGGTAGTGGTGGTGAGAGTTTTACATCAAACTCAGTATTAAAAGACTCTATATTCGTTAAAAAGCAGCACCTTTATTATAGGATTCAATTTGGGGATATTCAGTTCATAAAAGCTGATAACGTGTATCTCGAGGTAAACACAATAGATAAAAAATTCCTGGTACGCTCCCCATTAAAGGATTATCTGGAAAAGCTTCCAAAAAATAAATTTTATAGGGCCCATAAATCGTATATTGTTAACGTTGATCATATCGATGCCATCAATTCAAAGGATATTATGATCAACAACACCTTAATTCCCATATCAAAAGATTTTAAGGAGTTTATTATATCCTCAATGAATTCTTGATAGTGTTCAATGGATAAGACAAAAAAAGCGACCCAAGAACGGGTCGCTTTTTTTGTTCGGCTACTTTCTACCTACGGACACCACAAATTAAGTACGGTTCACAACAATATTTTTCCAGATTGTCAAGGTCATAATACATTTACCATGTGTTTAATTAACAATGTAAATTTTTCATTTTCATATAGTGTTCTCGTTAAAAGTCCTACCTCACCCGGTAGGGCTTTTTTTATGAATAATGCCTCGTCATCAAGGTTGAAAGAATGAAAATTCTATGAAATGCACAAAACATCGTTAAAATACACATTGACCTTCATTACATGATATTTCACAACAAAAAACAGCACTTTCACAACAAATCGAGAGTGACTCAGCGCAATCACTTTACTTTTGGATGATAGAGTACAACGGTGCCCTATTGAAATAATGAGATAGTGTCAAAAAAAGGACTGTACGGTGGTGTGAGGTCATTTTTATTGCCGTAGAACAAAAAAGTAGAATGTTATGAAAATCAAATGTTTAACAATTTTTAAGTGCTTTTACAACTTTTGACCGGAGCTTTACAACAAAAATTGAAACGCGAGGTAAAATAGCTCTAGTTTTGGTCTTAATCCAACTAAAAAATCGTAAAAAAATTGAAGTAAGGTTAAAATGGTTCTGATAAAGAAAATCTTTTATTGTTTTATGATTTCCCTTTGCATTGGGTTGCACATGGTCAATGGGCAATCGAGCAGCGAAGAACCAGACCCCCTTGACGAATTTCAAGAACTGGAAGGTGCCGATACCAAACTTAAATTTTTCGTTTCAACTCCCAATAGATATGTTCAAAGTTCAGCGTATGATTGGTTGGAATCGGTAAAGGTTTATTTAGATTCAGCCCAAAAAATAAAAGATTCGTCAGCAACATATTCCTATCGTCTCATGCAGGCGCAATTGTATAATGACATCGGCGATTTTGATAAAAGTATTGCTTTGGCCAATGAGTTGTATTCAATGACCGATAGTCTTGACAATAAGACGATTACATTGGTTCTAAAGCTTTTAGATGACAACTATGGCAAACTTCAAATGTTTGACAAGCAAATCGAAACACGAGAAAGCATGCAACGTTATGGGGTGATAGAAGGGGTGAACTTCTATGATATCTATGCCAGTATGGGACTGTATAGAAAAGCGATGAACCAGTACATTCTTACAGTGGGTAATACCATTCCAGATAACGATCATCTAGCATTGGCACGTAAGCACAATACAATAGGCTATTTTCTATTTAAGGATAAATCAGCTGCAACGGCCATAAATGAATTCAATAAGGCTTTGGGCTATTTAAAAATCTACAATAACGATATTTCAAAGCAGAAATCAGATAAAGAGATTTTTCAAAGTGAAGGCTTAACAGCTGAAATTCAAGGAAATATTGGAAAGTCTCATGTCCTTCTTGATGAAAATATTGAAGCCATACCCTTCTTGAATGAGAGTATTGATATCTTAAAAGAGTTCAACTATCGTGAGTATAAGGACCACATTATTGAGAATAGCCTCGCCTTGGCAGAGGCACACCTAACATTGGACAACAACAAAACAGCCAAACGATTACTGGATGAAGATTTCAATGATATCAATGTAGCCCAGCGTATTCAGAGAAATAGACTGTTGGCAGCATATCATGATAAATTTGAAAACCATAAGAGTTCCGTACGCTATTACAAAAGAAATCAACAGATTTTAGATTCGCTCAAAGCAAACGAACTATCAATCTTATCAACAGTTGGTCGCTATAGTAGGGGATTCTGATCTTGAGAATTCTAGGAGAATTATAAATGAGCAAAAGCTGGCAAATGAAAAAATAAGAAGCGAAATCCAAGCCAAGGATGAACGTATCAATTTGGTTTTCATTTCTTTGATATTTACGCTCTTAGGATTCGCTGGATTGGTTTATGCCTACATGAAGAGTATAAAAAATCAGCGATTGATTGCTGAGCAAAACCATATCATTGAGAATTCACTTAAAGAGAAAGATTCGTTGCTCAAGGAAATACACCATAGGGTAAAAAACAATTTACAAATGGTGTCTAGTTTGTTAAGTCTGCAAACCCGAAATACCAAAAGTAAAGCTGCCATAGTCGCTTTAGAAGAGGGTAAGAGTAGGGTGAAGGCCATGGCCCTTATTCATCAAAAGTTATATCAAAATGACGACCTTTCGGTAATTGAAATGCAGGGATACATTGAGAGTTTGATCAATAGTGTACAATCCGTTTACAAAAAGGGCGGTCATAATATCAGTATTACTGTCGATGCCGAAGGTACCGAGTTGGATATTGATCGCGCCATTCCTTTTGGGTTGATTTTAAATGAGTTGGTATCCAATAGTTTCAAATATGCTTTTCCTGAAAGTGATGATGATGGAAAAATTTATATCCACCTGAGAAAGAATGGAGAACAAGGATATTTTGAGTATGCTGATAATGGAGTAGGATTGCCCGAAGACACTGATGAAAGAACCAATAACTCCATGGGGCTTAGGTTAATCAATAGATTGGTGAATCAATTGCAATCGAAGTTAAATGTTGAACGAGCAAAAGAAGGCGTTCGTTTTTCGTTTAATTTCAATTAAGATTATCTGACTTGACTTCGAAGAACCAATTTGTGAAGTAACCTTGGAAAGAACCGTTTCAACAAAATTCCCTTTTTCTCTTTACCTGCAATGTACACCTCGAATTTTTTGCGTTCAATAGCGTTAATCATCTTTTTACAAAATACAGAAACAGGCAACCCATTTTTTGTGGCTTCATCATCTGTATTCTGAGTCGTACCATCCGCTATTAATGCATTCTTGGCGACATTGGTCTGCACAAAACCAGGGCAAACTATGGTGACAGCGATATATTCTTTTTCATGTTCCATCCGTAGCGCATCAAAAAAGCCGTGCAAGGCATGTTTTGCACCACAATATCCTGAACGATAGGGTGAAGCGAATTTACCCATAAGACTGCTCACTACTGCGAAGTGACCCTTTTTTCGCTTTATAAAATGTGGTAAAAGTGCTTTTGAAAGGGCAACGGTACCTAGATAGTTGATATCAATCATTTTTTTATAAACTAAAAAATCAGTTTCAATTATCAGTGAACGTTGTCTGATTCCAGCATTGTTGATCTACAGATCAATATGCCCCCAAAAAGTAAGCGCCTCCTTTACTTTTAAATCAATGCTATCATGCTTTTCAATATCGAGGGGGAGCACCTTAATATTTTTAGGTTGGTGGCAAGCTTCGCTCACCTCCTTCAAGGTGGTCATCGTGCGAGCAGAAATAATGAGTTGGTGGCCTTGTTTAGCATATTGATAAGACAGTTCTTTTCCTATACCTGATGAGGCCCCCGTAATCCAAATGACCATAATTGTATTGCGTTTGCCCTCAATATAGGTATTTTTATAGCTGAAATGAAAGCGTCATATCATCGATATTTTTTAAACTTCAAAAGACCAAGCGGTACTTCAAGAGGAGTAATGTCGCAAAAAGAAACTTGGTTCTTGATATTGAAAGAGGGTAATCGATGGGGAATCGGTGAATGTGGACTTTTTAGGGGACTTAGCTTTGACGACAACGATGATTATGAGAAAAGGTTACGCTGGGTTTGTCAAAATATTGATCTACGCCAAGAAGAACTTTTCAAGGCGTTACAAAATTACCCCTCTATAAAATTTGGGTTGGAGCAGGCCTTTCTATCATTGCGTTCAACCAATCCATTCGAGTTGTTTGCTTCTGATTTTGTTTTACATGAAAGTCCAATTGTTATCAATGGTTTGATTTGGATGGGTAACAAAGACTTTATGATGTCTCAAATAAGACAAAAATTAGAAGAAGGCTTTACTTGTATCAAAATGAAAATCGGGGCAATCGATTTTGATACGGAGCTTCATCTACTAGGCGATATTCGAAAAGAGTTCTCAAAAAATGAAATTGAACTTCGAGTAGATGCCAACGGTGCCTTTTCTCCAGAAGATGCCATGGACAAGTTAGAACGCTTAGCTGAATATGATTTACATTCCATAGAACAGCCCATTAGACAAGGGCAATGGCAAGAAATAGCACAACTTTGTAAGAATACGCCATTGCCGATTGCCTTAGATGAAGAATTAATCGGTATCACGGAGGTAACAAAACGTGAACAATTACTACAAATTATAGAGCCACAATATATCATTTTGAAGCCCAGTTTAGTCGGTGGTTTTGCCGATAGCGAACATTGGATTCGATTGGCAGAAAAAATCGATATAGGTTGGTGGGTGACCAGTGCACTAGAAAGTAATATTGGTTTGAACGCCATCTCGCAGTGGACGTACACCTTAGGAAGTAAACTTCCTCAAGGTCTGGGCACGGGAGGCCTATTTACCAATAACTTTAATTCACCTTTGAAAGTGAAACAGGGTATGCTCTCTTACCGAAAAGGGGTATCTTGGACCAATGACGTAATCGAACGTATATGTACATAGAACAAGGTTATAAGGGCGAAATCGGTGTATGGAAATATTTTATCATTCCTGTGGGTTTTATTGGGTTCATGGTTTTCAATTACATTTTGACCATAAACTCACCCGTAAATGTTGAAGATGCCTTAACTCAGATGATTGAACAACTGGGCTCCAATGTAGTATTGATCATACTTTTGCTCCCATTGGTCGCTGGTTTTTTCATTGTTCTTGGATGGACTTATCTGGTGCATCAGCAATCGATTACATCATTAACCACATCAAGGCCAAGAATTGATTGGAAGCGAATATGGTTCGTATTTGCCTTATGGGGCGGGATTACGGTGCTTTTCACTTTGATGGACGTCTACACGTCGCCTGAGAGCTATGAATGGAATTTTAACTTCGGAAAATTCATCCCCTTGGCCGTTATTGGAATTATTTTAATTCCATTGCAGACAAGTTTTGAAGAATATTTGTTCCGTGCACATATGATGCAAGGTTTGGGAATTTTAACCAAGAACCGATGGGTGCCATTAGTATTAACTTCGGTATTGTTTGGAGTAATGCATATTGCCAATCCAGAAGTTGAAAAGCTGGGTTATGGTCTACTGGTTTACTATATAGGCACTGGTTTCTTTCTTGGCATTATGACTTTAATGGATGAAGGCCTGGAGCTGGCTTTGGGCTTTCATGCCGCCAATAACTTGATTACGGCCTTATTGGTTACGGCAGATTGGACGGCTTTTCAAACCGATTCCATATATCGCGATATTTCAGAACCCACCTTGGGCATCGATGCGTTGATTCCTGTTTTCGTGGTGTTTCCGATACTGCTCTTCATCCTATCGAAGAAATACAAGTGGACAAACTGGAAAGAACGTCTTTTTGGAAGGGTTTTGAACCAAGAAGAATTTAGAACTGTCCAAAATGCGGATACACAGGCAGTTTAAGCTTAATGGAATTTCCCTGACTTATGAAGGCCTTTACGAAGTAGCGTCTTCTTGGGTCAAGGAAGGAAAAGAATTTGAGGTACATGCTGGCGACTTCCTATTGGATTGGCTTTCACCTACCACGCATGTTCAGGTCAATACTTCGGGGTCTACAGGTCAACCAAAGTCTATTTCCCTACGCAAGGAGCATATGGTCAATTCCGCTCTGGCAACAGGAAGCTTCTTCAAGATAAAGTCCGGCGCCAGGGCTTTATTGTGCTTGTCACCCTCATATATCGCCGGAAAAATGATGTTGGTCAGGGCTATGGTCCTTGGGCTGAGCTTAGATGTTATCGAACCATCATCCCATCCATTAGATGATCTGTTGGGTAATTATGATTTTGCAGCCATGGTACCACTGCAGGTACAGAACGGACTAACAGAACTACACCACATCAAAACGCTGCTTATTGGTGGGGCAGCAGTATCGAAAGAGCTAGCGGCCCTTCTTTTGAAAGAGAAGAATTCCATTTTTGCGACCTATGGTATGACCGAGACAATCACGCACATAGCGGTAAAGAAAATATCCGGACCCATTGCCTCAGATACTTTTGAAGTACTGCCTGAAGTTAGCGTTTCGCAGGATAGACGCGGATGTTTGGTCATCAATGCCCCAAAAGTATGTCGAGAAACCATAGTGACCAATGACCTTGTCGAGTTGGTTGACGACACCCATTTTAAATGGTTGGGGCGCTATGATAATGTCATTAATTCTGGCGGAATAAAACTTATCCCCGAACAACTGGAGGAAAAATTATCGACAGTCATCAAAAATCGTTTTTTTATTGCTGGAATTCCTGATGAACGTTTAGGTGAAAAAATGATTTTAGTAATAGAGGGGATGAAGGACGAAGAAAAACAACAACTGTATCAAAAGATAAGAGACCTAAAAAGCCTTAGAAAGTTCGAAATGCCAAGAGAAATCATCTCCTCGGAACAATTTAAAGAAACCCCAACGGGAAAAATACAAAGGAGCAAAACATTATCCACTGTCCTTAAAAGCTAGTTGAGTATCTTCAAGGCAAAATACGCGCCATGAAATATTTATGCTTTTTAATTCTCTTTTTACCTATCGTAACTTTATCCCAGCACATCTTATCCGAAGCGGATCGAGCCAGGGTTATTGATGAATTGCTGGAAGACAGGTTCAATAATTTACTTCCAGAGTTGATGGATAAGACCGATATTGATTTGTGGGTTTTGATATCGCGAGAGTACAATGAAGACCCAGTCTTGAAAACAATGTTGCCCTCAACCTGGTTAAATGCGCGCCGAAGGACTGTTCTTCTCTTTTATCGCGACAAGGTCAAAGACACGATTCACAAACTTGCAGTGGCGAGGTACAATGTGGGTGAAAATATTCAGTCTGCCTGGGACAAGGAGAAAGAGCCCGATCAGTGGAAACGCTTGGTACAATTGATTGAAGAAAGAAATCCAAAAAGAATCGGACTTAATTTTTCCAAAGACCACAATATTGCCGATGGTTTGGTGAAAACGGATCATGAAGGGTTTCTTCAGAATCTTCCAAAAAAATATCACAGCCGAATTGTTTCTGCTGAACAATTGGCCATACGATGGATAGAGACACGAACGGAACGTGAAATGGTTATTTACGATCAACTTGTTAGTATTACACGCGATATTATTGAAGAGGCTTTTTCAGAAAAAGTAATTACCCCGGGAGTGACGAAAACATCTGAAGTGGTTTGGTGGATGCGACAAAAAATTACCGATTTAGGCTTGAAGACATGGTTCCATCCCACGGTGGATGTGCAACGGTCAAGTGACAATGGCGCCAATACATTATATGCTTTTTCAGGAAAACCGGAAGATATGGTAATTGTTCCCGGAGATTTGGTCCACTGTGATATGGGCATTAGTTATTTGCGGCTAAATACCGATTGTCAACAATTGGCATATGTTTTAAAACCAGATGAAACTGAGCCACCCAAGTTTTTGAAAGATGCAGTGAAAGCAGGTAATCAGGTTCAAGATTTTTTAACGGTAATTTGGTAGATGGTAGAACAGGCATTGAGATTCTTGCGAAATCACTTGCCGATGCCAAAGCAGCTGGTTTCCGACCGTCGATTTATACACATCCTTTGGGTTCGTATGGGCATTCGGCAGGCACCACTATTGGGATGTGGGATGCCCAGGGCGGAGTGATGAAAGATGACGGAGAGAATTATCCGTTGAATCGTAAAACGGTCTATGCTATCGAACTGAACACAACAGTTACCATTCCCGAATGGAAACGTGATATTCGAATTATGTTGGAAGAAGCGGGATATTATGGCGAAAACGGATTCAGATATATCAATGGTAGGCAAACCGAGTTATTGTTAATTCCAAGGCCTAAATCACAGCTAACCAGATAGGTGAATGTTAATTTTCGTGTAAGAAGGGACAACCAATCGTATACTTTTGGTATCTTAAATAAAAAAATATAATAATGAAGAACATTTTCTTTTTGTTAGTGCTATGTACAGGTGTGTTTATTCATGCCCAAGAAGGAACAAAATCAATTTTAGGGCAAATAACCGATGGAAGAAGTCCAATTGAAAATGTGGCCGTGACGGTCGAAGGTAAATCGGGTCAAACGTTTTCAGATGCTGATGGAAGATACAAGGTTGGAGCTGATGTTGGCGACCGTATTTTATATAATTACAGTGGTCTTAAAACAGTTGCGATAAAAGTAGAAGACGTAACTCGAATTCTAAATATCAAAATGATTCCTGATGTGGAAGAATTGGAAGAAGTGACCGTTGAGGCCAGTAAGCGGCGTTCACAAGCTGAAATGCAAGAGGATTATACTATTAATAAAAACATTATCCGCACGGCTTGGGGCTACTTGGACGCTGAAAGGGCGGCTGGTAACGTCCGGACAATGAGCGAGGAGGAAATCAATCCAGTAACGCTTTGCATTTTAGATGTACTGCGAAATCAGTTCCCGGGGGTTCAAGTAACGGGATCATGTACCACTGGAATATCTACTCCTGGCCTAGGGGTTATTGGAGAAGAACCGCTTCAGGTTGGCGGTCAAGTAAGAATACGACCAGGTAGTAGTTTGTTTAGTGCGTTGCCTGCAGTTTTTGATATAGATGGTCAAATTTTCAATGATGTACCCTTATGGTTGGATGTAAGTCAAATAAAGAGAATTGCGATTCTGAATAATTTGGCGACTACAGCACCATACGGAAATTTGGGTGCTGGTGGCGTAATTGTCATCAATACTGTAGGAGGAAATCCTAGGAACAATGAGTTCGTTGACCGTGCCCGATTGCGCAACAACTACGCGGACGGTTTGGAGCTGAGCAGGGAGGAAGTGGCGAACAATGCGCCAACCTACCTAAAGGAACTACGGGGCAGTGGTTCCTTCGAGGGATCCCGG
>JBHJJC010000100.1:0-31048 GCA_050042945.1 Croceivirga sp.
AAGTTGCGTGAGGTTACTTTGATATTCACTGAACAGTTGTTTTAAAATTAATTGCTCCTTGGCCAAATCCTTCTGTTTCTCATTCCAATTGTTGATACTCAATGCTATCAAGATTCCAATGACCACAAGAACAATTTCGCCAATGGCGTAGAGCAGCTACTTTGAAAAACGATTTTCTTCAAGCAGTTTTTGCCGAATACGGCGGAAGAATTTAATCATGGGTTGCTGGTTAACGGTTTTAGAAGTTAACAAAAAACAACCTGATAGTATGAAAACAAATGGGTTATGCCCTTTCGGTGGCTGCTGTTTCCATTTTTGTATTGGCAAGACGCAATTTTGAAATCTTTTTAGGGAATATTTTCAGTAAGGGAAATACGGAACCCACAAGAACTAGGATTAATCCGATAACAAAAACGCTTATTGCAGAACTTAAAAGTGTTCCACTATTCAAAACGCCTAAAATCAATACCGTTGAAAGCGGAAAAGACAATGCCAAAATAGCGACCGCATAGGTACTGTCAAATGTCTTTGATTTCTTTTCCGACTCCAATTCATCGACCAACGAAATATGCGCAAAGGGCCAAAAGCTACAGGCGCTTAAACCAAATGAGATAAGTAGTAAAATTTCATTTTGAATAGACAAACCAGAAACGAAGATAAAGGCCGCTGACAACAAGAAGACCAACCCGGCACGCAACAACAACAACGAGAAGAGCTCAGTGAATTGTCGCTTTTTGATTTTTACGGCCAACCCAATAAACAAAAGCACTAGGGGCGTCATCATTAGACTTAGTTTGGCCAGCGAATCACTGACTACAAAAGGTAAAGACCGCATATTATACCCAAAAGCGAGGAGTATAAGTGCTGCTCCAATAAATAGGTTAACAGGTTCGGTCACTAAAGTTTTCATTAATGAAACCAGCTTTGCTTTACGGCCCGTTTGGTTTTCTTGATTTCTTTCATAAAACCAACGCATGGCCACCATGTATAGCACTATAAGCACAAAAACTTTATTTCCTAAATCGGCCATAGCTGCCTTGGCTAAAAAATCCTTGCCTAAAAATTCCAAAACAAAGGGAAAGCACGAAAGCCCTGGGGCCAAAGAGGGTATCAAAAGTCTTGCTGTTCGATAAGTAGGGGTATTTTTCTTTACCCCTACGATAGGGAGCAAAAAAGGGGAAATCGCAAAAAGGAGAATATTGAATACCAAGGCCATTAAAGGCAATAACAACAAGCTTGCTTCTATCTTGATACCCAATAGCGCAATAAAGATTGTCGCGGGAAGCGCAAGATTTAAAATAATCTTTTTGATTCCATTGACCTCTTGTTTTGATTTAAACTTGGCCTTCAAAACGATACCAAGAAGAATGAAAATCAAGAAGACGAGGGTTTTTTCAAAACCTACTTCCATAGCACTACACCAAAACTTTTGAGATTGCAGCAGTAAATAGTTTCATCTCATCTAAGGTTCCTATGCTTACCCTACACCATTTTTTACCCATAAATTCAAATGCTCTCACACCAACCTTTTGCTCGGTCATTTTAGTCAAAAAGGCCTTGCCTTCCATTTCTATGGGGAAAATCATAAAGCTTGTATAAGAAGGTACAGGCTCGAATCCCATCGACTTCAGACTTTCGAAAGTATATGTTCTGGCCTCGGCATTCAACTTTTTTGAAGAATCTAAAAAGGCGATGTCATCCATAGCCGCCATCGCCGCAAAAACTGAAGGATAACTAATGCCCATACCCGCTCTTGTGATTTTTTGAAGTTTGGTCAAAGTGGCCTCTTGAGCTACAGCGTATCCAACCCTAAGACCGGCCATACCATGAATTTTTGAGAATGTTCTCGCGATAATAACGTCTTTGCCCTCTTTGACTAATGACACCATACTGTGTTTGGCGCCTTCTTCTAAGAACCACAAATAGGCCTCATCAACAAATACAGGTACTTTTTCTGAGACTCGTGAACAGAAGTCCAACAACTTTTTACTGTCTGTTATGGTTCCTGTAGGATTGTTGGGGTTGCAGATATAAACCAACTTTGTTTCTTCGTCGATGGCGGCTTCCATAGCATCTAAATCATGGGACCAATCATCTTTAAGTGGAACGGGTTTCCAAGTACCACCGGCAGCTTCAGCTACGCGAATGAGTGACATGTAAGCAGGGTCGGCAGAAACGACATTGCCTCCATTCATAAACAAGACCATTGCCGTTTTTTCCAAGAGGTCGGAAGACCCTGGTCCCATCATTATATTCTTTGATGTTACTCCTTCAAAATCAGCGATTTTATCAATGAGTTGAAATAACTCCTTCCAGGCATATCGATTTCCGCCGCCAGCCGAATTTTTTAAGGCTTCTAGACCCATAGGTGAAGGGCCATACGGATTTTCTTTGGCATTCAATTTGGCTTCAAACACAGGAAACTCCCTGGCATCTTCCGGTAAATATTCTTTGAAAAAGGGACTATATATGGCATTACCATCGGCATCGAGTTGCAATGGTAGGGAAGGATTTTTAGAGAATCCCAAATAAGGGGAGGCCATAATTCCTCCGGCAGTCAAAGCCGACGTTTTGAGCCAATTTCTACGGTTGATTTTGGATGGATTCACGATTTAGAAATTTTTTGAATTAGTACTTTTTAAAAGTAGATAGTGCCCTTTAAAATTCCTATGCTAAATCTGTAAAAATCAAGGGTTTAAAATTTGATAATCGCAATTTTATTATTGTTTAATTATCGTATTTCAAACATTAAACACAATTTTATGTCATTTTGCTAAAACTCCATCCATTTCAAGTAAGGGAATAGCTATGACATTTTTATGGTTTACCGTGTCTTTCTCGAAAAGAAACCGTTTTTCATATAACTTATCATCTGCATAGTAGGTCACAAAGAATTCGTTGGTCAACCGTAAGACTTCTTCTTGTACCATCTCAATTTTTTCAAATGCTTTGCCCTCAATTTTTCCGAAGGCATAGCGAAGGGTGGAGGTTTTTGTTTCACCATCAAACCCCTTAGAAACAATAAGTACCATTTCTACGGGTGTATCACGATTGTTTATGATATAAGCATTCCAGTCTTTACTCAGAAATTCTTTGTTCCACTCATGCACAATCGCCACATAAACATCTTTGGCAATCGGAATCTCAATATCTTTTTTCACGATAAGAATTAAAGGGCTGACTTAAATTGTTCGAGAAAGCGCACATCATTTTCACTCAGCAATCGAATATCGGATATTTGGTACTGGAGCAATGCGATCCTGTCAATGCCCATTCCGAAGGCGAAGCCAGAATAGATTTCTGGATCAATACCACAGTTTTTAAGCACATTGGGGTCAACCATACCGCACCCCATGATTTCTAACCAACCGGTGCCTTTGGTCATTTTATAGTCGGTCTCGGTTTCAAGACCCCAGTAAACGTCTACTTCAGCGCTGGGTTCGGTAAATGGAAAATAAGATGGGCGAAGACGAATTTTTGACTTGCCAAACATTTCAGATGTGAAGTATTGTAAGGTCTGTTTTAAATCTGCGAAAGAAACATTTTTATCTACATATAATCCCTCAACCTGATGGAAGAAGCAATGCGAACGGGCAGAGATGGCTTCGTTACGATAGACGCGTCCGGGAGAAATAGTTCTTATGGGCGGTTTATTTTCTTCCATATAACGCACTTGAACTGACGACGTATGGGTTCGCAGTAAAACATCAGGATCGGTCTGTATGAAAAAGGTATCCTGCATATCACGTGCAGGGTGATATTCTGGTAAATTTAGGGCGGTGAAATTATGCCAACCGTCTTCAATTTCAGGACCTTCCGATACATTGAACCCTATCCTCGAAAAAATATCAATGATTTCGTTTTTCACGATACTTATTGGATGACGTGCTCCTAAACCAATTGGGTCTCCGGGCCTTGTTAAATCACCGAATTTGCCCTCTGTGGGCATATTCGATTCTAAGTTAGCCTTCAAGGTGTTGACTTTTTCTGTAGCTGTATTCTTTAGTTGATTGATAACTTGGCCAAATTCCTTTTTTTGGTTGTTCGGTATATTTTTGAATGCCGCAAAAAATTCATTCAATAGTCCTTTTTTACCCAAATATTTTACGCGGAAGTTTTCGATATCCTCTTTGGAGTTGGAGGTAAATTCTTCGACCGTTTTCAGATGCTCTTTAAGTGTATCAATCATCGCCCTAAGTCTTATTGAGGCAACAAATGTAAGGAGACCTTTGTAAAAATACTATTCAACAATATGTTGATTGAATTGACATTAAATTTCCTCCTTTTTGGAATGGTACTTTCTTCAAGACCTTATTCTTATTCCGTTAAGAGTCTGTCGTAAGGGGTTAATCGGCAAGTTTTGGTCTTAATTTAAAGAATTGTATGTAACTCTCAGGGTTTTCAATCGTACCCCTTTCAGAAACTAATTTTGTGTGAATATTGCGCTCATTTGCTTTTGGGACAAAATCTTCCAAAATTTCAATAATATCATTATCCAAATAGCGCGTTTTACGAACATCCAATTCTAGGTAAGAACCTTCGGGAATACTATCTAGTTCCTTCAAAATAGCACCTTTGTTGAAAAATGTTACCTCTTCTGCAAATGTCATCTTGATGATGTCGTTCTTTCCTTCATTATTTTCCTGGATATGCAGAAAATGTGAGTTTTGATAGCTTTTTATAAGAATAATGACAATACCCACAGCGAGACCCATCCCGATACCGATTAATAAATCTGTGAAAACAATTCCGAAAACGGTTACGGTAAAGGGAATGAACTGTTTCCAGCCTAAATCATACATTTTTTTGAATAGTGAGGGTTTGGCCAATTTATACCCGACCAAAAAAAGGATTGCTGCCAATACAGATAGTGGAATCATGTTCAGCAATCTGGGTATAAGTACAACGGAAATTAACAGAAAAAAACCATGAATAATGGCAGAGGCTTTGGTTCGACCGCCTGATTGTATGTTGGCAGAACTTCTAACGATAACCTGTGTTATGGGTAAACCCCCTATAAGACCAGAGATCATATTCCCCGTGCCTTGCGCCAAAAGCTCACGATTCGTTGGCGTCACCCGTTTATGAGGGTCGAGCTTATCGGTGGCCTCTACACATAAAAGTGTTTCCAAGCTGGCAACTAGGGCAATGGTAAAGGCGGTAATCCAAATTTGGGGATTACCGATGACCCCAAAATTTGGAAAACTAAACTGACCAAAAAAAGAGGCGGCATCTTCTGGAATCGGCACGCTTACCAGATTGGCCACCGGTATGCTTAATGTTTCATGTTCTTTGGTCAAAACATAGAACACAATACCGACGACAACAGCAATTAATGGACCCTGTACCAGTTCAAAAATCTTGCCTTGTTTTTTTAATACTTTTTCCCATAAAATGAGGATAGCCAATGCGACCAGGGCAATACTAGTGGAGCCATAACTAATGTAATCGAAGGCATTGAATATCTCAGAGAACGTATTTTCTCCATCAACCTGGGCAAAAGCAAAATCACCTTCGGGGTCAGCGTCATAACCAAAGAAATGAGGGATTTGTTTTAGGATAATAATGATACCGATACCGGTTAGCATTCCTTTAATTACCGAAGAAGGGAAGTAATACCCAATGATACCTGCCTTGAGAATGCCAAAGGTCAATTGAATAGCGCCACCAAGTACGACAGCAACCAAAAAGTTTTCAAAGCCACCAAGGGCCGTTATTGCCGTAAGAACGATGGCCGCCAGTCCGGCCGCGGGTCCGCTCACCCCAATTTGAGAGCCACTTAAAGCTCCGACGATAATACCGCCGACAATACCTGCGATCAAGCCTGAAAACAAGGGAGCCCCACTCGCTAAGGCAATACCCAAACATAAGGGAAGCGCAACAAAGAAAACTACAATACTGGCTGGAAGGTCTTTTTTAATATTATTGAACATGGTAGGGTTGTTTGTCGAAACTATAACCTGAAACGGAATATTATTTTTCCATTTCAGATGAGGAATTTAAGAAGAATTCTTTTTGGAGAACACTATCCATAATTTTCCTTTCGTCTCGAAAATACTAAATATAGGATTATTAGACTTCATGATACATCAAGACCTTTAGAAATCTTTGATGACCCTTAGGCTTCCGGAGGGCACCCAACCGGTTTGTCCGTCCGCTATTTTGATTTTGCTCCAATCGTCAAGTGACTCCAAGATATTTACTTTTGTGCCTTCATGAAGCGCAAAAACCCGTTCGCTACGGTCATTAGGCTCTGAGGTTACGGCAATCTCGCGTTCAAAAATGATTGCTGGATTTGTAGCACGTTGATCGTTATGGGCCAAGTAGGCCAATGCAATTGAAAGGATACAGATGATCAGTGCAACGTTGGCTATAATAAAAGCAAATCGTTTAGATGTCGCCGAAGAAAGCACATAGTAGATGATAAAGCCCAGAACAAACAGAAACATCGTGATTATGGCCAGATAACTCCATTGGTCGGCGGTAAAAAATAGTACAATACTATCATGAAGTCTTGCCATTGCCGTTTTGGGCATTTCTTCAATTGCATCTAACCGCATGTTTTGTGCAAAACCCAAATTGTTTTGGGTTTCTTGGTCACCAGGGTTTAATAAAAGTGCTTTTTCATAGTAATATATACTTGGCCCAATGGCATCTAATTTATAATGGCAATTCCCCAAATTAAAATATAACTCAGAAGAATGTTTTCCAGTTTTCAGAACATTTTCATAGTAATCAATAGCCTTCTCATATTCTCCGTTGTTGTATGCTTCAGTGGCTTTTTGGAAAAGTACCTCGCCCTGACCGAAAGCACTAAGGGAGCAACAAGCGAGAACGATATATACTAAACCTTTCATTTTCATAACTGTTTGTCCATTTTAGAGATAACTTCACTTGACTTTTGGTAGTCTTCGGCCATCTGTACTGTGGTAATTGGACTATATCGTGCCATTTCGCAGCTTTGGAGGAGCGCTATGAACTCCGATATGGTAATTTCATTTACCTTTCTATCGCTTAAGAGTGTCGTGATACGTTCTTTACTGAATTCAGAGGTTTCAATCTTTAGCTTTGCTTTCAAATAATTATGCAGCGCTTTTTCAAGAGCAACGTAAAAACCGTCTGGATTCTCTAATTGTTTTTTCGCCGCGGAAAGATACTTTCGAGCTAGTCGGTTTGCTTATCTCAGTCTATTACCTTCGATATCGGCATCCTTCTCTTGTTTTTGCTTCCTTATGAATAGTATTAAAGGAATGAAGACCAATGGCCCAAAAAGCCACCAGAAAAACCGTTTTGAACCAAAAAATAGATTTGACCCTTGCGAAATCAGATTGGTCTGGGTCTTGATAAAGTGAAATTGTCTTCCGGTGGGTACTGCGATTTGTTGTCTGCCCTGAGTACTGTTGGAAATTTGAGTTCCATCTGTTGGTCCTTCCAAAACATCGATGGTAATCTCATCAGAACGCAGGGTTTTGTATGTTTTCGTTTTTGGGTCAAAATAGCTGAATGATATATTAGGTATTGGATAACGCCCCCTAAACGAAGGTACAATGGTATAATTGTTGGCCACCTTTCCCTGCATTCCAGAAAGTGTGGTACGCACACTTTCGTCAAATTCAGGCTCGTATACTTCTAGTGCGCTTGGAAGTTCTGGTTCTGGAAGTTGAAATAGCTTTAGGTTTCCCTTTCCGCTCACTTCAACTCTGGCCTGAAGTGATTCTGAAGCGTTTAGGCTTGTTTTACTGGTTGTCACACCAAATTCAAACTGACCTACTGCACCGCTAAAGTCAGCTGGTTTGCCGGCCTCAGGTAAAGGCTGTACATTCAAGGTGCGCTTACCTGCTGATACGGTCTTACTGGCTAGGGTGTAGATACGACCTCCAAAAAAGTCACGGCGATTTGTGGGTACATCTACATATATTTCCAATGATAAGGGTTCAATTTCAAGTTTACCCGATTTTTGGGGATAGAGTACTACCCTTTTTAAGATAACGCTTCGATATGGTTGGCCTTGGTAGGTTTCATTGACCGTATTGTATTTGGTCACGGGAATGTCTTGACTCCAAAAGTTATTGTACTTAGGGCTGTCCAATGGCCTAAAGTTGGTTACCGAAATATTGGAACTGATAAACAACTTATACACTACGGTTACCGCTTCATTAAGATATGGGCTACCCTTTGAAACTTCTGCCACCAAATGTAGGTTTTCGTCAGCAACATCGTCAGCTGATTTTGGGGCATTGGGGTTATCGACGGCAGCGGTAATCTGAACTTTTCTTGGTAGTGTTTTATATGTTTCCCCATCAATTTCAATAGTAGCTTGACCAATGTTAAAACTCCCCTGCACCGTAGGTTTTAGAATGTAGGAATATGATTTTGAAAAACTGCGTTTGCCATTGATCCATGAGGAGGAAATGGATTGTGATGGCCCCATAACCACGCGAAATCCGTCGAACGCAGGTGGATTAAAATTATCACCGTCTTTATTCATGGCGAACTCAACCCTAAGGCGTTCATTGATACCAAGCTTTTCTTTGCTCAGTTTCATTTCAAAAGTAATGTCATCCTCTTCTTGTTCTTGGGCGAATAAAACACCGTGGCCCGATAGAAGTAGGAGGGAAAGTATAATTCCAAAAATGGATGTATTCCAACGCATTACCAGTCCTTCTCGTTTTTAATTTTCTTGCCTTTTACTTTTTTGGCATCAATTTTCTCCTGTACTTTTTTCTCTTCATTCTGCATCGCTTCTAACAGGTTTTGAATCTGTTGTTTCGAAAGCTGGTTAGGTCGGGGTCGAGGCTGCTTTTCTGGTTCTTCGCCCTGATTGGGTTGTTTCTTCTGCTCTTGCTTTTCATCGCCCTCTCCTTTCTTGTTCTCCTCGGGCTTCTGATCGCCCTGGTCACCTTCATCACCTTGGTCTTTGTTTTGGTCGTCTTTTTGGTCCCCCTCTTGATCTTTGTTCTGATCCCCTTCGTTATTTTGGTCTTGGTTTTGCTCCTTATTGTCTTTGTTTTGGTCGTTGTTCTTATCGTTTTGGTCTTGGTCGTTATTCTGGTTGTTCTGGTCTTTTTTTAGCATCTCTTTTGCCAAAGCCAGGTTATAGCGCGTTTCATCATCTTTGGGGTTGCTACGCAGGGCTTGTTTATAGGCCTCTACCGCCTTTTCATACTCTTTGTTTTGCATAAATACGTTACCCATGTTGTGAAAGGCCTTATGCTTAGTGGGCTTTTCTTCTACCTTCTCCCCAGCTTCTTTAAAGCGGGCAAAGGCTTCCGCATATTTTTCACGGTTATAATAGGCGCGGCCAAGGTTATAAGGGGCAACTGCATTTTCACCACTTTTGGAAATGGCCCTTCGATAATCGGCCTCTGCTGTAATAAAATCATTTTGTACCAATTCATTATTGGCCTCATTGGTAATATTGTTGGATTCACGCAATGCTTTTTTAGTGGCCTGTTCCGTATCGGTTTCTTCTTGAGCCGAAATGACTACTGAAAATGAAAGTGATATGGCAGTGAGTAAGATGAATCTATACATCGTTCTGTTCATTAAAAAGGTTCAACTTTTTCAACCATTTGGTTTTTCGGTCCAGTAAGAAAATATCTAAAAATAGGAAGATCGCAGCAATGCCCAAGAACCACTGAAATTGGTCTTTATACTCGGCAAACTGCTTGGCTTCGAACTCTTTTTTATCCATTTTCTCCAACTCTTCTTTAATATAGTTTACGGCATCTTCGGTATTACCGCCATTAATATAACTTCCTCCCGCAAGCTGTGCGATTTCATTAAGTACGGGTTCGTTCAACCGACTGATGACCTCTTCGCAGTCTTGATTCTTTTTCAGGCTCTCAACCACACCATTTCTTTTAATGGGTATCGGGGCTCCCTTAGCTTTTCCAACCCCTATGGTGTAAATTTTGATGCCCTGATTTACGGCTTTTTCCAACGCCTCAATGGTATTTCCCTCAGAATGGTCTTCTCCGTCAGAAATAATGAACAATACCCGATTGGTCTGTTCTGCATCATTGTAGTACGTGGCGGCCAGATCAATGGCTGAATTTATTGCGGTACCTTGTGATGAAAGCATATCGGTGTTCATACTTTGCAAAAACATTTTGGCAGCCCCATAATCGGTGGTAATCGGCAATTGCGGAAAGGCTTGCCCTGCATAAGCGATGATACCTATTCGGTCACTTGCCAATTGGTTGATGATTTCAGAGACCAAACGTTTTGATTTCTCTAGCCGATTGGGTGCAATATCCTCAGCTAGCATACTTTTGGAAACATCGACTGCAAAAACGATATCGACCCCTTCACGTTTTACGGTTTCCAATTTCGTGCCAATTTTAGGATTGACCAGGGCAAGCACCAAAAAAGCGATACCAAACAAGAAAACAATTAATTTTAAGGTGCCTTTGAATTTTGATTTTTCGGGGACCAACTTCTTGAGCATAGGGGTATGGGCAAATTCATTTTGTTTGCTTTTCTTCCATACCTGCACCAAAAGAAAGAGCAGCACCAAAATGGGGATAATCCCCAAGAGATAGAAATATAATTTTTCGTCAAACTGAACCATATTTACTAACTAGATAAAGCTTTTGAAAAGTGTGTTCCGCAGTCCCCATTCCATGAGCAACAGTACGCCGGCCAAGAATACCCAAGAACGGAATTTCTCTTCATACTTGTAATACTTGAATTCCTCTATTTCTGTCTTTTCAAGCTTATTGATTTCGTTATAGATTTCTTCTAATTTTTCATAGTCCGTTGCCCAGAAATATTTTCCTCCGGTAACTTCTGCGATTTCTTTCAATAATTTTTCATCAATCTCGACCTGTCGCATACCATATTGAAAAGAACCATCCCTTTTGTAAGCTATAGGGGTGAGGGCATTGCCATTGGTGCCTAAACCAATGGTATAGGTCTTAATATCATATTCAACCGCGAGGTCGGCAGCTGTTTGGGGCTCAATAAAACCTGAATTGTTCACGCCGTCAGTCAATAAAATAATAACCTTGCTAATAGCCTTGCTCTCTTTCAACCGATTCACAGAGGTCGCTAGTCCCATACCTATGGCAGTGCCATCTTCCAACTGCCCATAAATGATATCGCTAAGTGCCCTTTGTACAATGCCCTTATCACTGGTTATGGGCGTTTTAGTATAGCTTTCTCCAGCATAAGCGACCAAACCTATCCTGTCATTGGGGCGTTTTTCAATGAAATCGGCCGCAACTTCTTTAAGGGCTGCGAGTCGATTGGGTTTCAAATCGCGTGCCAACATACTTGAAGATACATCTATGGCCATTACGATATCGATGCCTTTTGTGGTTTTGGTACGTGTTGAAATATCTTCGATTTGGGGGCGTGCCAAAGCCGTTATGACAGCGGCCAGTGCCAGGAGTCGTAAAGCAAGAAGAAGAGGTTTTAATTTTGTCAACCAACTTGAACCTATAAATGCTTTTGTGCTCGAGAGTTTTACCGATGCGATTTGCTCTTTTCGCGTCAACGCATACCAAAGTATAGCCAATGGCAATGCCAAAAGCAGCCAAAAAAACTCCGGATTTGCGAATTGAACGTTCTCTAACATCAGGCTTGGGTTTTTACATCGATTGATGCTGTTACACGTTGCACGATTTGTTCTGCATAATCGTCTCCATCGAGCCAAGACATAATGATTTGTTGCTGAAACCCTGTTCCACCATAAAGCAAAACGACATATTTTGTTCGAACGTTCTCATTTGATTCGGGTATTTTCATTTGATAGGAACCAAATGTCTTTAATCCTTGAACGCCGCTTTTTGTGAATGCTTCCTCATTTTTTGCAATCAAATTTTTGGCGCCTTTTTGTTCCAATTCACGCAGTACACTTTCTACACTTTTTTCAAAGTCTACCGTTTTCGCATTTGAATATGCCATGGCGGAGACCGAAACGGAAAAAAGGCCATCAAAATCGGTCATACCAAAAAGCTGGGCACTTTGAATGCTATCGGCTGGATTAAAATCACCTAATTCTTTTCGAATCAAGACTTGTGGTGTCTCGATATCAATAGGGGGATAGCCATACGAACTGGCTACCCATTCTCCTTCGAGTAACGTTTTTGTGGGATGGCGTAATACGGTATCCCTTACATCCTTAAATCCGAATACCGCTATCGAGGTACCTAATCCCAAAACGATTAGCCCAGCAAATACGGCAGCAGCGGCCCAAATTCTTTTGCGTTTCCTTTTTCGTTCAAGCTCAAGCTAATATTCTTCTTCTTTCATCAAATCTTCCTCATCAGGTTCCGGAAGGGCTTCTTTGGTTTTAACAACAATAAACTCTACTGCTTTTCTATCTTGCTCTGCTAGTGACATTTCAGGTTTTGACTTGGCAAATTTTACCAGGTCGGCTGTTTGAAGCACTTTCTTAAATTGGTCCAAAGTCTCCTTTGAGAGGTCTAATTCACCAGCGTCTTTTAACAATTCCAAACGTTCAATCAATTGGTCAGTGGTGCTTTCCAATGCTGATACGTGTACTTCTTCTTCTAAATATGAGCGAACAATATTGGTCAGCTCGGAATAGTATTTCTTGTATTCGTCTTGAATGAGATAGCGGGAGTTCTCTAATTGCTTCAGTTGTAAGAGCGCTCTGTCAAACGGCGGCAAAAGGGCCACCTTTTCTTCTTCCGTCAACGGCTTAGATCTAAAGAAAAACCAGTATACCAAACCTGCAATGATGAGCAAAGTAACTACGACTCCTAAAATCCATTTCCAGATTTGCGCATAACTGCGCTCCACATTTACCAACGGCTTGATGTCATATAGTTTTTGCTTTGTGGTATCTATTGCTACATCAGCGACGGCAATTCTAAACGAATCGGTCATGAAGGGCTCTTCATTAATGGCGATTCGTTGTTGGGGTATGGTGTACGTTCCGCTATCGAACTGTGTTAGTGCATAAATTCTTTCAAGGGTAATACGGTCTTTCTTCTTTGTGGTATCCACTTTTAGGGCCTCGACCATTTCAATAGGGGAAAAGGTTTGACCTTCGGGAAAATAAACCAAATTTAGGCTGTCGGTTTCTACTGTGATTTTGTACTGGATCTGCTCCCCGATTTTTATCTGTGCGGTATCAATTTCGACCTTTACACTCGAAGAGGTCTGCGCTAACATGGTAATAGGCAGCAATAAGCAACATAGCAGTGAACCAATGAAAAATACACGGCCCATTTGAATTCTGAACTTTGAACATTGCACTTCTATCACCCCCTTCTTTTAAAATAGCCCAATAATTTCTTCACATAACTTTCGTCAACCCGACAACTAATGACACCACTTCCCGATTTGGTAAACGCATTATTAAAATAATCGACACGCTCCATATGATAACGCCAGTAGGAATGACGGACCTGCTTTGAACTTGTATTCACCAGTTGCACCGAGCCATCTTCTGCATCTTGTACTTGAATGACTCCCAGATTCGGTATATATTCTTCCTTTTCATCATAAACACGTATGCCCGTAACATCATGTTTGTTCCCCACGATTTTCATGGTATCGGCATAACCGTCCGCAATAAAGTCAGAAAGTACAAAAACGATGGACTTTTTCTTCATCACATTGGTCAAAAATTTCAGTGCTCCCGAAATATCGGTTTTATTGCTTTTTGGCTGAAATTCCAAAAGCTCCCGTATGATTCTGAGCACATGGCTTTTGCCTTTTTTGGGAGGTATAAAAAGCTCTACCTCATCTGAAAAGAGAATGAGTCCCGCCTTATCATTGTTCTGTAGGGCAGAAAATGCCAGAGTCGCTGAAACCTCGGTGACAACTTCCTTTTTAAACTGGTTAGTGGTACCAAACAATTCGGACCCACTGACATCGACCAAAAGCATCATGGTCAATTCACGCTCTTCCTCAAAAACCTTTACATACGGTTCATTATATCGAGCCGTTACATTCCAGTCAATTGCCCTGACATCATCTCCGAACTGGTATTGACGTACCTCACTAAACGTCATTCCCCTGCCCTTAAAGGTAGAATGATATTCACCACCAAAAAGGTGGTCTGACAACCTTCTGGTCTTGATTTCTATTTTTCGTACTTTTTTTAAGAGCTCTTTTGTATCCATTTATCGTATGGTATTGACAAAAAAGGCCAATAATTTTGATTGACCTGAAAATCGAAACATGGAGCCTTTAAGGTACCTCGACCTGATTTACAATTTTGTTTATGATTTCTTCAGAAGTAATGTTTTCCGCTTCAGCTTCGTAGGTAATGCCGATACGATGCCTTAACACATCGTGAACCACTGCGCGCACATCTTCAGGAATTACGTAGCCACGTTGCTTAATGAAGGCATAACATTTCGCCGCCGTTGCCAAATTAATACTACCCCTTGGTGATGCACCAAAACTAATGAGTGCTTTTAAGTTTTCTAAATTGTATTTTTCAGGATATCGTGTAGCAAATATCAAGTCTAGAATGTATTTTTCGATTTTCTCATCCATATAAACTTCCCGAACCGCTTTCTGGGCGCTTAAAATCTGTTTTAGGGATACCACAGGTTTGATCGGTTCTGTGCTTCCCTTTAGGTTTTGACGGATGATCAATTGCTCTTCCGTTAGTTTCGGATAGTCAATGACCGTTTTCAACATAAAACGGTCCACTTGTGCTTCGGGTAGTGGATATGTTCCTTCTTGTTCCACTGGATTTTGTGTCGCCATCACCAAGAAGGGCTTATCTAAAATAAAGGTTTCGTCTCCAATCGTGACCTGCTTTTCCTGCATGGCTTCCAAGAGGGCCGATTGCACTTTTGCAGGGGCACGGTTAATTTCATCGGCCAACACAAAATTGGCGAAGACGGGCCCTTTCTTTATGGAAAAGTCATTTTCCTTGATATTGTAAATGAGGGTACCCACTACATCGGCGGGAAGAAGATCAGGGGTAAACTGTATTCTACTAAAACTGCCTTTTACTGCTTTTGATAGCGTATTGATGGCCAATGTTTTGGCTAATCCGGGCACGCCCTCCAATAAAATATGTCCTTGACCCAGTAGGCCGATAAGCAATCTTTCGACCATATGTTTTTGTCCGACGATGGCCTTATCCATTTCTTGCTTTAGCAAGCCTATAAATGCACTTTCTTGAGCAATTTTTTCATTTACCGCTGCAATATCAATGGTAGTATTTTCCTCCATAAAAAACTGATTGTCAGGTCTGATTTATAACAAAGTGCAAAATGTGGATTTATTTAAAAATCCCCTGTTAATTATTGGTTAAAAAAAACGCTGAAGCCTTGATTTTTATGACCCTTTTAAGGGATTTATGTTTATTTTCACACCATGTCAAAATCCATTAATTACGCCCCGATCATCGCCGGTACGATGACTTGGGGAAGTTGGGGAAAACAACTTTCCAAATCAGAAATGATTGACCTTATGATGTTTTGCGTTTCTGAGGGCCTGACCACTTTCGACCATGCCGATATTTATGGGGCTTATGAGAATGAAAAGGCTTTCGGAGCTGCATTTTCTGAAAGTGGTATTGAACGCGATGGGGTTCAGCTCATTACGAAATGTGGAATACAAATGACCCAGGGGCGAGAGAATAAGGTCAAGCATTATCAATATGACGCTGATTATATTGTATGGTCTGCTGAGCAATCACTGAAAAAATTGCGAACAGATTATGTAGATTTATTCTTATTGCATCGGCCAAGTCCACTGATGCACCCTGATGAGGTGGCCAGAGCTATCGAAAAATTAAAAGCTTCCGGTAAAATACGTCAGTTTGGAGTCTCCAATTTTAGTCCTTCACAAATCATGTTATTGGAAAAAAGTGTAGGTGTGGAGGGAAATCAAGTTGAATGTTCATTGACCCACACGGCACCAATGGAAGATGGTACTTTCGATGATTGTCTTGCTAGTGATAGGATGGCTATGACATGGAGTCCGTTGGGGAATTATTTTAGACAAAATAACCAACAAAATGAGCGTATCTCAGCAGTTTTGGATGAATTAAAAGACAAATACGATGCCGATGATAGCCAACTGCTATTGGCGTTTCTTTTCAAACATCCGGTACAGGTATATCCCGTAGTCGGAACAACCAATAAAGAACGGTTATCAAATTCAATAAAAGCCGCTAACATAGATTTGGACTTGCAAGATTGGTTCGTTCTTTTGGAGGCAAGTAAAGGCAATGAAGTGGCATAAGGGAAAATATGAAAAGCATAGTATTAATTACAGGCGCTACTAGCGGAATTGGTAGAGCAACCGCTGAGCGATTTGCAAAAGAAGGTATGGGATTGGTCCTTTGCGGAAGACGTCAAGAACGACTAGACGAAATTCAAAGTGAACTATCCCAAATTACTGATGTTCACACCTTAAATTTTGATGTGAGGGACCGTGATGAAGTGATATCGTCAATCGACGGTTTGCCTGACTCATTTTCTTCCATAGATATTTTGATAAACAATGCCGGAAATGCCCACGGATTGGATACGATTCAGGAAGGTAATTTGGATGATTGGGATGCCATGTTGGATATCAATGTAAAGGGACTTCTCTATGTTTCAAAAGCCATAATCCCTTCAATGGTGGAGCGGACCTCTGGTCATATTATTAATATTGGTTCGTTGGCCGGTAAGGAAGTCTATGCGAAAGGAAATGTATATTGTGCCAGTAAACACGCCGTTGACGCCATCAATCAAGGCATGCGAAAAGACTTGAACCCATATGGTATCCGTGTGGGAGCCATAAATCCTGGATTGGTAGAAACGGAATTTAGTGATGTTCGATTTAAGGGAGACACCGAAAGGGCAAAGACCGTATATCAGGGGTATCAGGCATTGACCGCTGAAGATATTGCAGATATTATACACTTCGTGGTTACACGGCCTTATCATGTGAACATTGCTGATTTGTTGGTACTCCCAACTGCACAGGCCAGTTCAACCTTAATGAACAAAAAAACATGATCAATAAACGTTTGCTTGTCAAAAACCTGTTGGCGCATAATGACGAAAACAGTTTTTATGATAAGAAACGCTTTATTTCCATAGGGGAGAAGGAAGGCAAAGCCAAATTTTTAAAACACGTTTGTGCCCTGGCCAACAGCAATCCGAAGAATAATTCGTTTATCGTTGTCGGTGTTGAAGACGAAGACAATAAAATCATAGGGGTTGACTTTTTCGATGATAGTAAAATTCAAAATTTGGTCAATGCCTATTTGGATAACCCTCCCATAATTTCATATGAAAACATCCCTTTTCCCCATCTTCCCGAAGATAAGGTTGTGGGTTTGGTCACGATTAAATCAGATGGAAAGGTCTGCGCGCTACGAAAGAATATATGGAAGTATTACGGGGGGGCAGTTTTCTTTCGCGAAGGGAGTATAAGCTTGCCGAAGGCATTTGATATTGAGCTAAAAGATATCAATTCGGCCAAAGTAGCTACGATTGAGCACCATGCTCGAAACAATATCGAACTTACCCTTGATGGGGTTATTGATTTTATAAACAATCGACATGCAGATCTTACAAGTCACTATAAGGTTTTCAATGAGCAATTTGTGGTCTGTTGGGCGGGCCATACCAAACGGGTCAAAGGGGAAACCTATTACTCTAGGGTCGATATTGAATTGATCAATGAACAAGTAAAACTGTTTTATTCTGCTTTAGATGAGGTTTCCATTCATTTCGACGATACTACGTTTACCACTTTGGAATATGTACAATTGGGTCTTGGCAAACACGAAAAATACTATCCCTTAGAGGAAGTGACCCTTACCTTTTCAGACAATGGTAGTTATACGATCAACAGCAGACTTGTTTTTGAACCGCCTCAATTTGATAAGAAAGCACTACATCATATTTATAACAGCAATAATGCCCTGGTCGGTAAGCTAGAAAAAAATATCAGACTTTCTCAGGCAGAAAGAACTGATTTGAATTACTTGCCCGATTCTTATTTGATTTGTTATTTAAATGGATTTGAGGAAGCCAAAGAACAGATGGAACACGCGGGTCAGGTTATCAAAACATATGATAGAAAAATTCACGAATCGTTAAAATTGGCATTGCGTATTCTTAGGAAGGTTCGGTACAACTAAAAAGAGCTCAATATTATTCTAGCTTAGTTAAAGGTAGGATTATACGGTTCATCACTATTTATGAATCAATTCTTTTATCAGTAATCAAATGCCGTATTTGATTTATAGAACCCATCTGGTTCAATGTCGAGCTATAAGCAATATATCGTACGGTTTAAGAATCCAACTGGTCTTGGGTAGGTAGCGCTGCAATGGCACCGAACCGGGTAGTGGTGAGGGCTCCGGCCTTATTTGCCTTTTCAACCATTTTTACCATTAGGTTTTTTTCATCGAATATACTCTGGGCATCGTTCAATTTTGAGATTTGGTACAGCAAACAGCCTATAAAGGCATCTCCTGCCCCCGTAGTATCTACTGGAGTAACACTGGTACTGGGCACCAGTTCGGTAAACCCTTCCATGCTTAAGAAAGTGCCTTCTTCACCTAGGGTTACCGTTATGATTTTAGCTCCAATTTCATGAAGTTGCTGACAGGCATCTTTAACATTGTCCCTTCCTGAAAGTAAGAGGGCCTCTTCTAGACTGAATTTGCACAAATGGGATTTCTCAACGTAGGAGAGGCATTTTTTTATAAAACCGGCTTCATCTTCTTTCCATAGGTCTCCTCGAAAATTAGGGTCAAAGCTAATGAAAGCGTCTTGGGTCAATGCATCAAAAAGATAATGGTTATAAGCTTCTTCAAGTGCACCGCCCAACAATGCCGTAGCTGCCCCAAAATGAACCAAATTGTTTGTAAAGTCCTTCTTTATGGTCGAATCGTATTTTAGTTCTTTGTCGGCACCTCGACTGAAAACAAAATCTCGCTCACCATTATCTGACAAAGAAACAAAGGCCAAGGTGGTAAACTTCTTGTGACGTTGAGACATACTAATGTCGACGCCTTCACTTTTTAATACATTTAAAAGAAAGGTTCCGAAAGGGTCTTTGCCCACACAACCAATAAAAAAGCTCTTGCCTTTCAGTTTTGAAATGGCACAGGCCACATTAGCTGGGGCACCTCCTGCTTTTTTGGTAAAATTGTTTGCTTTTGAGAGATCATTACCTTGGTTTTCGGCAACAAAGTCAATCAATAACTCTCCAATACAAAAGACTTTGGTCATTATATGAAATGATATCCGGGGCAAGGTACTTAAATTCACCTAAAATAAAATGTTCTAATTCTTTACTTTTTTTTGATTTAAAAAGCACGAATAGTTTTTATTATTGCCAAAAATTATGAAGTGAGAACACTTGTCATTGGAGATATCCACTCAGGATTAAAAGCATTACAGCAAGTATTGCAACGGGCTAAAGTGACCACTAAAGACCATTTGATTTTTCTGGGTGATTATGTAGATTCTTGGAGCGAGGCTTTTGAAACGGTAGAATTTCTTATCACTTTGGGTAATTCACACCGTTGTACATTCATAAGGGGAAACCATGACGAACTTTGTATGGACTGGATGTTGACCAAAAAGGAAAACCCTCAATGGTTGGCACATGGCGGCACTGCTACCCGTGACTCATACCTCAAGACCGAAGAATCAAAATGGCAAAGTCATTTAAAGTTTTACAATAATCTCGAAAATACATATCTAGATAAGAATAACCGCCTGTACTTGCATGCGGGATTTACCAACTTAAAGGGTATTGAACATGAGTATTTTGAGAAACTGTTTTATTGGGACAGAACATTGTGGGAGTTGGCCAAAGCTATGAACCCTAAGCTAACCCGCGAAGACGATAAATATCCGAAAAGATTAACCCATTATAGTGAAATTTTTATTGGCCATACCCCCTTATCAAAAACAGGAGGCGTGAAGCCGAAAAACTATGCCAATGTCTGGAATGTGGATACTGGGGCTGCTTTTAAAGGACCTCTGACTATTTTAGATGTTGATACCAAAGCATATTGGCAGAGCGATCCGGTGCATGGTCTTTATCCTGGTGAGAAGGGAAGAAATTAAAAAGGGTCGGCAATTCCGACCCTTTTTAATAAAAGATAGTATTTGTTATAACTTACCTCCTTTGTGTTCGTCTTGCCATTTGGCAAGTTCCTTCCATTTTCCTTCATAGGCCATTTTAGCCTGTATAGGCCATGAAGCCGGGTTGTGTATGCGATAACGTTCTCCTCCGGAATCAAGAACCTCTTGACATTTGCTTACCTCGGTTTCTGAAAGTGCTTTCCAAGTTTTTATTTCAAAGTTGTGGAAAAGCCCCTCGATTTTAGGACCTATACCCTCAACTACTTTAAGGTCATCTTGCTTAACCCGCTTGCCAAACGCCGCTTTTGCGGCACCGGCATCAAATGCGATTGCAGGGACAGCAGTTATCGAGGCGGCTGGTGTTGCTGTTTTGGGTGTTGGGGCGGGTACAGCTGTCAGTTTCTTATTACAGGCATCCAAGTCAGCTTTAAGCTGGGCATTTTTAGCTTCTAACGCTTTCAGGTCAGCGGAGTTATCGATTGACTTACTTTTTCCTTTCCCCCATAAATAACCCAAAAGAGCACAAATTGCACCTATCAATAGGGGAATCAACCAGCACCAAATATTATCGAAATTCATGTTGTCAAATTTTATTGTTTGTTATTAATTTAATGTTACCACTGTTCTTCGGTTTTGAGACCTTCCTTCTGCAGTATTGTTTGATGCGGCAGGGCTATCAGGCCCTTGGGAGGTTGCAACTATCTTTGCTTCCGGTATACCGTTTTCAATGAGATAGGCTTTTGCAAAATCTGCACGTTTTTGTCCTAATCGAATATTTGTGGTTCGATTACCTACATTGTCGGTATGCCCTACCACGGAACAGGAAGCATCGTTAACCTTATCTAAGTAACGCGAGATTTCTACCAATTTCTGTCGTTGTTCGGCACTAAGATTTATGGCAGCTTGCCCCGTGTTGAAATAAAGTACGAGTGGACAAGCTTTTATCTTGTCGTACATTGCCTTTAAATCTTCTGTATCATTTTCAGTAATTCCGCCTAGTCCATAAGAGACTGGTCCGATGAAAACACTATCCTTTGGAACCATATTATCAAGCAATTCACCATATGTATTGGTCTGCGCTGATGGAATACCTGAACCGACAAGATAGTTTTTGACCATATTGGCACGTGCCAAACCAAGGTTGGGCCATGCAGTACTATTTTCTTCACCTGATGTATAATAGCCCGTAATGGAAATGCCCTTTTCTGTGTTCTCCATTAGAAACGATTTCAATTGGGTAATCCCTTTATTGACATTAAAGGAAACGGGTTTTTCGAAGTCAGCGGAAGAGGGTCTAAAGTTAAAGTTATCCGCTACGTTATATCCAAAATCGCCATCAGAGAAAGCAAAAGGAAACGATGTAGGGTTAGGTTCTGGCACTTTGACGGGAACAGTTTCTTGCTCAACGGTCTCATTTTCCGTTGTTGCCAGCTGGCAATCACTACAAAGGGTGAAGTAGAGAAATGTCCCTATCAGCATAGTGATAATAATCCCAATGAGATAGGATAAGTCTCGTGTCATGGAAGTTACAATTAGTGTTCAATGCTTCAATTTATTAAAAAAGCTTTAAAAATGTTAATTTTTTGTCAAGAAAACGCCATGCAATAAGACTGTAATTGTTTCAATTACAATAAGATTATTAGAGAGTAAAGAAAGAGAAGAGTGCTATTCTTTACCGATTATACAGTATTTGAGACCAATGATAAGAATACCTCGAAATTTGTAATGAAATAGTCTGAAATTAGACAAAGAATAAAAAATACCCTATTTCTCCCGACAAAGTTCCGGCATTGAAATAGGGTTTACAATAGTTAAGTTTGAGTTAGTTAAGTTGGTTTAAAACCGCTGGTCTTCTTGGAGCCAGCGGTTTTTTTATAGATCAAACTTAATACCTTGTGCCAATGGGAGTTCAGTCGTATAATTAATGGTATTGGTCTGCCGTCTCATATAAATTTTCCATGCGTCAGAGCCACTTTCTCGACCACCACCGGTTTCTTTCTCCCCTCCAAAGGCACCCCCGATTTCGGCGCCTGAAGTTCCAATGTTGACATTGGCGATACCGCAGTCACTCCCAGCTGCCGATAGAAAGCGTTCAGCTTCACGTAGGTAATTGGTCATTATAGCTGAGGAAAGCCCTTGGGCTACATTGTTCTGTTGTGCTATGGCATTTTCTACTTCACCAGAATACTTGAGTAGGTACAAAATCGGTGCAAACGTTTCTTCTTGAACGATTTCGAAACTGTTTTCGGCCTCAACGATAGCTGGTTTCACATAGCAACCACTTTCATACCCTTTTCCAGTTAAAATGCCCCCATCAACGATAATTTTTCCTCCTTCATTTTTTGCCTTTTTTAAAGCATTCTGATACGAAGTTACAGCCTCGGTATCTATCAGTGGACCAACATGGTTGTTCTCATCCAACGGATTTCCAATTCTCAGTTGTTTGTACGCACCTGTGATCGCCTCTTTGACCGTATCATAAATAGATTCATGTATGATCAATCGACGGGTAGAGGTGCACCGCTGGCAGGCTGTGCCAACCGCTCCACAGACGGCACCAATAACGGTCATTTTAATATCAGCTTCGGGGGTAACGATAATGGCATTGTTCCCTCCGAGTTCGAGCAATGATTTTCCTAGTCGTGCTGCGACGGCCTGAGCGACGATTTTTCCCATCCGTGTGGAACCTGTTGCAGAAATGAGAGGAATTCTCTTGTCTTGCGTCATCAATTCGCCAACTTGGTAGTCTCCATTGATCAGACAAGAAATTCCTTCGGGTAGGTCGTTGTTTTTTAGGACTTCCGATATCATATTTTGACAGGCGATACCGCACAAGGTTGTCTTTTCTGAAGGCTTCCAGACACAGACATCTCCGCAAATCCAAGCCAATGCCGTATTCCATGACCAAACTGCTACAGGAAAATTAAAAGCCGAAATGATTCCTACAATACCCAAAGGGTGATATTGTTCGTACATGCGGTGTCCTGGGCGTTCAGAATGCATGGTCAAACCATGTAATTGTCTAGATAGACCTACGGCAAAATCACAGATATCAATCATTTCTTGAACTTCACCCAATCCTTCTTGATATGACTTGCCCATTTCATATGAAACCAATTTGCCCAATGGTTCTTTTACCTCTCGAAGTTTATCGCCAAATTGTCGAACAATTTCACCGCGTTGTGGCGCAGGCAGTGCACGCCAAGTTTTAAATGCCGTTGCGGCTGCATTCATGACCTTTGCATAATCTTCTTTAGTCGTTGTGGTGACCTTGCCGATTAATGAACCATCAACAGGGGAGTAAGAGGCAATGGCCTCTCCTGAGCCAAAATTTTCTGAACCGGTCGAAGTGCCTTGATTGATTTCATGCACACCTAAGGCTTTCAATGCTTCTTGAATACCAAAAACGGTAGTTGTTTCTGCCATTTGTAACGGATTAAAAGGTTTTTGTTTAAATTATAACAAAAATACAAAGAAGAGATGGCTTAGAAATCCCAATACATCAAAGAATTATAATTGGTCCGTATCCAAAATACCATTGCAATCAATGCTGGAATTCCTTGTACATAAAAAATGCGTTTCGAAACTGAAATTGCCCCATAGATTCCTGCCACTAAAACACAGCCCAAGAAAAACAAGGCGATATAGGTTGACCAAAGCCTGTCGTCAATACATATAGACCAAATGAGGCCAGCGGCCAGAAAACCGTTGTAAAGTCCTTGGTTGGCCGCCATTGATTTGGTCGGTTCAAAAAGGTCTTTAGGAAAATTTCTAAAAACCTTTGGTGCTTTGGTAGTCCATGCAAACATTTCCAAATAAAGAAAATAGCAGTGCAGTAGTGCAACAAAGGCTGTTGTAATTTTGGCCAGCAGTATCATGGTTTTTTGAAAAAACGGGGGTCAATTGGCATAACCGTACCGCAGTTATCACATGTTCTAAGTTCTTGTGAACTGTAAAAATGTTCAAAATGGCCCAAGAAATCTTTCTCAATATCATTTAGGGTGAAATAGGCTTCGTACAGTTTATGATTACAATTATCGCAGAACCATAATAGACCATCATCGACCTGCATATGGTTTCTTTTTCGCTCGATGACCAAACCAATAGAGCCTTCGTGCCGTACAGGGGAGTGAGGTACTTTAGCAGGGTGAAGATACATGTCACCTGGGCCCAAGGCCATTTTCTTTCTCTGGCCGTCTTCTTGGATGTAGATTTCTATGGTACCTTCCAACTGATAAAAAAGCTCTTCGGTTTCATTGTAATGATAATCTTTACGGGCATTGGGTCCGGCAACGACCATCACGATGTAGTCACCAGCTTCTTTATATAGATTTTTGTTTCCCACCGGTGGTTTTAACGTATCTCGATTGGCTGAGAGCCACTGGTTAAGGTTGAATGGGGGTTGAATGGCCATTTCTTCTTTTCGTGAAAGGTACAAAACCTGTGTAAAGAAACGAAAAGCCCTGCATCATTGCAGGGCTTCCAAACCATTAAAAACACTTAATTAGAACTCGAATCTAAGCTCTTAGTTTCTGAAGAAAATCTGTGTGTAGTAGAAATTTCCTTCCCTATCAGAGACGATACTTAACGTGGTATGCGTAAAGTCTCCTTCTATGTTATTTCTATGTCCTTCACTACTTAACCACGCCTGAAGCGCAGCTTCAGAATATTCAAAATCTTTGGCTACATTTTCAGCTACAAAATTGGCCGATGTCTGGTCTGATATTTTTGAGGCCCTATCGGTAAAATTATCGTGGCTCATCTCCCCTTGACCAATCATATATTCATTGTGTTCAAACGCGAAAGCATAGGTCTCTCCATCATAGATCAATCGGTCTAGTCCAATCGACTCGCGATGGTCATTGACCATATTATATAATGCCTCCTCTTTATCGGATAGCTGCACGTATTCCAATTCAGCCACTGTATTTGTTTCCTCAAATAGAAGCTCCTCGTCTGTACTCGAAGGAGACGTACATGATGCCATTAAGGCAACGATACAAACTATATAAGCGTTCCGTATTGTTCTTTGCAAATTCATGTGGTCTGTCATTCTTATTCCTATTCTTGAAGCGAATTTAGAACGCTCAGTGAGTTTTTTATGAGAAATTCCTTAAGGATACTATTTTTTTCGTTGAGCTGCAGAATAAGTGCTGATGGGGCTTTATCGATGAAAAGCAAGTATAATTTCGTCGAAGAAATAGGCTTTTTGTATGTTTTTTTACCGTTTGTCCTAAGGGGTGAACTGTTTGCCGAGGTTCAAGAAGTTGAAGTCCGGATGAAACAGTGAAAAGTGTCGTTTAAAGGGAATGAACCGCTACGATTCCGGTTCATTTCTGAAGACCTTATTAAAAATAAACGCTCCAATATCCCTTACTGGGCCATAAAGAATGGAGTCTTTTTTGGTCTCATCGTTGATGAAGGTGAACGAAGCCGTTGCTTTTTCAAAGAAAAGAAGTAATGCACCAAGAATGATAGCGACTTTGAGCGCGCCGAAAATCCCGCCAGCTATTTTGTTGAGCAACCCTAGCATGGCAAAGTTTGCAACTTTTGTCAATACTTTCCCCGCGAAATGTACCAAGATGACAATCGCTATAAAGGTTAAAACAAAGGAGGTTATTTTAATGTAGCGCGGTGACCATTCCATATTATCAGATAGGTAATCTCCAGCGATGTATGAGAAATGAATGGAACCGTATATTCCAGCAATAAGCGCTACCAATGACGCTAACTCTACAAAAAGACCATTGGTAAGACCTTTATAGAGCCCCCACGCCAATAGTATGCCCAGAACGACGTCTAAAAAACCCATGTCTGTGTTTTGAACAAATATAACCTATTGGGTCGTGCTTCTGTTACCGGGATCTTGAAACCGTCACTACAGAGGTTGACATTTAAGTAGGTTTTATCTAAGGCAACATATACTCGAATAATAGTTTAGTTCGGAACTTGGTGATGTAAAATCAACATAAAATGGAAAAGTATTATGGCAGAAATCATAAATGAAACATACCTATTATCAATTTACTTGAAAGATTTGGCCTGTGACGGGTTCATATAAACCTGTGAATAATTTCCTTTTTTGACAAATTTATGTAAGATGCCCTTGTACCTAATTACCTTTGCCACATGGCAAGAGATGAGCTATTAAAAAAACGTTGGGGGCAGTTGGTGGAGAAATTGTCTATCCAATTCTCCGATGGAGATCCTTTGGATTTAGATGGGATTATCTATTTGGTCGGTGTTCAAGAATTGGGACAGTTGCATCGAAAGTTCAAAAAAGATGAAAAGGTCAATTTAATGCATATTGCCATCTGTAGATTATTGGAACCCTACGGGTATTACGAGTTTGATCGTTTTGATGATGCCGGATGGCCTCATTATATCGTAAAAGAGCACCTTCCCCCTTTGAAGTCTGGAGAACAGTCCGTTTTAATGAAGGAAGCCTTGGTCAACTACTTTTTAGAGAAAGAATATATTGCCTGATAGAAAGGTAAAATTAAAATATGCTATTTCGGTGTATGTTCCCTGGTAGCCAGATGCATCTAGGATTACGTAGTAGAAGATAGAGAAAGTCAATAAGCAAGTATTCCATAGCTGTTTTAGACCTTGAAAGCGCGTGTTCGACATAGGTCAAAAGTTCAAAAGGGAATATAAACTATCGGGAATCAAGTCGTTAGGAGACTTTGAATTGGAAATGCAAAACTCTAATTTTGAAAACAAAATAAAAGGTTAAGCTATGAACCGACCCATCCGTTTTTCCAATTTGGAACGCACAGAAAAACTACAGTGTTTAGCAAATGAACCGTTTGACTTAGTCGTTATTGGAGGAGGTATCACCGGGGGTGGAATAGCTCTGGATGCCGCATCTCGAGGATTGAAAGTAGCGCTTCTGGAAAAGGGGGATTTTGCTTCAGGCACCAGTAGTAAATCGACTAAGTTAATTCATGGGGGACTGCGTTATTTAAAGCAGTTCGATTTCTGGTTGGTCAAAGAAGTTGGTTCTGAAAGGGCCATTGTGCATAAACTTGCACCACATTTGGTACTACCAGAAAAGATGTTGCTGCCCTTGATTGAAGGCGGTTCTTACGGTAAGTGGTTGACCAGTATAGGGCTTAAGGTTTATGATGTTCTAGCTCAGGTAACAGGTGATGATAAGCGTCAAATGCTTGACAAGAAGGAGGCCCTAAAACTGGAGCCCCTACTACCCAAGAAAATTTTAAATGGAGCTGGATATTATGCCGAATATCGTACAGATGATGCAAGATTGACCATTGAAAACATTAAGACAAGCCTTGAATATGGAGCGCTGGCCCTAAACTATGCCAAGGTTACCGATTTTGTTTACGAAGAGGAAAGTGTTGCTGGCGTAGTTATGGAAGATACCTTATCCGGTAAAAATATTAGGGTTAATACGAAGTATGTTATTAGTGCAGCGGGCCCATGGGTTGATGAACTTCGTTCTGTAAACCAGTCAAAAAAAGGGAAACGATTGCACTTGACCAAGGGGGTACATCTCGTATTTCCATTTGAGAAGCTTCCTGTGAAGCAATCGGTATATTTTGACATTCCCGATGGGCGTATGATGTTTGCCATTCCGAGAGGAAAAATAACTTACGTCGGTACCACTGATACCAATTACAATTTGGACAAGGATGATATTCGTACCGACTTGGCCGATGCCATTTATTTGATTTCAGCAGTTAATAATATGTTTCCCGATATTGAATTGGAGATGGATGATATTATCTCTTCATGGGCTGGTTTACGACCACTCATACATGAAGAGGGTAAATCTGCGTCTGAACTTTCGAGAAAAGACGAAATCTTTACTTCAGATACCGGTCTTATCAGTATCGCAGGGGGCAAACTAACGGGTTATCGAAAAATGGCCGAGCGGGTGGTCAACCGCATTACAAAGAAGTTGGAAGAAGAGCACCAAATGACGGTTAAAGATTGCCATACCGATAAGATTGCCCTCTGTGGCAGCGATTTTAAGAAGTTTAAACATGTCAAGAAATATATTGAGAAAGTGCATGAACAGATAAGAACTGATGGCTTCACCCGATATGACGCGTGGTATTTGGTGACCACTTATGGCAAACAGACCCAACAGATTTTAGAAGATTACCAATTATTTAAGAATAAAGACAACACCCTTCGCTTGATTCGTGCTGAACTTAAATTTGGTATAGAGTATGAGATGGTCTGTACACCAATGGATTTCTTTATTCGAAGAACAGGTCGATTGTATTTTGATATCAATAATGTTCGAGAATACTTGGAACCTGTTTTGGATGACCTAAAGAAAGCCTATGGTTATGACAGTTCTCAAATACAGGTATTTAAAGAAAAGATGCAAGAAGAGCTAGATGTACATTCCAATTTCTCATTGGAAAGGGAGAAAGTATAAATGATCAAGAGGTTAATGAATTGAAAGAATATGTTTTCCTGATTCTTCCTTTAAGTTTACATAAAACATAGTTTAATCCAATTTCTCTGTAAGTTTTTTAATAGTCTTTTTTGGCACCTTTTCGTTGTATAGAATGTCATATACAGCATTGATGATAGGTGTTTTCGATTTCTTATCCAATGTAGACATCAAGAGGTGGGCACTTTGGGTGGCATAATACCCCTCTGCTACCATGTTCATTTCCATCATCGCGCTTTTAACGGTGTAACCCTTGCCAATCATATTACCGAACATCCGATTACGACTAAATGTAGAATATCCTGTGACCAACAAATCTCCAAGGTAGGCGGAGTTGTTGATGTTACGTTTCATTTTATGGACTTTATCAATGAATCGCTTCATTTCGCGAATGGCGTTGCTCATGAGCACACTTTGAAAATTATCACCGTACCCAAGGCCGTGGGCAATACCGGCAGCAATGGCATAAATATTTTTGAGCATGGCAGCATACTCAGTGCCCACGATATCATCTGAGATTTTGGTTCGTATATAGTGATTTTTCAAGTGTTCAGCGAAGAATTTGGCTTTTTTTTCATCGGCACTGGCAATCGTTAAATAAGAGAGCCTTTCTAAGGCCACCTCCTCAGCATGACATGGTCCGGTGATGACTCCAATATTTTCATAAGGGATACGGTATTTATGATGAAAATACTCGCCCACGATATGTCCGGTCTCCGGTACGATACCCTTAATGGCAGAAAAAATGATTTTACCTTCAAGGGAAACTGTCAGTTTGTTCAATTCATTTTCTAAAAATGCAGATGGAATGACAAACAATAGGATATCACAATCCTCAACTACCTCGTTGATGGTATTGGTCAATCGCAAATAAGAATTGTTTAGTTGTACCGAGCTAAGATAACTTGGGTTTTGCCCCTCTCTTTTAATATGCTCACTGGCATGTACACTTCGCATATACCAATGGACTTCCTGTAAATTTTCAGTCAAAATTTTTACCAAGGCAGTGGCCCAACTTCCCCCTCCTAAAACACCTATTTTCAATGTAGAATCAATTATAAAATGACTTCCCAAAAATAAATGAAATGACTTTTAGACCATTAACTTCTGATTATCAATTTATTACATTTTTTGGCATGATGCTTGGTTTTGAAATAACTGAAACCATTAAAACCATATCAGATGAAAGCGAGAAAACTACTTTTTGGAATATTGGGAATCGGATTTTTGGTCAGTTCATGTTATACAGAAGTCATTCTAGAAGATGAAATTATCGTTGAATCCGCTTTTAACACGGATCAGGCATTGCAATCGTATGATTTATGGTATGTAGACATCAATGCTACACGCGGTAATGGTGAAATTCCTTTTTTACAACGTGCTTTTACCATTTCATTCGTTGATGGTATCATGTTTGCCAACAATAATATCGTAGGTATTGGGAAGACCGGCAATGGACTGGGAATTGATACAGGAAGCTATGGAACGTTTAGCGGAGTGGTTGATATTAGTCATGACATTGATGGCGCCTGGACATTTGATGTTTTTGCTGTTAGCAATAGCACTTTAGAACTCTATAATAGAAGAACGGATACCTCTTACTTTTTAGACGGTTATCAGAGAAGGAACTTTGATTATGATCGGTTGTTCTATGAGAACATTCATTACCTATTACAGGAATTTGACGCTTGGGAGAAAACCTTTACTAGTGAAGTTGGAGCGGTTAACGAGTTTGATGATGAAAACTTCTTACGGTTTTTTGAGGATAATGGCGGTTATTTTCAATCTTCAATTGATATCTCAGGCACGCGTATTTCAGCTTTACAGTGGGATTATGAAGGCAATTATGAAGTGTTTGACACCAACGACGAGACACTGAAAACTTTAACACTCGATTATGACTTCTTGGGCAATGATTATTTTGAGTTATACGTTATTGATGATAGCACTGTAGAATTGTATCATGTGGCAAGCGAAACAGTGTATGAGTTTACAGGTAGGGGTTTTGTACAGTATTTGAAGTCGAAGGAGAAGGTCAGTAAGAAACGTACGAAATCAAGTAATAAGAAGATGAACGTAGAACGTAAACGAAAAATGTAAGAAAGTGTAATAGTCTACGACTATACTTATAAGTTTTTTGGTTGGTTATTTAGTTAGGAATCGCCCTTGGCATCCCGATGGCTATCGGGATGCACAGGGCGGTTCTTTTTTAATGAGATTCAAAATCTGATTTCCAGATTTTGTTGGTCGAATTGAACCCTGTGCACTTCGACTTCGCTCAGTACAGGCTTGTCGAAGGGTCAATTCCTCATCCTTCTCTTAAAGTCTGATGGATTTTCTCCTGTAACTTTTTTAAATACCCTTGTAAAATAAGAAAGGCTTTCAAAACCAGACTCGTGAAATGTCTCGGTAATGTTCTTCCCTGATAACAGTAATCGTTTTGCCTGGGTAATTCGGTATTGATTCAAAAAGTTGGTAAAGGTATTGCCAGAAACTTTTTTGAAATACCGGCAAAACGCCTCGTTGCCCAAATTCAATAAACTGGCGGCGTCTGCGACACCAATCTTAT
>JBHJJC010000101.1:0-42245 GCA_050042945.1 Croceivirga sp.
GGGGTTAGTATTCTTTAAATTTTTTAAAAAACTTTTTATGCACTGAAATAGTGGGACAGAGATGTGAAATCCTGCGGAAGCCAGCTATTTCCAACACTGTATTTTCAATATGGAGTAATTGGAGCTCCTTGGTAATGGCATCAAACCCATGGTTGGGAATGCGGTTTTCATTGGTAAAAGAAGCCAAATACTCTGAAGTCTGCCCCAATTCATTTAGCAGGGTGTCTTTATTGGTAAACGGTTGTAATTCCAATACAGCTCCTTTACCCAATTCAGTATTGCAACGTGAGGAGAGCTGTTCCAATACTGTTGGGAACTCTAAATCTTGTAGCGTTTTTGAATGAATGGGCTGCATCTTCTTTTTCTAGCGGGGCAAAGATACAGCTTTGCGGAGCATGGCTAAAAGAAATATACCAAGTGATAAAAGTAGTTCAAGCCATCAATGCCCGTTAAAATAACCATAGATTTGGTAGACAAACAATGCTATGCCTGCAAGAACCAGGTACCAGTTGACGGCTTTATAAAAAGCTGGAAATTGTTGATGCTTCCGTGCGAGGGTAATAATAAAAACTATGGGGATAAGCGCCAAGACCTGACCCACTTCAACCCCAAGATTAAAGCACAGAATTTTCGCTAGAAACTGTTCTTGACCCATATCAAATGACTGTAAACGTGTGGAAAGGCCAAACCCATGAATTAATCCAAATAGGCCGACCATCAGTAAGAGGTTTGGCGATTTTACCCCAAGTTTTTCAAACCCTCCCAAATTCTCAAAGCCTTTATATAAAACGCTGAGGGCTATAACCGCATCGACGAGATGTTCGTTTGCGGTTATACCTGCATAAGTTGCCCCTATCAAGGTAATACAATGCCCAATGGTAAAGACGGTAATAAAGGTTAAGATGTCTTTAAATCCCTTCAAATAGAAAATAACACCCGCAAGAAAGAGTAAGTGGTCATAGCCCGTAAGCATATGTGTTGCCCCTACCTGAATATAAGCCCAAAGTCCACCCGTACGTAAAAGGGCTTGGTCGGCACTGGTAACGTCATGTGCGAGTGCAAAAAGTGGAAAAAGACCTATAATTAGAAATACCACATAGTGACGATTGAACTGCTTCATTAGGCCTTTTTTCTAAAAATAAAGAAGAATATACCGACGATTAAAATACTTCCAAGAATAAACACCCAAGTGGGAATTTCATTTTCGTGCTCATGGTCATCATGGGTATGGGTAGCTGTGCCATGTTCGTGAGTTACTTCAAAAGTTAAAGTTGCCCATTTCGATTCATGGGTCAATTCATCACTATCTGAAATAGGTGTCATATGAATTGTACGAATAAAGTAAATACCGTCTTTAGGTAGTTTCACCGTTACGATACCCTGTTCATTGGTACGTAATTTTTGACCATTGGTATGGGAATGCCCTTCTATGGAATCAGATGTATGGTCATGGTGATGACCGTCATCATTATGGCCATGGCCATGGGAGTGCCCTTCTCCATCATGGCTGTGACTGTTGTGGTCATGGTCATGATCATGTTTGTGCCCGTGATCATGATGGCTTGAAATATGATCGGCATAGACCAATTGGTTGGCTAGGGGTTGGCCATCCAATAAAACCAACACGTCCAATTGCCCTCCACTATAGGTTTCATAAGGATTTGATTGCGGAACGAACTCAATGGGATAACCGAGCACGGTACTCCAATCGTCGGTCTTGACATCACCCACCTGATAGACGGCTTTAACATGCTTTTGATAACGCTCTACAGCATCTTCACCTAAAAGATCGTTCTCGGTGCGATAGTCGAGCATATCCAAAATGCCATCATGTTCGAGGTAACTATTGAATTTATCTGCGGCAAGTTCAATATTTCTCGCTTTGGTAGATACACCGGCTACATAAGTACCGGCTTCACCAGTGGTAAAGGTAAACTGGGTAATGGTGCTGTCTTGGTCCTGCCATTCGGCTGCGGGAATATTGGTGCGGTTACCTTGTGCGACCACTGAGGCATCCAACATGCGATCTCGAGTAATGATATTTTCACTTTTTTCGAATGTTCCATTGTACAGACTTAAGGTTGCTTCTTGATTGGGCTGTAAAAAGTAGGTCTCCATTTTGAGATAAAGATCATGACTACATAGAGTGAGAACGCCCGTAAAAAGAAGTAATAACCGTGAGTAAGGGGTATTTGCTTTTTGGGAAAGAAAGTTCTTAAAATTGAGTCTCATAGTTGTTCATTATAATTTGGAATACGTAACGTAAAAAATTGGCGTTCGGTTTTTATACTGAAAACGAAGTTCGTTGAAAAATGGGAAAGGCGCAATTACTCCTCGAAAAGTGTCATGAAATTTAAAAAAAAGTAAGTGTAATGATTCAGATAATAATTAGATAATCTTGAAACCTCGATTTTAAGTATCTTATTATTTCCTTTAAATGGAAATTTTGTATATTGTTTCCGTAAAAAGGAAATAATATGATCTGTTTCCTAAAAAAAGAAATTTAAATGGCTGCATGTCACTACATCATCATGGCTGATATCATATCGAGTCGCCACATCAAAAAAGAACACGACTTTATGGGGCAATTCAAGTCCCTTACCTTGAAAGCCAATCAACAGTTCAAGTCTCAAATTATTTCCCCCTTGACCATTACCTTGGGCGATGAATTTCAAGGTATTGTAGATACCGTTCAAACGCTTTTTGAACTGGTGTTTTTTCTGGAAGAGCAGCGTATCGAAGCTGGGTATACCTTTCAATTGCGTTATTCGTTGGTCTATGGCGAAATTGAGACCAAGGTCAATACCAAAATTGCCTATGAAATGTATGGTTCTGGATTGACCCAAGCCCGCGAAGGACTCCAAGTGGCCAAGGAGTCAGGTCAGCAGTATTATATAGATGTAAAATCCGTTCAAGAGGAACATTTAAGACTATGCCTAAAACTCTACCAATCCATCAAATCAGAGTGGAAACCCAAAGAATATAAAGTAATAGCAGCCTTTTTAAAGCACAATGATTATAAAGACCTCGAAAAAATTGGACTTTATAAGACCCGTTCCGGTGCTTGGAAAAAAGGAAAATCTTTAAGAATACAAGAGTACCATACCGTCAAAGAATTGATCTTATTAATTTTGAAAAATGGATAGTTTCAAATACGCCCTGTTTTTCTTTGTTATGCTAGAAGTATTTTTGGTCATCATCTTTTATGCCGTATCGAAATGGCTTGATCCTAAAAATCCCAATAAGGACAACTTGGCAAAATTTACCTCGTGGTTAAAAGGCTTTTTGGAACGTATCTTTTTGGCCTTTTTGTTTCTTTCAGGACTTCAAGCCGGAGCTTTAGTCCTTTTTGGTGCCATAAAATTGGGTACCCGACTCGAAAGTGATAAAGACCGAAAAGTAAGCAATGACTATTTCGTTATCGGTAACTTTCTGTCCATTGCAGTGGCTGTCATTATCTATCTACTATTTAAAGACTTTTTAAATTTCAACTGAAAACAATGCAAGATTCACCAAACTGGCAAACCGCCATAGCATTTGAAGACATAACCTATAAAAAATGTGACGGGGTAGCCCGTATCGCCTTCAATCGACCCCAAGTTCGCAATGCTTTTCGACCTAAGACCACCAGTGAGCTGTATAAGGCCTTTTATGACGCCCAAGAGGACACTTCGATTGGGGTGGTTTTACTTTCAGGGGAAGGACCTTCACCAAAAGATGGTGGTTGGGCCTTTTGCAGTGGGGGAGACCAAAAAGCTCGAGGGCATAAAGGGTACGTAGGTGAAGATGGATACCATCGTTTAAATATTTTAGAAGTACAACGTCTGATTCGCTTTATGCCAAAAGTAGTTATTGCCGTGGTACCGGGCTGGGCCGTCGGCGGAGGACATAGTCTTCATGTCGTCTGCGATATGACGTTGGCGAGTAAGGAACATGCCATTTTTAAGCAGACCGATGCAGACGTAACGAGTTTTGATGGTGGATATGGATCGGCATATCTGGCAAAAATGGTTGGACAAAAGAAGGCCAGGGAGATATTCTTTCTAGGACGTAATTATTCTGCCCAGGAAGCCTTCGAAATGGGTATGGTCAATGCAATCGTTCCTCATGAGGAATTGGAAAGTACTGCCTATCAATGGGCCCAAGAGGTTTTGGTAAAATCGCCGACTTCCATAAAAATGCTCAAGTTTGCCATGAACCTTACCGATGACGGAATGGTGGGGCAGCAAGTATTTGCTGGGGAAGCCACAAGATTGGCCTATATGACCGATGAGGCCATTGAAGGGCGGAATGCCTTTTTGGAAAAGCGGAAACCAGATTTCGGTAAAAACAAATGGATTCCCTAAGAATAGGGAATCCATCATCAAATCAAATCAATCAATCAAAAAGTCTTAACGAAGTTCCTTGCGGTATTTTTAATGTTTTATCGGATGTATTCTCATTTGTCTATTTGACACGAAAGAAGTAAAAAAGTCACAATAGAAATAAAGAGGGGGCAGAAAAGGTTCAATGAATAAAACTAAAAAGGGCCCTAGCTTTTATACTAAGGCCCTTTTAACGAGAACACTATATGAAAATGAAAAAATTTACTTGTTTTAATATTACATTGTAAATGTACCTCAGTGAATCACCGATGGGAAATTATTGTTGTGAAGCCTCACGGTTTTGTGGTGAGGCGAGCAAAAAATGAAATGTGAAGGAATACGCTGCCTTATTCTATGGCACTGGTCAATGCCGAAAGAAAGCCATTGATATCGAATTCTGGATATTCTGCCAGTCCGGTTCTTACGACAACAAGGTTTTTTGAGGGAATTATGAAAACGTACTGTCCTTGATATCCATTCATGGAGTAAAGATCTTTTGGTACATCAGGATAAATACCTTTTGAGTTCAACCAAAAATGTGCGCCGTAGGTGCCCTCTGAATGTGCTGTGGGCTCAGTAATATAATTCACCCAAGAAGCGGAGAAGAGCTGTTCGCCATTCCAATTACCCTTATTCAGGTACAATTGTCCTAAACGGCCCCAATCCCTTGTGTTGCCCCATCCATAAGAAGATCCCACGTAATTACCTTTTAAATCTGCTTCAATGAGCATGCTATGGGCACCAATCTTATCGATGAGGGCGGTATACGGAAAATCAAGATACTCTTGATGCGTTCGAAACTGTTGCCTTAAAATTCCTGATAATAGATTAGTGGTTCCTGATGAATAGTTCCATACTTCGGTAGGGGCTGCCCCAGCTTCCTTATTACGTGATGATGCGGTCATATCGCTCTCTAAAAAGAGCATTTTGGTGACATCTGATATTTTGGAGTAGTCTTCTTCCCATTTCAATCCACTCTGCATACGCAAGAGATGATCAAGGGTAATATTTTTTCGCTCATCTTCTTTCCATTCTGCAATCGGGGCGGGCCATTCCATTTTCAATTTTCCCTGATGTTCCAAAATACCGTATAATGTGGCCAAAATACTTTTGGTCATCGACCACCCAAGAACAGGAGTGTCTTTGGTAAATCCCTCTACATAATTTTCATGAATCAAGTGTCCTTTATAAAGAACAAGTAACGTCCTTGTTTTTTGTAACTCGGGGTTTCCAAAAGGTAGCGCAACTGCCTGGCTCAACTTATCGTGATTAATCTCAGGGAAGACGGTATCTTTTGCGGGCAGATGTCCAATGGGGTAGGGCACGGAGTCAAAGCGTCTCACCCGCTTGGGTTGTAAATAGTCTTCCCCTTCTGTATAATCATCATTCGTTAGCACCGTGCCCAAACCTTTTCGGTCAATGGTTTTTCGTTCCATGAGACCGTAAACGTTTGAATGGGCAAAGCTTTCTTGATCATTAAAATCGGTAGTGGCTAACTTCACCAAAGGAATATTTAAATCAGTAGAATTGATGTAGGCAGGCATTTGATGGCCAACAAGAACACTGGAGGCCATGTATTTTGAAGCGTAACCTGAAATAATATTGAGTTTAGGATAGTTATCAATAACGACCAAAACAATGACAATCAACAGCAGAAAAAGGATTCTTTTAAACCACTTCATATATGAGGATACTTTTTGTTGTAAATTTCTAGACTTAAAGATAACTATTTGCCGAATGTATAATTTCTAACTGACCATCGGGCAATTAGAATGGCAAAAAGGAAAAAGGTCATGATGAGATGGAAAAAATACGGGTAAAAAGGAATTTTTATGCCCAAAGTCTAATTTTCGTATGCATGTTGAATCATTTCAGTTCCATTAAGTTCTTCTGTGTTACTGCCGTTTTACTATTAAGTATGTCGTGTGCCCCAGAGCCTGAAAAGAGGGAAGCGGTATTATATCATCAATATTGCGCCAGTTGCCATATCGCTCCAACAATCGAAGAATTACCTAAAAACATTTGGGAAGACAATGTTTTACCCGATATGATGGCACGTATGGATATTGAAGAATTGCTCGATATTACCGATAGGTCGAAAACTACTTTTCGGCCTACGATTAAACTGGCCGATTGGGTTGCCCTTCGCAAATATATTATAGAACTGGCCCCCGATGAATTACCGAAGATACCCGTTCCCAAAGAAGAAGAGTTGGTAGATTTTATGGCTAAAACGTTGCAACTAGATGGTGAAAATGGAGCATTGTATTCATATCTGGAATTCTCACCAAAGGAGAATTCCCTTTATGCCGGAGATATCTACGGAAGTCTAAAAAAGTATGATTTCGAGTCCCAGTCCATCACTACAATATTTAAGGGCAAAACACCTATTACATGGTACAATAGGTATCAGGACATTGAATTTATAACCGAGGTCGGTATTTTAGACCCATCAGAACGTTCTCGCGGGAAAATTATATCAAAACAAGGCTTGGATACCGTATCGCTCATAGATTCCATTCACCGTCCTATCCATAACCTGGTGGAAGACTTAAATGGCGACGGAAATTTGGAAATGGTCATTTCAGAATTTGGAAACGAAAGGGGAAAATTATCCTTGGCGATTAAAACCGACACTGTTCAATATGAAAAAAAAGTGCTGTTGAACCAACCAGGTTGCATCAGAACCATAGCAAAGGATATGGATAAGGATGGCATGTTGGATTTGGTTGTGATGACCTCTCAAGGCAATGAAAGTATAACCATATTATATCAACAGGACGACTTGATTTTTAGAGCAAAGAAGGTATTGGAGTTCAGTCCGGTATACGGTAGTAGTTGGTTTGAACTTATAGATTATAACGGTGATGGGCATGATGATATCATTACCGTTAACGGAGATAATGCAGATAAATCGTATGTACATAAGCCCTATCATGGTATGCGAATTCATTTGAACGACGGCCAGAATAATTTTGAAGAAGTTTTTTTCTATCCTCTGAATGGTGCAACACGTGTCTTAGCCCATGATTTTGACGAAGACGGCGATATTGATTTTGGATTGATCAGCACTTTTCCTGATTATGAGCGCATGCCTCAATTTTCATTTGTGTATTTAGAGAATTACAACACCAGAAAGTATAGGTTTAATACAAAAATATTGGAGCGACCCAATGCAGGCAGGTGGTTTTTGATGGATAAGGGCGATATCGATAATGATGGGGATATGGATATTCTTTTAAGCTCTTTCACTTATGTTTTCACACCGGTTCCAAAAGATTTATCTACATCTTGGTCAGAAACCAACACTGATGTTTTAGTACTCGAAAATCAATTGAGATAATGCAACAGATCATTGTTTATGTGCTGGGAATGGCCCTCTGTTTTTCGTGTTCCAATCCACCTAAAACTATACCACAGTACCAATGGTATGGTGAAGAGGTGACGGTCTCGGCGTATAATTCTGTAGCGTGGCAAACCAATGAGCATCCTACCCTTACGGCCTGGGGTGATACCCTAAAACCCGGATTAAAAGTTGTTGCTGTTTCAAGAGATTTTTTGGAAAAAGGGATACAACACAATACCATGGTCCTTATTGATAAATTGCCAGATACTTTTTTAGTAAAGGACAAAATGAACAAAAGGTGGCGTAAACGGATTGATATTTATATGGGCAATGATGTACAAAAAGCAAGGGAATGGGGTAAAAGAAAACTGATGATTTGTTATGCCGTACCGTTAAATGATTCCAGCGGCAGGAAAGAACCATAAAACTTTTCTTATCCTTGATAATATTTTGCGGATGACTTTTGGGAAAATATGACTTTAAATGGCGTGATAGTCGATGTAAGAATAATTTCAGCACGGTGCCTAAGGATCTCATATTATACAAGATCAATAGCCGAATTGAATGGGGGTTTGATGCCCATAGACCAATAGAAATACAAGCATTGTAAATAATGTTGAAACTATGGCCGAAAATAATAATAGTACCATGCTTTTGCTCCAAAATGACAAAAGCCCTAAGGGACCGTTGTTGAGTATTTCTCTGATGACATCCATAACTTGTTTGTTATATTGAACACTTAAAGGGATGTAGTTAGCTGTTGTTAGTAGTTAAACAAATATTGGACCAAAAACCCTACTACAAAGTGTTTAATGTAGTGGAAATGCGATGAAGTTGTTTTTTTTTCCGTTATAAACCAATATTGGGAGTACTTTTCATAGGGAAAGAATGATACAAATAGTGGATTGGTCTTTGTTCTAAATACGGGTATTAAGGCATTTGGTTGCAACCCAGCTTAACGGAATTGAAAAGTCATGTTTTGACTTACTAGCATCAAATGGTATTTGAAACTAAAGTTGGTCGGAACAACATATATGGAGACTTAATTTATTGGGGTTAGCTCAAATTTCTTGAATTCAATAGGGCCATGGTCGCCTTGAATCATGATTGGTCCGGGTTTACCCTCAGCACTGTCCAAAGCGCCACCGGTTATGCCCGGAATAGTCTGGTTTTCAATGATGGTCTTGCCATTGGCCACTATGGTCACTCGATTTCCTATTAAAGTAATTCCATATTGTTGCCATTCTCCGGCGGGTCTTGCCACATTTTCATTGGGTTCAAGAAAACCATAAATACCCCCAAAGTAAATGTCGGAGGCTTCCAGACCAAAATTATCCGCAATCTGCACCTCATATCGCCCCCTAAGATAAATACCACTATTACTGCCTTTTGGGTATCGGAATTCTGCTTCAATCTTAAAGTCGGTAAATTTTTCTTTACTGATAAGGTTCGCACCGCCTTTTACATTTGTTAAAATCCCATTTGATACGGACCAATGGCTATCATCCGAATCGAAATACCAACCCTCTACATTTTGACCATTGAACAAGGCTATGGTTTTGCCCCATTGTGGATTCTCAATATGGGGAAGTTGTGCCGCTGGTTTCCCATTGAAGTGAATAATACTGCCATCGGTATATAAAATAGTTCCAGAAATAGCATTGTCTTTTAGCTGACCATGCAATATCATATCACTTCCATCGGGTTCCCATTGTCTTGGAATCTGAAAAGTAAATCTATTTCCATAGATCTTTATCTCTGAAATCGGACGCGCACTTCCGAAGGCAAATACGAATCGGCCGATAAAGGTGTCATGTCCTGAATGGCGTATTTCTAGCCAAGAGGGCTGTATCTTCCCTTGAAATTCAATATCCAAATCCCATCTACCTTCCAAGTCATTTTTCTTCTGGGCATAAGACGGAACCATGGAGAAATAAATGAAAAGTAGTAACAAACCAAAGGCAGATATGTTGTTCATGTTCAAAGGATTTTGACTTTGAATATACTTAAATCCTCAAAGATTGGCGATATGTTATTCACATCCGCCCGTAAAACCCTCTGCATCAAACTTGGTTTGAACAGCACCTTGGCGAACACCATCTGTTAGTTGTATGACCAGGTTATTTTCGCCACTCCCATCCCGTTTTGGAGTACAATATTCAAAGAGATAAAAACTGTTGGCCTGTTCTGAAACCCTGGCCGAAATTTGATTAAAGGTAGTTTCCAATTCGGTGGTATTACTGGCCACAACACTTGAGGTTTTTCCAATGGATTCCAAAACTTCTTGGTCAATTTCAGCACCTAGGCCAATCGTGAAGAAAGAGATGTTGGAATTGGCCTTGTTCACAGCATTCAAGGCACTTTCTTCCGTGAATCGCGAGGCTTGGTCCGTACCATCGGTAAAAATGACGACCGAAGCAGCTATAATCGGAGCGTCCTGTATACTGTTGGCATCGTCAACTATATCTTCGGCAATTTTTGCAGATTTGATAACCGCTCCATATAAATCTGTAGATGGGTCATTGCTGATATCGCTGGTAATACCGTTGATTGCGGCGATTAAGTCTTCTGTAGAAGAGGTCAACGGATTCAATTCGTGCAAAATATCTTCACCGTCAAACCAGTAAATGGCCATTTTAAAAGACGCTGTTTCAACCTCAGGCATTACATTGTCGACAAAACTGGTCGAAGCCGTCTTTAGTTCGTCCAAACTCCCTTGGAGTACGGAATTACTAAGATCTAAGACCAGCAGTGTATTATTACTGAATACTTGGGAGTTCGGTGAAATTCGGGCTTGTGATTCAGAAGACGAGATGGTATTGAAACAATCATCATTTCGTCCTTGCTCATAAATGGTGAATTGATTGGCGGTCAATCCTGATACGGGAACCCCTTGATCATTTGAGACTTTAAACAGTATGGACACCTTTCCTGGAAGGGTGGTAAATTGGTCTTGAATGGATAATAGAAGTTCGTTATCGCCAAACGCCAAGCAGTCATCAGCTTCTTTACCCTGCCCCAATTCGCCTTGATTTAAACGAAAGTTGACATCGTCGTCGGCATTACCGCAGGATTGCAATACTAAAAATGCAAATACAAAAATTGAAAGTGATTTGATTGATGATTTCATGTTCAAAATTGTTCTAGTTCTTCCGTTGTAACGCAAAAACCAGACCAATAGTGTGTATTGGTTAGAAATATTAAATTGTTTTAATCATGGTTTTATTTTGAGTCATTCTAAATGCCACTAAAAAAACGTTAAAACAAGTTGAACAAGAGTCAAACTGACCAGGGCTTCCTCATTTTTTGGTAATTTCAAAGAGAGAACAATAATCAAAAAACTATGCCAACGTATCAATTAAAAGTCAATGGGACTTCGAAATCACTCGATGTTGCGTCCGACACTCCTTTATTATGGGTCCTTCGTGACCATTTGGATTTGGTTGGAACCAAATATGGATGTGGCATCGGCCAATGTGGTGCATGCACCGTACATGTTGAAGGGACGGCAGTGCGAAGCTGTTCCTTGACCTTAGAACAACTGGATGGTAAATCCATTACAACCATTGAAGGCCTGTCTGAATTTGGTGAACACCCTGTGCAACAGGCTTGGAAAGAAGCTGATGTTCCCCAGTGCGGATATTGTCAGGCCGGGCAAATCATGACGGCTTCCGCTTTTCTAGATAATAACCCCAATCCCACTGAAGAGGAGATTAAGAATGCTATGCACGGAAACATCTGCCGCTGCGGTACTTACAATAGAATTTACAAGGCAGTTGAAAAAGCTGCCGATCAGATGAATTAATCCATCAAAACATCAGAAATGGCAGAGAATACGATAGCATTTAGCAGAAGAGCGTTCATGCGTACCACGGGTTTGGCCAGTGGCGGCATGTTAATTGGTTTTAATCTTTTTCAGGCATGTAAGCCAGAAGTCAAACTTAAGCCTCCTGTAGACCTTTCAAAACTTGATTACAAAGATTTTAATGCCTTCATTAAAATAGCCGAAAATGGTGTAGTGACCATTTTTTCACCAAATCCTGAAATTGGACAAGGTGTCAAGACCTCCATGCCCATGATAATTGCTGAAGAACTTGATGTGGCTTGGAAAAACGTACATGTGGTTCAAGGCAAGCTAGATACTGAAAACTACACACGACAAGTTGCTGGGGGCAGTCAATCCATCAGGCACGGTTGGGATGCTCTCAGACAATCAGGAGCTACGGCGAAGCAAATGTTTGTGAATGCCGCGGCGGCCCGGTGGGGGGTCAATGCGTCGGATTGTTCAGTAAGTGAAGGTGTAATAACAAGTCCATCGGGAGAAACCTTGGGCTACGGAGAAGTGGTTGCCGAAGCATCCCAATTAGAAGTTCCTGAGGATGTAGAGCTCAAAAAACCCAGTGAGTATAGCATCATTGGTAAAGGTGCACAGAATGTGGATATTGACGAAATTATCACCGGTAAGCCCTTGTTCGGTCTCGACTACAAAAAGGATGGAATGGTCTATGCAGCAGTGGTGCGCCCTCCTGCTTTTGGGCAAAAGTTGCTTTCCTTTGATTCTAGTAAAGCGAAAGAGATGCCAGGCGTGATAGATATCATAACTATTGGAGAAAAAGCTAGAAAATTGATAGCCGTTCAACCCAATATTGGCGGAATTCTATCCTCAAGTAATAAAGTAGCGGTAATTGCAGAAACCACTTGGCAGGCCTTTAAGGCCAAAGAGGCTATCGAGGCCGAATGGGAAGATGATGTTCGAATGGAAAGCACCGCCGACCACGATACGGAACTTAATGCGCTCCTGGATGGTAATGAATTCAACACCATGCGGGAAGATGGAAATGTAAATAAGGCTTTTGATGAGGCAGACGAAATCTTGGAGCGAACATATGAAGCGCCATTTTTACCCCATAACTGCATGGAACCGATGAATTTCTTCGCAGAAGTTACCGATGAGAGAGTTCATTTGGTGGGACCGATACAAACACCGGAATGGAAGGCCGGTGCCGTAGCCGCTATGTTGGATAGACAACCAGAGGAGATTGCCTTGGAAATGACCCGAATGGGCGGTGGTTTTGGTCGTCGACTTTACGGTGATTTCGTATTGGAGGTGGCGGAGATTTCTGATAAAATTAGAAAACCCGTCAAGGTGGTCTATACCCGTGAAGATGATATGAACGATGGTATTTATCGGATGGCCTTGAAATATCGAATTAAGGCAGGAATCAAAGATGGACAGATTACCGCATATCATTTAAAAGAGGCTGCAGTAAATTCAAATATGTACGGATTGATACCAAATTTCTTTCCGGCTGGCGCCATTGAAAATTACAAAGTGGATACTGCCGCCTATAAAAGTAATATTACGACTGGGGCATGGCGAGCGCCCTATACAAACTTTCTGGCCTATGCTGAACAGAGCTTTTTTGATGAGTTGGCTGAATTGATGGATGTAGATAAGGTTCAAATGCGGTTGGATTTATTGAAGAAGGTTGACGCTGATGCCGATGAACGCATTCAATATTCCCCCGAGCGCATGACCAAAGTCATTGAAACCGCAGTTGAAAAATCGGGATTGGGCAGACAACCAAGCAATGTATATCAAGGTTTTGTCAACTATTATTGCCATAATTCCCATGTAGCGGAAGTGGCTGATGTCGAAATTGAGAACGGGATTCCTGTTGTCAAGAAAATCACCTGTGTCGTAGATTGCGGCATTGTTGTTAATCCACTTGGAGCCTTAAATCAAATAGAAGGTGGTGTAATTGATGGCGTCGGGCATTCCATGTATGGCGATTATGGATTTGCGGACGGTAAGCCCTTAGCGACAAATTTTGACCGCTATCGATTGATACGTATGAAGGAAGCACCTAAAGTAGAAACACATTTTATCAAAAATGAGCTTTCGCCAACCGGTTTGGGCGAACCTACTTTACCACCTGCGGGCGGGGCGGTTGCCAATGCATTTAAAGCAGCGACAGGTAAGCGCATGTATCAGCAACCCTTCACAAAAAATCCAGAATTGTTACAACCAAGGGAAAAAGAGATTATAGGATAATTTCATATACTCGGTTATATTTTTTGGATTGAAACGAAAACTTATGGATTTGTGCCCATTTGAAGACTTTTTTAAATTGCATAGCTTGGCTACGGAAAGAAAAAAAGTAAAGGAAGGTTGCAAATCCTTCATTTGTAGCCCATTGAAAAGATTTAAATGAGTTCACGATGACTATTTTATTGTTCGGGGTTACCAAAGATATCATTGGTAGCCCTTCGCTTTCTATACCTAGTGCAAGTATTACAGGTCGAAAATTACCAAACAATGTAAAGGAGCTTCGAGAGTTTCTTGGTAATGCCTATCCAGAATTGAACAAGTTGTCTTCTTTGGCCATTGCCGTCAACAATACCTATGCCGATGATACTGAAGAAATCAATTCCTATGATGAAATTGCTTTAATACCCCCTGTGAGTGGAGGATAATAGAATCTATTTAAAGGAAACCCATTATTTCGATTATAGTCATCCCCATGTGCAAGAATTGATAAGTGATATTGATTCAACACATTTGGAAATGTCTGAAAAGGTGCAGGCACTTTATCTAAAGGTTAGAGATGGTTGGCGATATAACGCATATCGCATCAGTTTAGACTCGGATAACTATAAGGCCAGTGCTATTATTTCAAGGCCTGAGGGACATTGTATTGAAAAGGCCATAGTATTGATTGCAGGCCTGAGGGCTTTAGGTATACCAGCCAGGTTACGATTGGCCAAGGTGACGAATCATATTGCGGTGGAACGCTTAATGGAACGATTGGGAACCAACATTTTGCCACCCCATGGTATGGTCGATATTTTCATGAATGGAAGTTGGTTGAAGGCCACTCCAGCCTTTAACAAAGCACTATGTGAAAAATGTAATGTGTTACCACTGGAATTTGATGGAATGCGCGATTCCATATTTCAGGGATTTAACGACGATGGAGATAAGTTTATGGAATATCTTGAAGATTATGGTCCGTTTGATGACGTTCCATTACATTTTATGATTAAAAATTTACAGGAACATTACCCTGGCGTTTTTGATAAAGGCAATCAAAAAATGGAGTATCACTTTTAATAAGGAGTTTTGTTTATTGATGTTACTTAATATCTCTAGGGTCATGGGGAGTACTTCGTAAAAGAAATTACGTATTTTAGAATTATGTTGATAGACAATCATGGTAGGTTAATTAATTATCTGCGTTTAGCGGTAACCGATCGCTGTAATCTAAGGTGTAACTACTGCATGCCCGCTGAAGGCATCAATTTTGCCAAAAAGGAACAGCTGTTGACGACAGACGAGCTTAAGTCGGTCACTGAAGTCTTAGTTGGAATGGGGATTGATAAAATTCGATTGACGGGCGGAGAACCATTTGTCCGGAAGGATATCATGGAATTATTTCGCTTTTTATCAGAATTGGATGGGTTAAAAGACATTTCAGTCACCACCAACGCTACGTTGATTGGACAACATATCTCGGAGATGAAATCAATGGGCATCAAAAATGTCAATGTAAGTCTTGATGCTATTGACAAGTTGACCTTTAAAAAGATTACGCGTCGCGACAACTATGAAGTGGTGATGGAAAACCTGATTCGACTGATTGAAGAAGACTTTAATGTGCGTATCAATTTTATCGTTCTTGAAGGGCAGAACCAACAGGACATCCTTCCTCTTTTAGAGGCAATGAAACACTATCCTGTTTCCGTTAGGTTCCTCGAGGAAATGCCGTTTAATGGAGGGTCGAGATCTTTTGGAAGTATCACATGGGATTATAAAACAATTTTGGATTATATCGGAAACCAATATCCCAAATCCAAAAAATTGGAAGCCCCTAAAACATCAACTTCCATCAATTACCAAATAGAAGGGCACAAGGCCACTTTTGGTATTATTCCTTCGTTTAGCCGCACCTTCTGTGGAAGTTGTAACCGATTACGTATTACGGCAAAAGGGGATGTAATTACTTGTCTCTATGGTAAACCAAAGACCAATGTCAGGAGTCTCGTTCGTGGTGAAAATAGTAAGGAGCAAATCAAAAAGGCGATTAGTAAAGCGATAGGAGCACGAGCCAAAACAGGTTTTCAGGCCCAAGAAGAGCATCAAACTTCTGTATTTGAAAATAGTATGACTTCAATTGGAGGTTAAGAAATAATACTCTAAATTGTTGATTATATGGAGATTGTCAAATCAAGAAAAACAAAAGAAAAACAATCTGAACTATATGGCTTGATTCTGGCCGGGGGAAAGAGTACCCGAATGGGCAGTGATAAGGGACTTATCGATTATCATGGCAAGCCTCAACGAGAGTATCTTTTTGAATTGGCCAGTTTGTTTTGTGAGAAGGTGTATTATAGTGCTCGTGAAGACCAACTACATTCCTTTAGCAACAAAAAAGAGGTGATCTTGGACCAAGACGACTATCAAGGTCCCCTAAATGGAATAATGAGTGCCCATCATGCGTATCCGAAAACGGCTTTTCTTGTATTGGCCTGTGATTTGCCCCTATTGAACGAAGACGGTCTTCGTGAACTTATCGAACATCGAGATCGTTCGAAATACGCTACGGTATTTTCAAAGAAAGATTCTGGTATGCCAGAGCCTTTAATTGCCATTTGGGAACCAGAAGCACTTCGGGAAGCAAAAACCTACTGGAAAAAGGCGAAAAGTTCCAGTCCAAAAGCATACTTATTGCAATCGGATATTAGGCTGGTCACACCGTCAAAAGAAGAACAATTATACAATACAAATTCAGTGGAAGAGTATCGTATGGTCAAACAAAAACTGGATTGATAAGAGATATATCTAAATATCAGCGACAGACCATTCTACGAAGTTTTGGTTTAGATAAACAGCATAAACTATCTAAAAGCAAGGTTCTTATTATTGGTTGTGGAGGGCTTGGAATTCCAGTTGCGCAATATTTGAATGCCATGGGAGTGGGGGTTTTGGGCCTAATGGATCAAGACATTATCGAACTGCACAACCTTCATCGTCAAGTATTATTTGATGAACATCACGTAGGACAAAGAAAGGTGATCATTGCAGCCGAAAAGTTACGGATGCAGAATACCCAAACGGAGATTCAGCCCATTGAGAAATTCTTATCCCCTGCGAATGCGTTGGAAATCATTTCCGGTTTTGATGTTGTAGTCGATGCCACAGATAACTTTTCTGCCCGCTACTTGGTCAATGATTCCTGTATATTGCTTAAAAAACCTTTTGTATATGGGGCATTACATGATTTTGAGGGGCAAGTAAGTGTTTTTAATTACAACGGTGGACCAACATATCGTTGTTTGTTTCCTGTAATGCCACAGACTTCGGAGATCCCAAACTGTGATGAAAATGGGGTATTAGGGGTGTTGCCAGGAATAATAGGAACATTACAGGCTCTTGAGGTTATAAAAGTGTTGACAGGAGTAGGGGAGGTATTGTCAGGCAAACTTCTTGTTTTTGATGGGTTGACGTATCAAAACCGATTGGTACAATTTAAATTGAATCCTGTTAATCATAGTATTATGGGCTTGCAAGAATCTTATGGGTCAAAATCCTGTGTTCTAATTCAAGGGATTTCTGCTATTGATTTTGATGGGCTTAAGGGTAACGAACAGCTTATCGACGTTCGTTCGCATCAAGAATTTGAGAAAAATCATTTAAGAGGTGCCAAAAACCTTCCACTACCTCTTCTGGAGGATGCCCTTGGGGAAATCGATTTTCAACAACCTGCATATCTCATTTGTCAATCAGGGAAGCGAAGTGTTGTCGCATATGAAATGATAAAGACTAGACATCCTAGGGCAGAGCTGTACCATATTGAAGGTGGAATGAACGAAATGATGACATTATGACCATTGATTCAACTTATTTTATCATACTGGTCTTAGCGTTCTTTTTGGTTGCATTTTTATATTCTTCTGTAGGTTTTGGTGGTGGTTCAAGTTATTTGGCGCTATTGGCTTTGGTACTTACATCATTCTTTGTCATAAGAAGTACGGCCTTAATCTGTAACTTGATTGTTGTTTCGGGGAGTAGTTTTCTGTATTTCAAATCAGGACATCTTGAATTGAGAAAATGTGTTCCGTTTGTCGCGTCAAGTATCCCAATGGCTTTTATTGGAGCGATGTTGAGATTACAGGAATATCAGTTTTTTATTCTTTTGGGAGGCACCTTGGTGTTGACCGCAATTGCCTTGGTGGTGCAAACATTGCGATTAAGGGGACGCCTGAAGACTACAAGATATTCCAATTGGTAGTCCTACGGAAGCGGTGGTGGTGTTGGCCTTTTGTCTGGCTTGATAGGTATAGGGGGAGGAATATTTTTAGCTCCCGTGCTAAACTATATGAAATGGGGAAAACCCCTGCAGATAGCTGCCTTGGCCAGTTTTTTTATTTTGGTCAATTCCGTTTCAGGTATTGTAGGTCTCGTATATAGCGGAACTTTTGAGGTATTATGGCCACAAATGGCAATTTTGGCGATTGTAGTATTTCTAGGGGGGCAGTTGGGGGTTCGCTTGACATTGTTCAAAATATCATCACGACTGATACGCCTTTTTACGGCACTTCTTGTCTTTTTTGTTGGTATTAGGGTGATGTTGTTCAATGGATTTCAAATAGAACTTTTTACATGATTGCATTTGAGGAAGCCCAAGAAAAGGTACTAAACACAGCAGGCTCTTTTGGCGTGGTTAACGTTCCGTTGTCAAAAGCCAACGGTCGAGTTTTGGCAGAACCAATTTTTGCAGACCGTGACTTTCCGCCTTTCGACCGAGCGACCAAAGATGGGATAGCCTTCTGTTTTGATCTAAGTAAACCACATTATACATTTGAAATACAAGATGTTGCAGCTGCAGGCAGCCTGCAATTGAGCCTTGATGATGTTAAGCATTGCCATGAAATTATGACTGGGGCCATCGTTCCTAAAGGTGCCAATACCGTAGTGATGTACGAAGATATTACTCTCACTGATGGTATTGTAACGGTTGAGACTCCAGTAACCATTGGTCAAAACATTCATTATCAAGGCAGTGACGAACCAAAAGGAAATGTGTTGCTCAACATAGGAACGGTCATTACCGCCGCAGAAATTGGTGTTTTGGCTACAGTGGGTAAATCAGAGGTTTTGGTACAAAAGAATCCGGTGATTACCCTTTTTTCGACTGGTGACGAATTGGTTACCTTCGATAGTATACCCGAACTGCATCAAATTCGGCAATCCAATTCTCACGCAATAAGAGCCGCACTTCTTGAATGGGGTATCGCCTCCGAAATAGTGCATATAAAAGATGAAAAGGAAGCAATTTACAACAGGTTGAAAACTGCTTTGGCCGATAGCGACATTGTTCTTATGAGTGGTGGGGTATCAAAAGGTAAATTTGATTTTTTACCAGAAGTTTTAGAAGACTTAAGGGTGATTAAGGCGTTTCATCGGGTTGCCCAACGCCCGGGTAAGCCTTTTTGGTTTGGATGTCATAAGGCATACAAAACAACCGTTTTCGGGTTTCCTGGAAATCCAACCTCAACCTTTGCCAATTTTCATGTATATTTCATTCCGTGGTTAAAATCATGTTGGGGATTACCCATAGAGACCATTGAAGCCCATATGCTTGATGCCTATGAGAATACTATTCCATTAACCCGCTTTGAACGGGCTAAAGCCTTTATTGAGAAGGGTCAGTTTAAGGTCAAAATAATAGAGGGTAATGGTTCTGGAGACTTAACAAGTTTGGTCCTTGCCAATGGGTTTGTGCAAATTGCCCCGAAATCCATACTTGAAGCCAACCAAAAAGTTGTTTTTATCCCAACGCGACAAATACTAAAATGACCCACGAACTCAAAAACATTGTTGAAACCTATCAAAAAGCCGAAAAACAGGGGAGAAAGTGTGTTTTGGCCACAGTGGTCGCCTTGGAGGGATCTTCCTACCGAAGACCAGGGGTTCGTATGTTGATATGGGAAGACGGTACCATGATTGGAGCGGTCAGTGGAGGTTGTGTCGAGAAAGAAGTGTATCGTCAAGCCCTTTCCGTCTTTGACAAAGACATGCCTAAAGTGATGAGCTATGATGGTCGATACCGTTTGGGGTGCGAGGGCGTGTTGTATATTCTATTGGAACCCTTTCGACCTTCCAAAGAAACGGTCAATGCCTTCTGGGAAGCCGTTGAAGAACGAATTCCCTATCATGTAACCAGTTATTATGTAAAAGAATTTAAAAAAGAAGAACATTTTGGCTCCGTTCTTCGTTTTGGGCGCCAAGATTATCCCTTTCGAAAATCGTATACGATTCCTGAAACATCCGAATATTATGAACAGAAACTGCATCCTTGCTTTCAATTGATACTTATCGGAGCAGAACATGATGCCGTGCAGACCGGAACCATGGCTTCTTTGTTAGGATGGGAAGTAACCGTTGTCGTACCTCCCAACGAAGAAAAAACAAAGTCCGATTTTCCGGGAATCCATAAGTTTTTACCTCTTGAAGCAGAACAATTCACCGAGAAGTTGGATAATCAAACCGCGGTGCTTTTGATGACCCACAGTTATGTAAAAGACTTACAATTTCTCAAACAACTTAAAGATAGCAAACCAGCCTATTTTGGCATTCTCGGTCCACTGCGGAGAAGGGAGAAGTTATTCAATGAACTGTTCGAACATTGTCCGGACATTTCAATGGAGTTCATCGAATCCATATATGGTCCAGCAGGATTGGAACTTGGGGCAGAAACACCACAAGAGATTGCCTTATCGGTATTGTCTGAAATAGTGGCCAAAGTCAACAAAAAGAGTGCTGTTTCCCTGCGGGAGAAAACAGGAAGTATTCACGCATGAAATCACCGCCAGACCATCTTTACGCACTTATTTTGGCTGCGGGTAATGCCAACCGAATGGGCCGACCAAAACAGTCATTGATTTGGAAAGGAGAAACCCTACTTACTCACGCTATTCAAAAGATAAGGGATGTTGTGCATCACTACCTGGTGGTCTTGGGCGCCAACAATGAATTGATTTCGCCATTGGTTCCAGATGGGCATAGCACAGTAAACCAGTACTGGAAAGGGGGAATGGGCACTTCAATTGCCCATGGAGTGTCTGAACTTGAGAAAAAATTTAATCCAAGTGCGATTTTGATTCAATTGGTCGATCAACCCTTATTAAAAAAAAGGCATTTCGAAAAGCTTATTGAAAGACATTTGAAAGATCCCAAGAAAATCATATGTACAGCTTATGAAAATAAAGCTGGTGTTCCAGCAATTTTCCCTCAATCTTTTTTTGAGGACTTAAAAACCCTCAAAGCTGATTTTGGGGCAAGAAATCTCTTAAACGAAATGAAAAAAGATATTGTGATGGTCAAACCCCATGGCCAACTTTTGGATTTGGACACACCAGAAGACTATGCTTCCCTATTGGCGTTGGATTCATCTGAATAATCATTGGTGGGCATGATCTCTTGGAAAATTCCACAAGAAATTTGTTTTCGCAAAAGCGACTTTTTCTTGCTTTTGACCAACCTTTCGATATTTGGGTTTAAGTATTGCATGACATCAAAACGAAGGGGATTCCAAATAATTGTCATATCATAATTCTTCGTAGGTCGTAACCTGTTGAAGAATAAGTTGCTGCTGAACAAATTCTGCAACGGTCATCCAATTCATTTTCAAAATCAATGCAGCTGTAGGAATGTTGTTTTCTTGAATAGAACGTAGGATGGCGTCATTTTGATTATCGATTTGCTCATAGAAAGCGGCATCCATGATAAAGACCTGCTCGTAAAAAACAACCCTGGCCTCTAGATTTGTTATAAGGTCCAAAAGAATGCGATTCTCGCATTGCTGGCGCAATAATCGATGAAACGTTACTCTTGAAGCCAACCTTGCAGAAGGGGTGTGTGTCTGTTGCAGGAGTCTTTGTTCATCACTTAATTGGGCCAGTTGCATTTCATCAAAAGTGGAGCTTTCAAGGGCAAGGACCTGCAGTTCGGCAAGGGTACTAAAAAGGTTTTTGGCTTCTTGTATTGAAAATTCGGGTACGATAAATCCCCTGTTCGGGATGGCCTTAACAATTCCACATTGTTCCAATTGGCTCAACGCCTCACGAATGGGGGTTACGCTTACACCGAGTTTTCGAGAGAGGGCAGCTAGGTTGAGGGAATGGCCAAATTGTATTTCCCCATGATGAATGGACTCCAATAAATGGGCTTTAACCCTGTCCCGTAAAACAGTTGCTGCTGGCATATCACAAAAATAATCGTATACGATTTATGAAATATGTTTTTTCGTTCGATCCCTTATATTTAACGTTGAAATTAAAGATAGACCCAATATGCATTATCGATTATTATTTGTTCTGCTTCTATGCTCCGTTATTCTATCATGCGAACAGCGGCAAAATACCGTAAAGGTGAAGTCGTTTTATGAGACGCAATTATTCAAAGATGTGCAACTGGCCGCGAAATATCCTGATTCAAAAACATTTGTGGATTTGGTCCCAAATGAATCCTTTGGTGTTCTTGAAGAGAAGTATCTCTCCAGTAAATCTGAACCCGATTTCAACCTAGCGGATTTTGTAAAGGCAAATTTTACCGACAAGTCTATGAAGTCGCTTGAGTTCGTAACGGACACGACAAAAACGATGTATGAACACATCGAATCCATGTGGGATAAGTTGACAAGGGGTCCTGACGCAGTATTGGCCAATTCTTCTCGAATTCCCTTGCCCCATAAATATGTTGTTCCTGGGGGACGTTTCCAAGAGATTTATTATTGGGACAGCTATTTTACCATGGAAGGATTATTGGCTGCTGGACGCACAGATTTGGCAAAAAACATGGTGGATAACTTTGCATTTCTGTTGGATTCCGTAGGTCATATACCGAACGGTACAAGAAACTATTATCTAAGTCGTTCCCAACCTCCATTTTTTTCGTTAATGGTCTCCGCCTTAGCCACGGAGGATAAACAAACACTTCTGTATTATCTTCCCGAACTACAAAAGGAGTATGCGTTTTTTATGGCCCATGATTCCATAACAAAGACCTATGGTTCGAGTAATCATGTTGTGCAGGTAGAGGGTGGACTGTTGAACAGATATTGGGATTCAGGTGATACGCCCAGACCAGAAGCCTATAAAGAAGATATTCATCTCGCTAAGGATGCAAGCGAGGGTCAAGAGAAGAAACAACTGTATAAAGATTTGCGTTCCGCGGCGGCTTCAGGATGGGATTTTAGTTCGAGGTGGTATGGTACTGAAGGTGATTTCTCAACTACGACCACGACCTCGATATTACCCGTTGATTTAAATTGTTTGCTTTTCTTTCTGGAAAAACAATTGGAAAAGGCCTATCGTTTAAGAAAAGATAACGATGTGGCCGATCGTTTTAAACATCTAGCCTCATTAAGAAAGGTGCTGATAAAGGAATATTTCTGGGATGAAGGTCAAAGTTATTTTATGGATTTTAATTTTTCTAAAAAAGAAAGGACCAAAGAACTGACCTTGGCAGGTGCATTTCCATTATTCTTTGGGGTAGCAAATCGAGAACAAGCAGAAGGGGTAAAAAATGTGCTGATGGAAACTTTTTTAAAGGATGGTGGTTTAGTGACTACTTTAAAGCCTTCGGGGCAGCAGTGGGATGCCCCTAATGGATGGGCCCCATTGCAATGGATGGCCGTTAAAGGATTGTTGTTGTATGGGTATCAAGAAGAAGCCAAAGAAATCATGAAACGATGGCTGGCCCTCAACGAAAAAGTATTCAAGAATACTGGAAAAATGATGGAAAAATATAATGTAGAGGATTTAAGCCTTCTGTCAGGTGGTGGTGAATATGAAACCCAAGATGGATTTGGGTGGACCAATGGAGTCGCCTTGGGTTTTAAGGAAATTTTGGATACGATGGAAACGGCAGAAAACCAATAGCACAACTTGTATGGGCCAGTCCACCAATTACAGCAAACATAGCCCAAAACCAATTTTCAATTCCCATAAACAAAGTCTGATAACCACACCTTATAATTGGGCTGCCCTCCTGAAGTTCTTCAAGAAGGCACTCTGTAGCGATAGAATTATATTGATTTTGTGGTTCTTTACTGTAAAGCGAGGTATGGATTAAACAGGATCAAGTTACCTTCAAAAAATAGCATTTTGATGGGCGAACTGACCCAATACAAGTGCTTAAATCAGAGGAGACGTTCAGTACAAGCTATTTCATGCGGCCATGCTTGCCTTGGGCATATTTGGTTTTAAGTAGGCCGCCTGTAGTTTGAGGTTTCCATATAGGTTAAAAGACCGTTCGCTGCGCTACCATTCATCGATTACCCATCACCTTTTGAAATAAACTCATATGAGTAACGTTTTGCCCATAACCAAAACTTTACTTGATATGAAAAGAATACTATTATTCACCTATCTCATCACGGCAATTACATTCGTTTCTTGCAGTGAAGATGCAGAAATTGTTCTTGAAGACGAAAATCAAACAGAAGAGTCGTTAACCCTAGAAGAGGAGGGCGATTTCACCTCCGTAGAGGTACGCAGTATCCTTGAAATGGACGATACCACGAATATGTTCGATACTATTTTATCTGACCTTTATTATGGCAATGGCTCAGCAAACAAAAACGGAAATGATTGTTATAGTACTGAATACTTTGAAAATGGCTTTATTGCCACGTTCAATAATTGCGTCTTAAATGACACTGAAAATATCAATGGGGTATTGAACGTCTCGTATGGAGCAGGGGAGTCCAACACTACATTTACTGCCACCTTTAGCGACTTTTTTATCGGAACGATAAAAGTAAACGGTACCCGCTCTTATACCCTTACTGTAACTGAAGAAGAGACGGTTGCATTTGAAATCAGCAGTAATGTTAATTTGCAATACGAAGACGAAAGCGTAATTGCAGAAAGTGGAACAAAAGTATTGGCCTTCGTTTTTGAGGAAGGGGAAGATACATTATGGAACCTTCAAGGAGCATGGACCTACACTAAAGATGGAAAAACGTATACCGTAGCAGGAAATGTCTCAACAGGATTGACTTGTGAATATTGGAGTGAAGGCACTATGAATATCAGTGTTGACGATCTCGTGGTTGATATAGATTTTGGCGATGGTACCTGTGATGACCAAGCCGTATTGACGTATGCCGACGGTATGACACAGAACATCAAGCTATAAAATTTCATAACGTTATGTTAAAGCCCCTAAAAAGGGGCTTTTTTTATGCCCAACCCCAGCCGTTTTAAGCTTCAAGAATGGGATTTTGGTTATCTTTCCTTACTGATAAATCAAAACAAACCTTTCCATGAAAATGCAACGATTTTTTTTCTTATTCACCCTTTTCTTATTTGTTTGTGGCACTTCCGTTTTTTCTCAGGAAGACAAAAAACAAGATGATATATATGGCGGTCTGAAATTTCGAAATATTGGCTCGGCCCTCACTTCTGGGCGTATAGCTGATATCGCCATCCACCCTAAAGATGAAAGCACTTGGTACATTGCCGTGGGTTCCGGTGGGGTATGGAAAACCGTGAATTCAGGTACGACCTTCGAACCAATTTTTGACAACGAATCGAGTTATTCCATCGGGTGTGTCACCATCGACCCCTCAAACCCTGCTACTATTTGGGTGGGAACCGGAGAAAATGTTGGTGGTCGCCATGTAGGCTTCGGTGATGGTATTTACGTAAGTCATGATGAAGGAAAGTCATGGAAAAATATAGGCCTAAAGGCCTCTGAGCATATTTCAAAGATTGCGGTACATCCCAATAATTCACAGAAAATCTATGTGGCCGTTCAAGGGCCTCTTTGGAGCAAAGGTGGTGAACGGGGATTTTACATATCTGAAAATGGAGGGGATACCTGGACAAAGACCCTAGGGGATGCAGAATGGACCGGTGTAACTGATATGGCCATGGACCCTACAAATCCTGATGTTATATATGCGGCCACTTGGGATAGGCATCGAACGGTTGCGGCCTACATGGGGGGTGGACCAGGTTCAGGACTTCATAAATCCATTGATGTTGGTAAAACATGGACAAAACTGACCAATGGCATTCCCAAATCTAACCTTGGTAATATAGGATTGGCCCTTTCACCCTTTGATAACGAAACCATTTATGCAGCCATAGAAACCGATAGAAAGAGTGGGGGTATTTACATTTCATCCAATAGTGGTGCTTCCTGGACCAAACAATCCAATACGGTATCAGGCGGCACGGGTCCCCATTATTATCAAGAACTATATGCCTCGCCCCACCAAGAAGGAAGGCTTTACTTGATGAACAACTACGTTAAGGTTTCTGAAGACCATGGGAAGACCTTTTACACCATGAATGAAAAAAATAAGCATGTTGACAGTCATGCCGTGGCCTTCAAATCTGATGACCCAAATTATGTGCTTTTTGGAACGGATGGTGGTTTGTATGAATCACATGATTTGACCAAGACATGGCGTTATTTTTCGAATTTGCCGGTGATACAGTATTACAAGGTAGCCGTTGACGATTCAGAGCCCTTTTATAACGTTTATGGTGGAACACAAGATAATGGGTCACATGGTGGTCCTTCCCGCACCACGCGTGCCGATGGAATTTTAAACCAAGATTGGTGGATTACCCTTGGGGCTGACGGCCATCAATCGGCTACAGAACCAGGAAATCCCAATATTACCTATGGAGAATTTCAACAAGGTTGGTTATGGAGAATTGACCAGACTACAGGAGAAACAGTATTTATACAACCCCAACCGGCAGCAGGTGACCCACATGAGCGTTTCAATTGGGATGCTCCAATTCTAGTAAGTCCCCATAAGCCCACACGACTTTATTTTGCGTCCTACCGGGTTTGGAAATCGGAAAATAGGGGAGATGATTGGACCGCTATTTCTTCGGACCTCACGCGCAACGAGGAGCGTATCAAACTTCCTATTTTAGGAAGACAGTAAAGCTGGGACAATGCTTGGGACGTAGGCGCCATGAGCGAATACAATACAATTACATCATTGTCAGAATCACCCGTTCAAGAAGGACTGCTTTATGCGGGTACTGATGATGGTATAGTTCAAGTTTCAGAAGATGGCGGAACGAATTGGCGCAAAATCATGCTGGGTTCCATCATAGGAATTCCCAATCGTGCTTTTGTCAATGACGTTCGTGCCGATTTACATGATGCCAACACCGTCTATATCGCTTTGGACAACCACAAAGAAGGAGATTATAAACCTTATCTTCTTAAAAGCACGGATAAGGGGCAATCGTGGACAATCATTAATGGTAATTTGCCTAAGCGGTTATTGACATGGCGGGTCGTGCAAGATCATGTGGATAAAAATTTATTGTTCGCAGCTACAGAGTTTGGTATATACTTTACCAAAAATTCAGGAAGCACTTGGACACAGCTTAAAGGTGGGTTACCGACGATTTCCTTTAGGGATATTACCATACAACGCGACGAAGATGACCTAGTTGCGGCCTCATTTGGACGTGGTTTCTTCATTTTGGATGATATTGGCCCCCTCCGCGATTACGATGCGTCAAAATCACAGGAAATACAATTGTTTGAAACAAGGCCTGCCCATTGGTATATACCCCGGGACGGGATGTATGGTCAAGGTGATAACACTTACAAGGCCAAAAACCCAGGTTTTGGAGCAGAGATCACCTATTATCTGCCCCAAAAATTGACTTCGTCAAAAGAAGATCGGGTCAAAAGGGAAAAAGAACTGAACAAGAATAAGTCTTCCGTACCCTTCCCTGGCTGGGACGCGCTGGACGAAGAAAAGAATGAAGAACAATCAGGTTTTAACCTTTTGATAAAGGATGCTAATGGGGAAGTGGTAAATACTGTGAAGGCTACCAATAATAAAGGTTTCAATCGGGTGAATTGGGACTTAACCTATGCTGATAGGAGTGGTATTCCGCTAAAAGCCCCAACACCTGATGACGATGATGATTTCTATGGTTCGCCCTATATGGCTACACCGGGTACGTATACTGCGGAATTGCATCAAAGGGAAAAAGGCATGTTAACAAAGGTGGCAGGTCCAATCACAGTTCAGGTCAAACGTCTAAAAGAAGGTGCATTACCAAGTAAACCCACCCAAGAGATTGATGGGTTCCGTCAGTCCTTTCAGCGTTTCCAACAAGATATAATGGCGACCAATTCGGCATTAAAGAACGGCAAACAATTGGTAGGTGCCATGAAGCGGGCCTATGCGCAGGCCAAAACACCGGATAACGGACTTTTAATGAAAATCAATTCTGCACATAAGGCCTTGATGTCTATCGAGGAAACAATGAAAGGTAATGCCGCGAAGAATGAAATTGGGGAACGCAATCCACCGGCCCCAGGTGATGGCCTATTTGTAGGATATGTCGCTTTGGGCAACACCTACGGACCCACCGGAAATCAACAGAAAGCCTTCAATAGGGCAAAAGGGCAGTTGCAATCGGTCAAATCAGAATTGGCGAAGATAACGGAATCGACCTTGCCAGCGTTGGAGGCGGAATTAAAAGCCGCGGGTGCCCCATGGATTGAGGGTCAGGGCCTGATTAAGAATTAAGCCTGAATTCCGTTGGGAGTTCAAAAACTTCAAGTTCAAAATACGGTACGGCTGCGAGTATATGATCAAAAATATCTGCGATGATATACTCGTAGTTTTGCCATCGTTTAACACTGCTAAACGCATAAATTTCGCGCGGAATACCCTTTGCAGAAGGCGCTAATTGCCTTGTCATCATGATCATCTCATCATTGATGGCCGAATGGGACGCTAGATATGATTCGATGTATTTTCGGAACACCCCGAGATTGGTCATGTTACGCCCATTGATAATGACGGTTTTATCAATGCCTTTTTGTGTATTGGAGTGATTGATTTTTGCTTGTTGATCGTTTAGGTAATCGGCGATCAACTCGATTCGTTTTAGTTCTTCGATATGTTCTGAGGACAAGAATTTAATACTCTTTTGCTTGATAATGACGGCTCTTTTGATACGTCTTCCATCAGAAGACTGCATGCCCCTCCAATTTTTAAAGCTATCTGAAATAAGGGCATAGGTCGGTATGGTCGTAATGGTCTTATCAAAATTTTGAACTTTTACCGTGGCCAAATTAATTTCGGTAACGTCGCCATCGGCACCAAATTTTTCAAAGGTTATCCAGTCACCGATACGTACCATATCATTGATGCTGACCTGAATACTGGCCACGAAGCCCAGTATGGTATCCCTAAAGATTAAAAGTAATACGGCAGAGATGGCCCCCAGGCCTGTAAAGAACTTCCAGATTTCAGTATCTGTCACAATGGCCAGAATACTTAATATTCCCCCTGCCCAGGCGAAAATCATAAAAACCTGAATATAACTGTCAATGGGTTTGTCTTTGAAGCGCGGAAGTGTTTTCAGGTAATCACGAAGGGTATTCAATAGGCTTCGGGCGATACGTAATGCCAAAAGCACCACTAGGATATTTAAGAACTTGAAAGCGATGTTTTCTGCATACTGAAAGTCAAAGAAAATGTAGGGGGTCAAATCCATCGCCAAAATCAATGGAAAGATATGTGCCAAAAAGCGTGGTAAGCGATTTGCCACGGCAAAATTGTCAAGATTGGTCTTGGTACGTTTGGCAGTACTTGCTGAAATGGTTCGCAGTAACTTCCAAATGATGAAATCGACCAAAAATACCAGTAGCGAGCCGAGCAGCAATAGCGCTACTGCGTTAAGGGTAGCCGCCCATTGCACCGAGATTCCTTTGTCGACCAATAACTCATAGAGAATATGCCACCAATTTTTTTCCTCCATTTTAAGAATTTATAAAGAACAAAATTACATAAATCAAGAACCGATTTTGAAATAGCTAAAAGTGTACATTTGTTCAGTGACCAATTCAAAAGAAAATAAACCTTCTTTAGCGCTAATTATCGCTGCGTTCTTTGCGATTTATGTGATTTGGGGTTCTACATATTTGCTCAATAAGATTGCTGTAACAGAAATTCCGCCGTTTTTTCTTGCTGGTATTCGTTTTATCGTAGCGGGTATTTTGATTTTTGGTATAGCCAAGATATCCGGTAAATCAATTGCCATTTCCAAAAAGCAATTTTTGAATACGGCATTTTTAGGACTTTTGTTCCTCAGTTTCGGAAATGGAACAGTGGTATGGGCCTTAAAATTTGTCGACTGTAGCTTCGCAGCCCTTGAAATTTCAGCGCAACCCCTGGTTATACTTTTAATGATGAGGATATTACAAGGCAAGAAAATTCAGCCGATGTCACTATTGGGGGTGTTTTTGGGCATGTTGGGAATCTATCTTTTGGTCAGCCAAAAGGATATTTTGGAACAAGAAAACGCCGTTGTGGGAATGCTCATGATTTTTGCCGCAATGCTCTCATGGGCCTATGGAAGCCTATTTGTAACAAAGGCAGATCTTCCCAAAAACTATTTTGTGAATACGGGCTACCAAATGTTTACCGGTGGTATTATGCTTTTCGTGTTAAGCCTAATTTTTCAAGAAAAGTGGTCGTCTCCAATGGTTTGGTCAACCAATGCCCAATGGTCTATGGTGTTATTGGTTATTTTAGGGAGTATCGTCGCTTTTACCTCTTTTAATTTTCTTTTAAAAGTAGTTTCCCCCGAAAAAGTAGCGACGAATACTTATGTCAATCCCATAGTGGCGATGTTTTTGGGCTGGTACTTTCTGGAAGAACAAATCTCCGGTCAGTCCATCATGGCGGCTATTATTTTATTAACGGGAGTCTATTTCATTAATACGAAAAAGAGTTTAAATCTGCTAAACCGCTTCAAAAAATGAAACTGCAGTATGTTTCATCACTTTTGGTATTGATTTTTATTACCTCTTGTAATGATCGGGCAATCTCTTTATTTGATGGCAAATCCCTTCGTGGTTGGCAGATGGACGTGCCTATGTTTGATAGTATACCTAACGCTAAAAAACCCTTTGTTGTGCGAGACGGCATGCTGGTCTCATTGGGGGAGCCCAGAGGGCATCTAATTTCGCATAATGAATACTCAAATTATCGTCTGGAGATTGAATATCGATTTCCTGGTGCGCCGGGCAACTGTGGTGTTCTGGTGCATGCTTCGACCCCCAGGGTATTGTACGAAATGTTTCCAAAGTCCATTGAAGTGCAAATGCAGCATCTTGATGCCGGAGACTTTTGGGTTATTGGAGAAGATATTGAAGTTGATGATATGATTGAAAGACGGGGGGCCAAAGAGAAATGGGGTATCGTTGAAGGCACCAACCGCAGGATGATTAACCTAACCGATGATTCTGAAAAACCGTTGGGGCAATGGAATGCGATGATGGTCGAATGCTTTAAAGATGAAATTAAGGTTTGGGTCAATGGAATTCTGGTCAACCATGGTTTCCATGCGACTGTAGACCGAGGAAAAATAGCAATTCAGGCAGAAGGTGCTGAAGTAGAATTTCGAAAATTGGTGCTTACCCCAATCATAGAGGTTATGCCATAGAAGTATCTTTCCCTATCATTTGGTACAGTTCATTACACCAAGTGTACAGTCCATGACATTTCCCTTTTTTGACGACACACCTTGATGGATATTTGTCCCATCATCATTCAAAAAATGAATAATCAATCAAAGTACCGTCCGCTTTCATCAAAGGTGGGCGGTTTTCAAAAACGAACGATCATGACTCAACTATCCAAAATTCTCATCACCCTACTGGTAAAACTAATTATTACCCTATTTCTTTTATTTCCTTCATTCGCCGAAGCACAAAAAAAGAGTACCTCAATTAATATTAAAAACAACGGTAAGACCACGATTTCCATTAGAAATGGATTTGGAAATAATTTTTCCCTGGAGTATAGAGGAGATATAGAACTGGCCGATGACGATTCTGATATTATCGCTATTTCTAAGGGAGGATTTATGGAAATCAAGCGCACGGCCTTCGGTAGCAGAAGAAGAATTTTTATGGAACCTGACGATTCAGGAAAATTGATAAAGAGGTATTTTGTTGGCGGTACACAACGAAGCTTTGATGACGAAGGAAAAAAATGGCTTTCAGAAATATTGCTCGAAGTGGTACGAACAACCACTCTAGGAGCTGAAAAGCGCGTCAATCGCATGTACAAAAAGGGTGGGTATTACCCGGTGTTAAAAGAAGTGGATGCGATATCAAGTAATCATGTAAAGTCAAGGTATTTGAAACTGTTGCTTGACAAACGACTTGATGAGAGGGGACTTATCGGTGCGCTTAAACGCGTGGCGGCGATTGATTCAGACCATCACAAAGCAGAAATTTTAAAGTATAACGCCAGAGTGTTTTTAACTTCTGACGCAGTAACCAATTCCTACATTCAAACCTCTGAAGGAATCGATTCCGATTATCACAAAGCCAGTGTATTGAAACGGGCCATTGAAAATCGTGCGATTTCTGATACCCAAATGAAGTCCCTTTTAGGTATTGTAGAAGACATCGACTCCGATCATCATAAAGCCAGTGTGCTGGGTACGATGTTACGTGGTCGGGATTTAAATCCTGAAAATACCAAATTATTGATTGCCACGGCGAAGACCATCAACTCAGACCATCATAAGGCCTCGGTGTTGAAAAAAGCGCTCGTGGGCAACGATGCTTCCCCTTCATCATACAACGCATTGCTATCTTCAATTGAAGACATGAGTTCTGACCATCATATTGCAAGCGTTATGGGAACCATACTTCGGGAGAATTTGGACGAAGAGTCCCTTTCCTTATTATTATCCCAAGTAGGACAAAATATGTCTTCAGATATGCATCAATCAAATATCTTAAAGAAAGTGGCCCAAGGCCAGCAGTTGAAAGGGACTTTAGAGATGTATTTAACCACTTTGGAAGAAGTGAATTCCGACCACCACAAGGCGGAAGTCTTTAAAGTACTGGCAAGAAGTTCATTTGATGATAAAGAACTTATTTCGATTTTACGGGCCGCTGAAAGCATTAATTCCGATCATCACTTAGCCGATGTGCTCATGGTATATTCCAATGACGTTAAGCATAGATCTGATGCTGTCATAGATGCCTATTACGAGTCTAGCGAGGCCATTTCTTCTGATTCCCACTTGAGTCGTGTATTGAGGGCACTTCGATAGTCATAGTAGTTTCTAACATTCCATCTCCTGCTTTTAAAAGGCATAATTCCCTAAATTGTGGGGATGGAGCGCAACCTAACCCATTTTTTAAATCAACCAACCATGTTAAAACATCTGGCGCTCTTCTTCATCGGATTTATTTTGGGCACCATGACGTTGGCTTTTATCAACTTTGGGGAAAACCCACGTGTGGGGCTTTTGATTTGTAGCGGATTTTTGGGTATCGCGATTGCTTATATCATCACATTCTTCAATCAATTTTTAAATCAACTATTGGATTGGAAGAATACAGGGATTCGTTTGTTGGTTGGTTGGATATCAAATAGTGCTGTGGTTTTTGGAATGACATGGCTATCTGTATTTACATGGAAATCGATTTTTTCCAGTAGTCCGGCCGAGTCCGTGTTTGGAATGGAAACCATCTTAAAGCTCATTATTTTAATCGCATGCGGTGCTTTGGTCTACAATATCATCTATTTTGCCTTTTACTCCTATAACCATTATTCCAAAATTCAGTTGTTGGAGCTAAAAAGCGAACGTAAACAGGCCGAATTGCAACTAAATACCCTAAAAGCGCAACTAAGTCCACATTTTTTATTTAACTGTATCAATTCCCTGTCGGTCTTGTTTCATGACCATACCGCAAAGGCTGAAATCTTTATTCGTTCGATGGCGAAATCATATCAGTACACCTTGGAGCATCATAGAAAATCATTGGTTTCCTTACAGGCAGAACTGGAATTTGTAAATTCCTATGTCTTCCTTCTAAAAACAAGATTTGGAGAAGCTTTTGACCTTAAGTTGCATATTGATGAATCACATTTGAAAACGAAAATTCCTCCATTGACTTTACAGCTATTGATTGAGAATGCCGTCAACCACAATTTGGTGCAAAAGGAAAAACCCATTATCGTTGAGATTTCAAGTGACCCGATGTCGCTTGTGGTCACAAACAATAAAGTGATCAAAAAATCAAGCAGACCGTCTGCAGGAATAGGATTGCGAAACATTAAAGAACGCTATAAGTTGCTTGCCACATCAAAAATTAAGGTTGAAGATGGTGAACAATTCAAAGTGACCTTACCCATTGTAAACCATGACTAAACTGTTTGTACACAACATATGGTTTCGCTTGTTTGGGCCAATTTTTAGTGGCACCTTAGTATACTTATTGATTCTTTTGATCAATGACGCCGTACTGTTCCTTCAAGAAGATTTTCTGACACAAGAATTATGGGTCTGTGTTGGGTTGGCTTACTTAACCCAAGAATTTTCAAGGCTTTTATTGGTTGGATTCGAACGGTTAAATTGGTCTAAATCGCTTATTTTTCGAATGTTCTTTCAATTGTTGGGCTCCATGATGTTGACCGTCGCCCTGGTGTCTATGGCCATCTATGTATATTTTGACAAGGTATTGTTGTATGAACCCAGTTCGCGGGAACTATATGTTTTCAATGCCACCTTCTCATGTATTACCCTGCTTTATGTTGTACTGTACTGGGCACATTATTTCCTTTTTAAACGAAATTCGATAAAACTGGAACAAGAGCTATTGGCCAAAGCGGCCATAGAACACGATTTCTCTTCGTATATCAATGGGATTCATCCCGAACTGTTGTTCGAAAGTTTGGAAGCGATGTTGGTGCTTATGAAAACAAATCCAACCAAAGCGGAGGATTTGGCCGATGACTTTTCTGCTGTGTATCGATATCTCTTATCAAATCGAAGGCATGAGGTGGTTTCCTTAGACGAAGAGTTGAATATTATTCGAAGTTTTATTCGTCTGTGCAATCAGCTTCCACATCGTAACATAAGCTTGGGGCAAGTATCCCATAAAAATGGACATATATTGCCTTCGACGTTGATTCGTATTTTGGAGGGTATTGTCCGAACGACCATTCCAACCAATGTTGACCCTTTGGTCATTGATATTATCGAAGAGGAAGAGGCCTTGGCCATCACCTACATGCCGGAAGAAAAGCTTCAACATCAGTTTACCAAAGACATGCTTTCCTTTTTGGAGGAAACCTATCGATACTATTCAAATCTTGCTATTACGATTAATGAATACGATAACCGAAAAGAGATCAAACTCCCTAAATTGAATATTTCGTGAAAGTCATCATTAAACTATAATCAGGTGAAAGTAGCCATATTAGAAGACGAACCCCTTGCCGCCGAAAAACTAAAACGTTATCTGAATAAGTGCGACAGCACTATCGAAGTCTTAACGGTTTTGGATTCTTTGGAAGCGGCCATTCCATGGATTCAAGCCAACAACGATGTGGTGGAGTTGTATTTTATGGACGTGCAGCTGACCGACGGACTGAGTTTTGAGGTATTTGATAGTGTAGCCATCAACAAACCGGTAATTTTCACCACAGCCTTTGATGAATATGCCATAGACGCCTTTAAAGTCAATAGTATTGATTATTTATTGAAGCCAATAACGTTTACCGATTTATCCAAATCATTAAAGAAATTAAAGAACGTTCAGCAACAGTTTTCAAATCCGTCAAATTTGGCGCCGACCATAGCCAAAATGGCCAAAAAGGTATTTAAGGACAGGTTTATGATTCGAATTGGCAACCACTTACGTTCCTTACCGTCTAGTGAGATATTCGGTTTTTACGCTGAAGGCCGTGACGTTTGTTTGATTACTGCAGAGGGAAAGGAATACCCTGTAGAGTATACCATAGAATCCTTAACCGATTTGTTGGACCCGAAGACCTTTTTTAGGGTAAATCGAAGCTTTTTGGTCGCTCTAAGTGCAATTACTGATGTAGTCGTTTACTCCAATCGACGCTTAAAACTTCAGCTTAAAAATTTTAAGGGGAAGGATATAGTCGTCAGCCGAGAGAAGGTAGGCGATTTTAAAAAGTGGTTCGAAGGGATTTAAATGTTCATGGATTGATTTTAAGAAGGCTCTTGAAATTATGCTTTGGATAAGTCTGCTATTTAATTGAAATGTAATATCTTAGGGTAAACTCTATTTCAATAAAGTTTCTCGGGATAGTAGGCTGCCGAGTGGATTGATTAATAATGGAGAAGGAGGGAAGGAAAGGGCCTGTTACTAATTGAGCCCACCGTTTTACGCAAAGGTGTTTTTGGCCCGTCTTTTGCGGTTGTACTTTGCCTATTATTATCAAAAAGAAATTATGATGAAAAGAAAATGCATATTTCCGTTTCTGGTCACCCTTGGAATACTGTTGGTAAGTTGTAGCGCACAGAAGAAAACTGCGTCAGCAGCGGAACGCTCTAAGGTGGAAGCATTGGTCAATAGTAAATCATTTGAACTTGATGCACGTTGGGCGACTCCGTTGATGACTCGAAGTATGAATGCGATTGCTGCTGCCGGATTTATCCAGCCGGGGAGTAGCCCAGGCCGTATTGATATTATAGGTACCGCCAGCTATTTAAAGGTAAAAAACGATAGTGTGATGGCTCATTTACCGTATTATGGCGAACGACAGTTTGGAGGGGTCTATAATGCAGATGAAGCGGGCATACAATTTGAGGGCCTTGCTGAAGATTTTACTATGGAGTACAATGAAAAAAAGCAACACTATAATTTTGAATTTGATGTGGTTAACGAATTTGGTGAAGCTTTTAATATCAATGGAATCGTATATCCAAATCTGAAGACGCGTTTCTTTATTAACAGCAATGAACGATTGACTATTGGATATTCGGGTATTGTTGCCTCGTTGGAGGATTAAGTATTACTATCGACAATGTAGTTTACAGCATCTTAAGTAGGATATCTAAAGTAGGTTGCAATACTTCACAAATCAGAATTGCATTAATTCATGAATATTAATAATGTGTGGACTTGCTTGCTTTTGAAATTAATTTTTTGTTTTAAGCAAAAGTCAGTACATAACTACTATTGTTGAGGATTGAGAATTCAGTTGCGCCATAAAAGGTTTTCTCCATACCTTTTAAGATTTTCATTTCCTTAGCAACCTCATCATGAAATTTTTTGATTTCATTCATCTCTACATACGGCAATAATGAACCTCCATTTTGTCTTGAAAATTCTGGTAATTTTGAGCCTAGACTTTCAAATGTTTGAAACATAAAATTCACGTTTCCGCGATTCATCATGACCCAGACTAAGCCATCTTCTCCAGGGACTTCCATAACAGATTTGAAACCTATACTTTGATAAAATAGGATAGTTTCATTTATGTCTTTAACAAAAGATTTGGTGATATATAATCCATGCTGTTTTACTTTGAAGTTTACTTAAGCTTTAATGAGATTGATTGTATTTTCAATAATGGCGGTAGCGAATAAACAAGGCTTTTTTCTACACAAACTAACTGCCTGCTTCATTTTTTTGTTCCAAATAAGAATATGAAACAAATCAATTAAGTCAATATTACTATAATCAAAGGTTTGTTTATATTTTAAAGAATTGAAAAATTTAACTATCATCACCTTGTGAAAGATATTCTTAAAGTATTGTCTAGATATTATACTTCGAGCTTGTTTAAATAACACCCAAATTGATAAAATCACAGAATTTTGCACAATTAAACCCCTTCAGCAAACCACCGTCAAACAATTCAAAGTCATCTTTACGCTCAACAACGGTAATACCTTTGAGGCCGTAACATACAATGTCACCTTTACACCCAATTAAAAACCAATACCCGTAAATAGCATCCTATGAAAATACCACTGTCCATTTTATGTATCGTACTACTCTTAGTTAGTTGTAATCAAAAAGAACCCAGTAGCCCAATAGAAGTTATACAAAATAGTTTAGCGAAAACTTCAAATGGGGATCAATGGCAATCGGTAACATCCAGTTCCTGGAAATCTGTTCAAACAACCACCATTCATGGAAAGGAACCGGTCGAATTCGAGCTAGCATATTTTAACAAGTTTCCTAGCCATCAAAGAATAGACGCTTATAGATATGGTAATCAGATATATTCACAGTACTATACCCCTACGAAAAACATGATGATACGAATGGAAACCGAAAAAAAAGGATTTACGGACATTCCTGAAAAAGAGGTGTTTAAGACCCCTGTTTTTAAGCTGTTAAAAAATGTGGACCATCTGAAACTGTCTGATAGCATCTCAGCATCTTCACGTTTCTACAAGCTCATGGATACCATCACCAAGGGGCTATACCTTTTTGACAAGACCACTTACCTAATGCATTCGGAACAAGAGGTTTCCAATTACGGAAAACAGAAAACCACTTTTGAAGCATACAAAACAATTGGGAATTATGTGGTTCCCACAAAAATTACAACTTCCATACCAACATCCGGATATACCCAAGAGGAAATCCTATCAGAAGTTAAAATCAATCCTTCGCTGGGAGAAAATGTATTCACCATTGATGAATCTGAAAGAGAAGTGGTAGTGGGCCGTACCATCCCTAATTTTAGTTTTCAAGATATGGACAATCCTCAAAACCAATTTACCAATTCACATCTAATGGGAAAAGTTGTGCTATTGGATTTTTGGGCTACTTGGTGTAAACCATGCATTAAGGAGATTCCCAATATTCAAAACCTTTATGAAAAGTATAAAGACAAGGACTTTGAAGTACTCAGTATCTCATTGGACACCAGTGCTGAACTTGTCAAGAGTTTTAGGACAAATCGTTATCCACTTAATTGGAAGAACACCATTTTGACAGAAGCATTCAAAGATATTCAAGCTCAGAATATGGAGGTAAGTGCACTACCCAAAGTCATTTTAATCGATAAAGAAGGTACCATCATAGCAGTTGACCAGGAGGCTAAAGGTAAAGCCCTTGAAATCATCCTTGAAAAAACCCTTAAATAGATTAATCGAGGGAATATTGATAAATCATTTACCAACCCCGTCTAATAGCACAAGTGTTTATGTTAGCATTGATTATGGCTAGTATTGAGTAAATGATGATGCGCTTTATCAACCACAATTAATTTAAAAACAACGCTATGGAATTTCAATTTAATTTTTTTAAAAAAAACTTGCTTCTATTACCAATATGCATGCTTCTTATGCTAATAACCACTTCATGTACTGGTGAAGATGATGAAGATAACCGTTTGGAAGGACCTATCTGGACACAGATACGGACTCAATTCATCCAATGTGAGTCTAGTGAAGATAATATGGAGCAAGATTTGGTTTGCGATGATTCCAACTGCTTAACCGTTCGCTTTTTCGAGGGAATGGCAACCTTTACTGAGTTAGAAAACGGAGCGGAAAATGTTCAAATCTGGCCATACTTTGTTGAAGGAAATCAATTGAGTTTACAGATTTTCAATGCAACTTTTGTGTTTAATGAGGCTGGTGAATTAATCATCAGTTCTGAGAGTAGTGATGGCTGTACCTTAGTAGGAACTTGGGAAAGATAACCTGTAATCATAAAGTATTTTAGAGCCAAGATATGTTTAGGCAGTATTGGCCGGCAAAGTAGGGGACCTGGACGAATTATTTAACTAGTATTTACTATTTCTAGACTGTTTGAATGGTTTACTAAAACTTATCCAATTGGTTTTATTAGCAAGCAATACACGACAAAATTTATTGCAGAGAAGTTGAATGGTCCAACATCTTAAAATCTGGCCGGAGGAAACCAAACAACTTATTGTATTGGATTATTAGGAGTGTAAGCTTCTGAATAATATACAATAACAAGAATTTAATTGGAATTTTATCCAATTTTTTTCTTAGAGCCATGTGGACAGAGCGGAGATAGAGAAAAATATCAGGAAAGCCATTGAGTTGCACTTGGAGCTGCTTCAGGAAAAGGAATCCTGAAAAGTACTTACCGTTGTTGTTCCAATTATCAAAATGAGATGGGCTGAACTAACTTTCTAAATATTTATTTGACATAATATAAATTATAGTACAAATGCTTATGGGTAGCAAATTGCGTATAGGTATGCTATTTGATATAAAATCAGTTCTAGCGCTTTAGTGCTATAACGATACCGATTTTATGTCAAAGCAATTTGCTGGTAATGCTTATTGCTTGTCCGCATTCGTAAGCTATAATTATATTATGTCAAATATCGCGGAGAAATTCCACACACATTAAAAAAACCGTTTGCGCTATACAAGAAACCTTTTTAAGCGGTGTGCTGCGCACGGGCTATCATTTGTATCTATAATTTGCCATTATGTTTAATTGCCGCGAGCAATCGCTCGATTGTTTTGTAAACAAAAATGCTTGATGCATTTTTCTCTACACACAATTTGCCAACGCTTGCCCACAGCATAAAGCAAAGTATTTTCCTCTGATCAAGCTGTGCGTCTGATTTGAAACCTTTTAGAAGAAAAGTTCAGAAACTTTGTTGCCAGCTTGCCGCAAAAGCTTAAAATTTCTCTACGAGTAAATTTATAAGCACTTGCTACCCTTCATCTTTCAATTAGGCTTTTCTTTTGTCTCTATTTGACATAATATTAGATTATTTTAATCTGAACATTGCTACTGCTTTATAATCAAAATACAATGTCAGTTCCCTTGCTCTTCCGATGTTTTTCAAATCGATTTCAAATTCCAGTTTGTCGTCTAAGCTTTTTATATCTCCTAGTGAGTTTTGCTTTAGGTCAAAATCATAGTCTATTGTATATGTGCCAGGTTTACAGGTAAAACTGAACTTAACTACTTTTTGATTCTTTTGTATAACCCCATTCAATGGCGATATCAATGAAAAGTCATTTCCATATACCAACGGAGCATTGGAAAAATTTTCTTTGCTAAAATTTACTTTTAATAGAGCATCTACATAGTTTTCAGGATAATGTCTTTTGATAAAGAATTCTGGAGGAGTTAAATAAAAGGAATTATCAAGTTCTTTCTGAAAACGGGGCCCATAGGTACCTGCACCCCATGTGACATCAACTAAATATGAAGTATTATCAATTTCAACGATATTCCAAGCATGATCAGAATAAAACCTTTTACCAATATCTTTTACTGTTGTCTTCGAAGCTCCTGTTATTACCTTAGACTTGATTCCCAAATCTCTGCAGACCCTTGAGAATAATGTGGAATACCCTTCACATACTGCCACTCCTTTGGAGATAACTCTCTTGGAAAGCTTGTCGTTGTATTTCTTTTCTTTTTCCAGATATTCAGCTTTATCACCATATTCAAAACTAAATCCATCTCCCTCTTTGGGGTCATATTTGACATTGTCTGCAATCCAGAAGAATGCTGCTCTTACTTTATCCGCTTCATCTTTGAAGTCATTTGAGATTAGTTTGGCGAGTTTAACTGTAGAGCTAAATCGTTTAGGATACTTTGAAACAATAGAATCAACTCTTTGATAATCTTGTGAAAAGATTACACTTCCTGAGAAAAGCAGAAATAGCAAGACTATTCTTTTTACTATTGGCATTACAGTTTGGTTTCTTGTACTTATCCAAATATAATACCAAGAATAAAAAAAGTTCCTTACTTAAAATGCTTTATCTGATTATGAAAAATATACTTACCAAGTACTTTCATTCCATTAGTAAAAACTTTGATTTCCCAGTTGGATAAGTGCGTATGTGGGCTAACATCGTGCTCGAAAAACACAAAGTTATCAGGTTTTGCAAGGGTTCGTGAAGGAATTAGAAATGTCAAATGCTCTGAATTGGGTATAAAACCTATTAAAGCTATCCAAAGTTCTCCCCGTGGTTCGCCTAATTGTTCTTTGGGAATTTTTACGCTTTGCAAAGCGATTAAATCAGCGGGCTGTAAAAACAGTTCATATTGTTTCTCTGTAGGACTTTTGACCAAAAAACCAACCCCTTCCCTACTGTTTTCCTTTGGTGTGATTTCAAGGCCTGCATTTGTCATTTCTGACTTTAAAACACTTTCTGCTTGGCTTTGAAAATCTTGCATGTAACGAAAGTATCTTTTCTTTTTTTCTTGATAAAAAAAGAAACAAAAAAATCAAGGCTCACAGATAATTTTGGAAACAATTACGGGTCGGTCGCTAAATTTTAGGATCCATACTGACCCATAAGACAGATTTGAACTTTTTGTAACATTTTGCAGACCAACCAAAAAAGTAACACACCCCCTAAAATTCTTAACGCTCCTCTCCCCTATTGTTTTCGCCAAAATTCTCTTAGGCCACAACCGCAGTGTTTTTTCAAATAGTAAATACTTTCTTCTCGAAGGAAGTACAGTTTTCCCTAATCTCCTTCGTTGTTAAATTGACTTTTCATTCCAATTCGAAAGTATGGTCATTAACATTTAGGCTCTAGTTTAACATAGCGATGACACCCAAAATTACCGTCTTACTTGATATTGGAGGCATGTAATTTTAAAGAAGATAAACAAATCTTCAAAAAGTGGCAGTTTGGAACCTAACATCAACGCTTTTATAAACAAGAGCCAATATTTATTGTAAACTAAACTGTCC
>JBHJJC010000102.1:0-33564 GCA_050042945.1 Croceivirga sp.
CAGTTAGGCCTTTTGTACCAAGATGGGTCAGTAAAAATTGACCATTGCCCAATCGTATTGATTTTTCTTTGAAATGCCCATCGCCTTTAAGGCTACGAATCAAAAGATACTCTTTATCACCGGTCTTGGCTTGACCGAAAAGGTGTGTGATTCCATTAATGGTCTTCTTTTCTATAGCGAGTAGTCCCCCTAGAACATATCCCTCTATCCCTTTGTAATCAACTTTGTAAAAATGGTGGTCGAGGCCTTTATAGCGCCATGAATTTTCATGACGTTCTTGAACGACCAGGTGCATGCCCATAGGAAGGGTTTTTAAGACTTTTGATTCCGTTGTGGGGGCTTCCCGTAGCTGAACGTGGTCTCCAAAAAGATAAACAATTTGCCCTGCTTCGAAGCCGCAGGCTTCATAAATACAGTGCGGCTCTTCTTGGGCAAGGGTAGACAAACAGATGGTTAGTATGGTAAGGATGGATAACATCTGTCTTGTTTTCATGTGAAATGATTTAAAAATTAAAAAGAACGTTGACCTAGCTAATGGTCGTTATGAACGCGGTTCTTAATAGTTACGGCCATTGATTGTCATAAGGCCTTCGCTATCGTTGAATGGTGTGGTTTTTTGGCTGTGTTACCTGATTTATAAAATCCTTAACAAGCAACTAGATAATAAGCTAATGGTCGGTTCGAGTGATTGGTCGTCAGGAAATCGTATTGAGAACATTTTGTGGTATCTGAGCCTCTCGATACAAATTTTGTTTCCATAAGGTCACAAAATTCATATGGGGTAACAATTAGGCAATTTTACAGCTGACTTGTTTTGCTATCTCAATCGTTCGATGATTTCGGCACTGACCCAATATATGTCTTGCTTACTGGTGTAAAATAAATATTTACCATCTGCCGTTACGAAGGGACATAGTTCATGCCCCTCGGTATTGATGCTATTGCCCATATTGACGGACGGTGACCAGGTCCCATCTTTTTGTTTATAAGAAATGTAAAGGTCACCGCGACCAAGGCCTTGCTCGCGTTGTGAGCAAAATATGAGGTATTTCTCCTCAGGGTCTATGAACACATCAGCCTCATAGGCATCGGTATTGACGGTTTCATTTAGTTTTACGGCTTCTTGAAATTCCCCATCCACAAATTTAGAGTAGTATATATCATGGTGCGATTGGTTCTTGTTTGAGGCAAAATACATGGTGCCATTTGTGGAGAACGAGATATAATATTCTTCTTTTTCAGAATTGATCTGTGGTCCTGCGTTGATAGGTTTTGACCAACCTTTCCCCTCTTTTTTCACATACCAAATATCGATGTCTTTGGTTTCTCCCTCCCCATCCAACGCCTGGTTTGAAATGAAATACAACCGGTTTTCATCCGGAGATAAAAAAGGATCATTATAGCCATATCGTTCGTGTGACAAAATGGTAACCGGATCGGACCAAACACCATCTTCGAGACTGGTACATCGAATGACGTTGCGGCCACCAAGGTCTACCGCGTAATAGAATTCATCTCCCGCTTTGTTAAATATTGAACCAAACTCATATTCCTCGGTAGAGATAAAGTTAGGAGCAAAAATCTTGGATGCATCCCTAGGGGGAATTTCCCCTAAATAAGGTCCTTCTGGTGAAAATGTTCGTATCAAACTTTCATTGGCGCCATTTTTCTTAAGCCAATTGGCAATTGTATCCGCTTGAATCCGTAATGCAATTTCCAAAGGAGTACTTTTCTTGCTCCCCCTCACATCTAAAGGCACACCTATTTCTTTCAATTTTTTTACAAAACTAAGATCATGGTTTAAAATGGCCTTTTCATAGAGCAATCCGCCTTGTTTTGTTTTCCAATTGGAATCGGATTGCAAGGAAACCAAACGGTCAAAAAAAGACATATTTTGAAATCGGACGGCCATAAATAGCGCCTTTACCCCTTCCTTGTCTTTTAGATTGGGGTTGATTCCCTTTTCCAAGACATGTTCAAAAACGTTACTTCTATTGCAAGCTATGGCCCAGTGCAACAGTGACCGCCCCCTTTGGTCTTGGGTATTGATGGAAGTGTCTTTCAATAAACTATCCAACCTTGCGATATTGCCTTGACAAGCCGTTCGATAAATGTTTTGGGCACTGCCAATAATGGCACAAAAGAATATAAGGGGAAACGAACTTTTTTTCATGTACTTATTTGATTTTGATTGATGAAGATGACTTCTCCTAAATTAAGGCTTATTGTCCTTTCTTCCTAAATAGATGAAACAAACCAAATATTGGCCCGATGATTAAAACCAGATAGACGAAGACAGAATCAAAAGACTGCATAAGAATACTTAATGCCTGAATACTTAAAATAGTTATGGCAAAGCCAATGCAATTAACGATGGTCAAGGCCGTGCCTTTTAGTTCGGGATTAGCATTTTTGGCCACTAATGTTGAAAATAAAGGGGAATCTGCGATGACGACCATTCCCCAAAAAACCATAAAGGATAAAAAGACCCCCAGATTTTTAACTTGAAATAGCAAGGGTAGGGCCATGCAGCATAGGGCAGACAATAATAAGGCCGTTCTGGCGATTTTTTTTGGTCCAAACCTTCGGGATAGATGGGCGCCGATTACACATGCCAGTCCGCCACCAGCGATGATAACAAAAGACCAAAATGGAATCGAAATTACCGAAGAATTAAAGGTAGCAAAGGTGGCCAGAACGATTGGGATGAACGTCCAAAAGCTATAGAGTTCCCACATATGACCAAAGTATCCGAAAGCCGCAGTTCTAAAACTTCTACGCTGAAATACAGTGAAGAAAGCATTCCATTGCAACGTTTGCCCTGGTCTTCGAAAAGGGCCATCGGGAACAAACCTCCAAATAACATAACCGCCAATTATAGCGAGTGTTGATGTGGTATAAACAATGGTTTTCCATGAAAGGCTTTGCTCAAAAGTATTTAGAAGATGGGGAAATGCGGTACCTATTACCAATGCACCGACCAAATACCCCAATGAGGTCCCCAAACCCTTATCAAAATAGTCTGCCGCTATTTTCATACCCACGGGATATATTCCGGCTAAAAAAAAACCCGTAAGAAAACGAAAGGCAATTAAGGTGAAAAATGTGTTCTTTGGCCATATGAGGACGAAGTTACTTAGCGCCCCAATGACAGCACAGAAAAAAAAGACCTTGGAGGGAGAGAAACGGTCGGTAATGTTGAAAATAGCGAACATTAAAGTCCCTGATATAAACCCAAACTGAACAGCTGAGGTCAAAAGACCCATAGCTGAAATGGCCAAACCAAAGTTATTCGTGAGGGCTTCCATAATTCCATTGCTCGCAAACCACAGCGAGGTACAACAGAATTGAGCCAGTACAATTATCGGTAAAATGTGTTTGGCAGGCTTCAACTCACATGAAAGTAGTGAAACTTTTCTAGAGTAGCCCAACATCTAAGTTTGTTAAATACTATTATTCTATTGACAAAAGAAAACTCCTGTTGCTATTTTGCTTAACAGGAGTTTGGTTTCATCATCGATCTAAATCTATCGACCCCTTCGTTCTTTTTGCCGTTGTTGTTTATCGATTGCGTGTTTTTGCAAGATCATCTTTTTCCATTGCTTGAACTGCTCATCGCTAAGAATCTTTTTCAATCCCTCTTGTTTTGCTGTCATATGGTCCAAACGTTTATTTTCCATGGCATAGCGTTCTACTGAAGTAAGTCTGGAATGTTCACGCTCCGCTTTCTTCGCCTTTCTTTCTTCCATCTTTTCTTTGTGGAATTCAGCCTCTGTTACATTGAAATCAAAAACCTGTTCCCGCTGTTTTTCTGTTAGGTCAAGTGCAAGGGTCATTTTTTTGGTTTTAAGTGTTGCCAGTTGCTCCACTGTGAGGTCTCTATGATACGAATCTTGATGTCGGTCTGGACTACTACCCCTTTGTGCAAAAGTTACTGCCCCGGTCATTAGGGCCAATAACAGCGTTGCCTTAATTTTCTTCATGGTATTATTACTTTATGATTTACATCTATGACCAGATGTGACCATAAAGGTTTAAAATACGTGAAAGGTTTGTGAAGTTTTTAACAGAAGAGGCTTCTAGACAACCTTGGCTACTTTTTGTTGTTTTGAGTGGGCTTGTCTTCGTCAGTTTTGCTTGTCTCATCTTCGATCTGTAAATCAGCGGTTTGAGAATTGAGCAATGTATCTTGTAATTTCTTGTCTTCTTCTATTTGATAATAGACAACTGCAGCAAAGATGAAACACGTAAGGTAGAAAAGACTTCTTATTTTATAGGCTTTCATAAGTTAAGATTTGGTTAGCGTAAGTTACGAAAACGATTTAGGTGTTTTTACGATTTGTTGTGAAACAACCCAATTTTGAAGGTATGTCGAAATACCCTGTGGCGAAATCGACGAAATACCATCATAAAAATTATAGGATTTTTAGGTGCCATGGCTTATATCGATTAAGAAAATGAAAAATTGAATAGTTGATTAAAACCGCTATTAGAAGTGTAGACCGGGTGCCCTTAGATGTCGATAAAGTTGAATTCGATTAGGTCACAATTTTTTGGTACAGCGCTTTCTGCACCATTTTGCCTAGTTAGGTTGATAAGAAGCTATCTCAAATTAGAAAACGGCGTGGTTTTTATATCGTTTTGTATGTTTTTGAATAGGGTATAGCCGTTCAAAAGGCAAAAAAGCACCACCTTAAAGTGTTAAAATTCTCAATGATTTAAAAAAAAATCTTGCAAACAATAACCGTTGGGATTCCTGCATTTCATTAATAGTTTAGTTGAAACGGCCCAGTATACTTGGCGTAAGGAAACATCGAAGTTTTGTTAAAATCAAATATGCAAGTGTAACAATTACAAATTTGAAGAGTCTTATAGACATTAACATCAATCATCAAATCAATCGAAAAAATGAACAAGTTATTATTAATTTATGGGAGCTTATTTATGAGTGGTAGCCCCATAGTAGATGCGCAAGAAAGTACGGTACCGGTGATAAAGACAAGTCAAGAAACCACCCGTAGCTTTGAAAATGGTTTTACTGCCTTGAGAATAGAGGCTGATGTAATTGAAAAAAAGACTCCTCTTTATGTATTGCGATATGATGACAATACACCTTATGAGTTAAATTTAAATGACATTGAGTTCATTGAGGAAGAATCAGTAATTGATTTAGGTTTTGAAACCAAAGATTATCTTCCTGAGCGATTTAACCCATATGAGAACTTCTTTGATATTCAGTCTGTTGAATTTATTGAGGATAAAAATGAATGGGATTTAGGCTTTGATACCTCTGAATATTTACCGGAGTATTTCGATGCATACACCTCTACTGATGAAATCAGTGCTATTTATTATTATGAAGAAGATGAGGTTAATTTGAATTTCGATACTGCTGAGTATCTACCAGAAGGATTCAATGCATACGAGGTTTATATCAATGATAATAAAATGGTTTTTATAGATATGGAAGAAATGGAGTGGAATTTTGGTTTTGATACCAAAACCTATTTACCAGCCCATTTCGATCCCTATGCAAATACATTGAAAGTAGTGGGTGCAATCAATTTTATAGAAAACGAAGAAATTGAATTGGGCTTTGATACCGCTACATATCTCCCAAAAGACTTTGATCCCTACATCGGATCAAACTAGGTAGGATGTTTTCATTTTATCAAATTTTGAGTTAGTTAGTCAGAAAGTCCCGCCCATCGTGTCGGGATTTTTGTTGTCAAACCGCAGGAGACATTTTATTTCGCTGGTTAACAAAAAAATAACGTAAAAATCGATGAAGTGTTATCGGCACAAAAAAGGAACAAATCATAAGAAATAGCTAACTGAGGCTTTTTTTTTTCTGTTTTTTATGTAACGTTTCTTGTTTTTTATTGACAATACTCTTCTTACATAAATATTTATGGTTGTTAATGAAAATGAAAAGCATACGAAACGCTGATTTTTGTCGTACTACCTTTATATCTTAAATAAATAAGTAAGCTATGAAATATCAAAAATATCTTGTTTTAATATTTGTTGGGGCCCTGTTTTTGCCTTTGCTGAGTGCAAAATCTGCCGAGATTCGTACAGCTGAATTCAATATAAGTTCACTGCCATATATAGAAGTTGAAGAGAAGGTTGAATTGGGTTTTGATACGGGTAAATATTTACCTGAGTCGTTTGACCCATACAAAGAAAACTCTTCCTTTGAGGGTTTACACTATATCGAAGACGATGGAATTGACTTAGATTTTGATACTACGGAATATCTTCCCAACGATTTTAATCCTTTTGTAAAATAAGGGATTCATTCAAAATAATCACATTGACTAATGGCCCTGGTTGAATACCAGGGCTTTTTTTTACTGTAGGTTCATCGAAAAGGATAAGATTTGTTAAAATGATGACCACAGGTTTGCCTGTTTTGTCCTAGAAGTATGATAAATACACCACATAAAATTGCAATTTACCGAGACTCGCACGAAATTCCTGAATTGTAAGATAAAATAAAAGCAAACCAAATTGACTATGAAAACTACCACTTTTATGTGCTACATGGCCATTTTATTATTTATTAATTCTATTGTAGTACAAGCACAACAAGAGATTAGCCAACGCGAGGTTATTGCACTATTGGAACTCAAGGCGAAGACTAAGGGGCATCAGTGGACCAACCAATGGGATCAGACCAAGCCCATTTCGACATGGCATGGTGTCACCATAAAAGAAGGTAAAGTGGTTGCTTTAAATTTGTCCAATAACAACCTACAGGGTGAAATACCTATCACCATTGGTAACTTAAGACATTTAGAATCCTTAGACCTGTCTGGAAATAGTATTGAGGGAAAAGTACCTGGGCTGTTTCGAAAATTAGATAACCTGAAAGTAGTCAATCTTGCCAATAATGATTTAAATGGAAATATTCCAGGAGCAATAAATAAGTTGCAGAATCTTGAAGAGCTGAATTTAAACAACAATAATCTCAAGGGCCACTTACCTGTGGGCATTAGTGAACTATCGAAACTCAAAATCTTGGCATTGGCAAATAATGATTTAGAAGGAACCATTCCTATGGGTATGGAAAAAATGAAAAAACTTAAAACACTTTATTTGGCCAATAACAAATTCTCCGATTTTGATGGATTGCGGCAACTTGCGCAACAGCAATTGGTATTTACTGATATTACCATAAAGGAAGGTCACTTGGAGCCAATTGACCTTTCAAAATCTCCTGAAGGAATTACAAAGCTTAAGTTTGAAGATAAGAAAGATTTTGAGTAGTGGCGTTTATACCATGATATTACAAAAAGCCTCGATATGGGGCTTTTTTGTTTTAAAAGAGGAAGGGTATCACAAACTGAAATACCACTATTAAGAGCCCTACGGAAATTAAGTTCAATATTACCCCAACCCTTGCCATTTCCGGTACTTTGACATGACCACTGGCAAAGACTATAGCATTGGGTGGTGTGGCCATGGGTAGCATAAAGGCACAACTACTGGCCATGGTGACCGGAATCAATAAATAAAGGATGGGTATGTCCAATCCTATCGCGATTCCTGCTACAACAGGAGCCAAAACAGCTACCAAAGCCACATTACTCATTAATTCCGTCATAAAAAGCATCAGAAGAATTAGCAATGAAGCGGTAAAAAGAACACTGATTTCGCTTTGCGCAATGGTATTTGCCACGAGGTCTACAATACCACTGGCAGACATTCCCTTGGCCAATGCGAGTCCGCCACCAAACAGAATTAAGATGCCCCACGCCAATTTAGAAGTGTCTTTCCATTCTATAATGAAATCACCTTTTTTGAAATCGTAGGGTATGGCGAAAAGGGAAATGGCCGCAAAGATACTGATCATGGTATCTGAAAGTCCTAATCCCGGAAATATATTATTGATAAGCGTTCTGAATATCCATAAGAACACCGTAACCCCAAAAATGAACAAAACCATTTTTTCCTTTCCCGAGGTCGGTCCTAGTTTTCGAAGTTCTTGTTGTATCACTTCTTTGGAAGCTTTGAACTGCAAATCCCGATTGGGAAACATCCATTTTACCAAAACCAAATACGTGATGGCTATGAGTAGCATCGAAAAAGGCAATCCCAAAGTCATCCATTTCAAGAAAGATATTTGAATGTTGTATTCATTTTCCAACAATCCTATCATTACTGAGTTGGGAGGCGTTCCGATAACGGTGGCAATACCGCCTGCATTGGCAGAAAAAGCAATGCCCAACATCACGCTCAATGCAAAATTCCGGTCACTTTTCGTAAAGCCATCTTCATCATTGATTAAAAGGTTGATGACAGATAGTGCGATGGGCAGCATGACCACGGTGCTGGCCGTATTACTGATCCACATGCTCAGCGAAGCAGTAGCAATCATAAAACCCAAGATGACCTTGTTTGGCGTAGTGCCTGTCAATCGGATGATATTAAGGGCGATACGCTTATGGAGGTTAACCTTTTCCAAAGCCAAGGCCATAACAAAGCCGCCAAAAAAGAGAAACACAATAGGACTCCCATAGTTGGCGCCTACTTCTGCAATAGGTAAGATTTTTAATAATGGAAACAATAGTAATGGTAATAAGGCGGTTACTGAAATGGAGACCGCTTCGGTAATCCACCAAAAAAGCATCCAAAGGGCCACGGCAATGACAGTATCTCCTTTTTCTGAAATCAGTTCAAAAGGCAGGTTTAGAAAAATAAAGAAAAACAGTGGGCCTAAAATCAGCCCTATTTTTTTACTTATCTCCATTGTACCGGAAAACTAAGAAAATACACTCGCAAATACCAAAAACAAATGCTACTTCTTCAGAAATTCTCGATGGCTATTTGGCGAGACACCCATATATCGCTAAAAATACTTAACGAAATAAGAAGGGTCTGAGAAACCGAGCTTGTAGGCGATTTCACTGATTTGAAGTGTGGAGTATTTTAATAAACGGTTCGCCTGAAGCATTATTCGTTCATTGATGACCTCAGAAGGGGATTTTGAAAACTGCTTTCTCACCAAATTGTTCAAGGTCTTGGTCGATATGTTTAACTCACTGGCGTAATCCGCTACCGTGAGATGGTTAGAGTAATTTTCTTCTACCGATGCCTTAAAATTATAGGCTTGAAGTTTTTGGGGATTACTAATCTCAAGTTCTTCAGAATCATTACCTGTGCGATGTACCCGTTCTAAATTGATTAGAAAGGATTTCAATAAAAACCGAACATTCTCTTCAAAACCAAACCGATTTCGATTTGAAAGTTCGTCTTGAATAAGGTCCAAGTACTTTTTGGCTTGTGCTATGGCATTGGCTTGGGCTGCATAGCACGGATTTTCTTGTGGTTTGAAAATGTTATATTTCAGAACGGCGTCCACATCGGCTGGTGTAAAGAAGCTCTCGTTAAAATGAAAGAGCCAGCCCTCGATATCCATATCATCATCAAGAGCGTGTATCTGGTTCTTTCCAATAAAAAGAATACTGTTCTCGGTTACCGGATAGGTTTTAAAATCAACCAAATGGGTGCCGCCTTTTTTGGTAAACCAAATGATTTGATAGAAACTGTGGGAGTGTGGAATAGCTGCTTTTATTCCATTTTTTCTACGGTAACGATTTAACCCATATAACTCAAACTGAAGCTTTTTGGGGCTGTCTTTATGCAGGTGATATTGTAGAATTTTTTCTTTGGTAGGATTCAAAGTCGCTGTCCTTGTATTTCTGCCAATAGTTGTCGCGCCGCCCTTTTACCACTGTAAACCGCCCCATCTAAATAACCCCCGTAACGTGGGGAAGCTTCAGTGCCGGAAAACAATAGATGCCCATCAAGATGCCATCTTTCAAAAATAGGATTCCCGTATTGCGGACTCATATAGACCGACTTTAAGTTTTCGCAACTGCTCATACGGTCAACAGACCAATCCTTCTCTTCGTACGATGTATGTTCGTGTATTTCCTTGCCCAAGAAGTTTTCTAGATAAGACAAGATACGTTCCTTACGTTGCTTCGCAGAAACATCGCGAAGCCCTTCATTTACAAAACCCATAAGGGCATACGATGTATTTTTATGGTCGCAATGGTCGTAGAGTTCAATGACCGGCCCCACTTGGCCGATTACCGTACCTGAAAATCCTTTTTCCCTCCAAAAAGGAGTGGCAAACATCATTCCAATTTTTATCGCATTGCTCATCCACGTATGGGTGCTGGTCATGACCGAGGTCAGGCTTTCAGCTAGTTTAGGTTCAAAGTCCAAGCAATAGGCCAACTTAGGTGGAAGCGTACAGATTACCTTTTCAGCCCAATAGGTTTTCTCATCCGTTTTTATCGCTACTTTTTTTCCAATCTTATGAATGGCCTGAACCTTTTGATCAAAGTGGATTTTCGATTCGAAAAAAGACGCCAATTTTTTGGGTAAAGACTGTGACCCATCGACCATTCGAAAGGCGGTAGGCGCACCAGAACTTTCAAAATAATGTGCGGGGGCCATCGTATTGTATACCAGAACACTTTTTCCCGCATCGTATTGAGGGAATTTTTCAAGCTCCAGTTCAGACAGTAAATGATTTAATTCGGTATGATGGTTCTGAAACCACGTCGCTCCAAAATCAATACTGTTTTTGGTCAGTATTCGTCCGCCAACAGCATCCCTTCCTTCCAAAACTAGAAAATCTTTGAATCCCTGTTTTGAAAGGAAGTATGCCGTGGTAAGACCTGATAGGCCAGCTCCAATTATAATAAGCTTACTTTCCAAAATCTATTTTAAATTACGAAGGTAATCCTAATCATTTCGCTTTAAAATATATAATCCGTTATCAGTTTCTTCCAGCCATTACACCACCGTCGATATCCCAAATGGCTCCGGTGACCCAAGAGGCCCTATCTGATAATAAAAATGTAATTGCTTCTGCCACATCTTCAGCCCTGCCGTTTCTTCCAATGGGGTGAAAACCATGAAAGTTTTGTAGTGCACTATGTGCTTCTTGCTTGCCCCCAAAAACCCCTTCGTAAACGGGAGTTTCAACAACTGCGGGTGAAACAGCGTTCACTCGGATTTTGTGGTCAGCCAATTCCATGGCCAAATGCTGGGTCAAACTGTGTAACCCCGCTTTTTGCATAGAGTAAGCGGAAGATGGTGTGGCCTTAACGGCTTGCTTCGCCCACATAGAACCAACATTCACAATTGATCCGCCGGCTGTTTTAGCCATTTTGTTGGCCGCGGCTTGGGTTATAAAGAAAAATCCGCGATTGAGATCTAGGTAAGAATTGTAATCGGCTTCGGTATGCTCTAAAAAAGGTTTTGGGCTGAAAATTCCTGAGGCGTTTACCAAATAGTCGAGATTGTCCCAACCGTTGATTACAGATGTAAGTTGCGAGACCGAACCTTTATCGGTAATGCTCAATTTATGGATGACCAAGTTTTTGCCGACTTCATTGACAAAAGCCTCTAGTTTTGTCCCATTTGTACCCACCACATGTACTTCAACACCTTCATTCAATAATTTTTGTGCAGTAGCCTTTCCGATTCCACTACTCCCACCAATGATCAATGCTCTTTTCATTTTAAATTTTTAAGGATTAATTTTATGATGTTTCGGTCGCAAAGATGAGCATGGTCTTCACGCCATTTTATGGCATAATGGGAAAAGGAATGGTACTTTTAAGAAGTACCTTAGAAAAGGTAAACCGTAGATTATACGCTCTGTACGTTTCTTATTTTAATTTTCGGTCAAAGAAACTTGATGTGGCCTCAAAAGCGCTCAGCCAATTCTTATGGAGCAAGAAGCCGTGTACCTCGTCAGGGAAAACCAACTGTTCAAAATAAACACCAAGCTCCCTTAATCTGTTCGCCTTTACCACAGTTTCATTGAAAGGTACATTGCGGTCATCATCACCATGAATCAGAAGTACCGGTGATTTCCAATCCTTTATAAATGCTACAGGGGAAGAATCATAGGCGAGTTTGGCGAATTCGGGCATTTCCAATTTGTTGTAACTGGGAATGAAACCCTTGATGATGGCATTCCAATCATAAACCCCATGGATATCAACCCCTGCTTTAAAAAAGTCTGAATTCCGCGATAGCCCAAGGGCTGTCAGGTAACCGCCATACGAACCGCCATAAAGTCCGATTCGATTGGCATCCACATTAGGATGGCCTTTTAGGAAATCAGCGGCGGCCAGGACATCATTATATTCACTGGCCCCACCTGCGCCATAATTCAAGGCTTCACGAAACTCCATGCCATAGCCAATACCGCTTCGGTAGTTTACACTAAGTACCACATATCCCCTGGAAGCCAGGTATTGGTTCATTGCATAGAAATTATGGTAATACCCTCGGTGGTGAAAACCAAGCATCATTTGACGTCGTGAACCACCATGGAAGAACATCACAGCAGGTGCTTTTTCGCTTTTGCCCAAATTTTTGGGTAGGAACAACTGTCCGTGGAACTGAATTCCATCGGTGGCGGTCATAATGATTTGTTCCGGTTCGACCAATGCTTTTGAAGGGTATTCCGTTTCTGAAGTGATGGAAACCAATTATCCTGAATTAATCTGCTTAACATCCGCCGGTTGGGTGCCTGAAGAGCCAAGACAAAAAATAGCTCCTGTACCATCAATGACAGGCAACCATTCAATACCTTTTCCGGTAGTGAGTTGGGTCAGTTTGTCATCATAGCCCCAAAGGTGTTGTCGGTCAATATCATTTTGGTTTGAATTGAATATGATTTGTAATCTATCAGGGCTTTGGGTTATATACTGCACTTCCAAACTCCCTGGTGTAATTAAAGTAGGTGTTCCGCCATTAGTAGGAATCGAATACAGTTGGGTCCAACCCTCTTTTTCCCATGGGAAGATAACTTCATTTCCAGCTGTCCAGAACAATTGGTTTTCTGCTGAAATATATTGGAATGCGCTGCCTTTTCCTTTGTCAGCTTTGAAAATAACCTCAGATTTCCCCGTTTCGCTATCGGCAACTAAAATAGAAAAAGGTTGGGCTTCCCTTTTTGGGACAAATAGTAATGGTTTTTCATATCCCTGTCTAAGAAAGGCCAATTGACGACCATTGGGCGACCAAACGGGGTCTGAATCGAAATCGATGCTTGGACTTACCAAGGTCAACTTCTTCGACTTTAAGCTAAAAATACCAATAAAGCTGTGGTCTCCCCGTCCGTCGACAAAGGCTATCTTTGATTTATCGGGAGATAGTCTAATACTGGATACTGAACCTCTGAGTGTAAAGAGAGAGGTGGCGTTTTCACCTTTAAGGTTCATCATCCATGCCCCTCCTTTGTTCAAATAAATAATATTTTCACCGACAGATATAGGCGCGGCGCCCATACCTAAATTTTTTGTCATGCCACTGATGATATTAACGGAATGGATTTCTCGTTTATATCCTTCAGGATTTGAGGTTGGATTAGGGAATTCACCGCTTCTATTGGGTGCACCACCGCGAACATAAATTATGGTCTCTCCGTCTTCTGTAAATTCCAAATTGGATATCACCTGTCCATCATCCTCGGTATAGTTCGTCAATTTCACCGGACGATATTCTGGGGCGATGGCATAATGGATATTTCGTACCCCTTCTTTATTTTCGACCCAAGCGATAGCCCCTTGGATTTTACTGGCTGCCAATTCTGTTGGAAATGAATAGGAGAGCAAGGTTTTTAAGCGCTGCTCCTGCGCCGCTATTTGGGTCGCAATGATAAATGAAATAAGAAAAAACAAAGGTCTCATGGTGGGTCGCATTTTGTATAATCTAAAGATACACAAATAGACAACCTTTACTTTCACCAAGAATATTGGACCTCCTTTTTAATTGACTTTCTTAGTGTTCTTAAAATTACTTTAGTCGTAATTGTCCATTTCTAACCCTTTGCGGATGATGACCCACCGGAATCTCGGCAATCAACTTACCTGAATCATAATCAATTACAGCAACTTTATCAAGCCCACTTATGGATACATAGGCCTTTGAACCATCTTTGCTTGAGGTTGCCCAGTAGGGCTTGGCCTTTCTAGGGTCATCGGAGAGCTTAATGGTTTGGTATTTAAAGGTTGCACGATCGACCACTGCAATATAACCATCCATAGTACCCGCCACGCAGATGGTCTTATCATCGCCACTGATAGCGATTCCATGGTGACCTGAATTTAAAAGATGTTCCCCTGGGGTCATATCTACGTTCTCCTCAGGAATCGGCAAATCCAGTTTTCGTGTGATTTTATCATTTTCAATATCGTACTCAAAAAAACCATGAAAGAGTGAAATCTGCAGATAGGCATATTTTTCATCACTGGTTATCGCCATAGGCCGTATGGCTCGGTCAATCCATTCGAAACCAGCTTCCTCCAGTTTTTCCTTCATATCAACACGACGAATGACCTCGTAGGTATCGGCATCAACTATTAAAAACCATCGGTCCCCTTTTAAAAAGTCCAGCATAGGTGAGGACAAAAATACCTTCCCAATACTGGCATGGTAAATTCGTTCACCATCTTCAGAATAGGTGTTTTCGTGGGGTTGGTCACCTGAATCAAAACTACCTATGATTTTACCGGTTTCCACGTCAATAGCGTGTACCTTTCTGGCGGTCGAAGCCGAGACCAAAAAGATTTTGCCATCTGGTGATATGGCGGAATGGTCTGCCCGAAGACCTTCAACAGGAGTGCGCCATACAATCTCACCTGAGTTTACATCTAGGGCAACAACATCGGCAAAACTGGGTCTAGAGGCGTAGATGTACCTACCGTCGTTCGAGGTGAACATGTCATCGACCAGTTGGTCGTTCCCCTCACCGATATATTCCCGAATAAAACCAGAAGCAAGCCTTCTTTTTATACCAGAATAAATTTCATTGAACCGTTCTTCACGGTCAGGCATGGCGCTCATCTTTTTGATGATTTCATAAGTAGTCGGATCAAAAATGGTCAAAACGCCATCCCAATTATTACCGGCTACCACGACATCTCGCAAGGGGATACTATCATGAACGGTCGAAGCACTATGTTCTGGATTTAAGGGGAATGACGGATATACCCTATCGGGTCTTAGGCCTAAGTTATAAAGGTAAATACCCAAAACTACTAGGCTCAAGGCCAGTAAACTCAATATTATTTTTTTGCGCATTTTTGAGTACGTATTGATTCTACCTAAATATAGGTCAAATCAATACTACGAACAACCCATCATCGGTTTTGGTAACCTCGGTTATTTTATTCTTGTTCAAAGATTTGATGGTTTTATCCCATTTTTTGTTGGATAGACCACTTTTTGTTTTTAAGTCATTCAATGACATTTTGTTTTCCTTTTTAAGGATTTCAAAAACCATTTTTTCTTCGTCGGTCAGTTCAATCTGCTTTTTCTCCGGTCGCATTTGCGGGAAGAACAATACCTCTTGAATGCTCGAATTATTGGTCATCAACATGACCAATCGATCAATGCCAATACCAATACCAGAAGTAGGTGGCATTCCATATTCAAGGGCACGTAAAAAATCTTGGTCGATAAACATGGCCTCGTCGTCGCCTTTTTCTGAAAGTCGTAATTGTTCTTCGAAACGCTCTCTTTGGTCAATAGGGTCATTGAGCTCTGAATAGGCATTGGCCAGCTCTTTGCCGTTTACCATGAGTTCAAAGCGTTCGGTCAATCCTGGTTTATGCCGATGTGCCTTGGTCAAAGGACTCATTTCTTTAGGGTAATCAGTGATGAAGGTAGGTTGCACATAGTGATGCTCACATTTTTCACCAAAAATCTCATCGATGAGCTTACCAACACCCATGGTTTCATCAACTTCAAGATTGAGATTTTTTGCTGTTTCACGAAGTTGCTCTTCGTTCATGCCAGATACATCGATACCGGTATGTGCTTTAATGGCATCTAGTATAGGGATTCTCGGATAAGGGGCCTTAAATTCAATTTCGTTATCTCCTATAATGATTTTGGTACCTCCGGTAGCATCTTTTGCCACTTTCTCCAATAATTGTTCTGTGGTATCCATCATCCAATTGTAGTCTTTGTAGGCTACATATAATTCCATTACGGTAAACTCAGGATTATGGGTACGGTCCATACCTTCATTGCGAAAGTCCTTTGAGAATTCATATACACCATCAAAACCGCCGACAATCAATCGTTTTAGATAGAGTTCGTTTGCAATTCTTAAATACAACGGAATGTTCAATGCATTGTGATGGGTCAGGAAAGGTCGCGCTGCCGCTCCCCCAGGTATGGGTTGAAGAATTGGGGTTTCCACTTCTAAATACCCACGTTCATTATAAAATTCACGAATACTGTTTGTGATTTTGGTTCGCTTGATGAAAGTTTCCTTCACCTGCTGATTGACTACCAAGTCAACATAGCGTTGACGATAACGCAGCTCTGGGTCATTGAATTCATCATAGGTCTTTCCGTCAGCATCCACTTTGGGCAAAGGCAGGGGTCGAAGTGATTTGCTCAGTACCGTAAGGTTTTTGACCATAACTGTTTTTTCACCTACTTGAGTCGTAAAAAGTTCACCTTCGACACCTATAAAATCTCCAATATCCAAAAGCTTTTTGTAGACATCGTTGTACACCGACTTATCTTCCCCAGGGCAAATTTCATCACGGTTGAAATAGACTTGAATACGTCCTTCGCCATCTTGGAGTTCTGCAAAAGAGGCTTTTCACTGAATTCTTCTAGACATCAAGCGACCTGCAATAATGACTTTTTTTCCTTCTTCAAATTCATCTTTAATACTCTTTGAATTGGCATCAATGGGAAATAAGGCTGCAGGATAGGGGTCAATACCCATTTCGCGCAGTTTGGAAAGTTTTTCACGTCGTACAAGCTCTTGCTCCGATAATTGCATGGTCAAAAATTAAAGCGCAAAATTACACTTTTGCGCTCTAATTATTAATATGACCGTTAGGCTTAGTCACTGTAATTCGGTCTATATGCTGAATTGCTTAGAATGGCCAGTAAATCCTCTTCTAAGGTACCTACTGGTCGTTCGACGATTCGATTGATTTCCTTCCCATCTTTAAGTAAGATTAAGGTAGGAACCCTTTTGATGTCCCAACCTATTTCTTCACCATTTGCTCCTTTTTTATAGTTCTCTTTTCGACGGTCCAATGCCACTATTCGTTGTTTCTCAACAGGAAAATTGGCTTCATCAAGAATTTTGGCCAAACGGGGTACCTCGCGTTTACTGTCTCCGCACCATGTACCTAAAAATAAAAGGACTTCATGACGTTTAAGTTTCTTTTTGAATAGCTTGACCAGGTCTTTATCCACCATATAATTATTATAGTTTTCACTGAACCATTCACCATATGGGGAATTTTTAAGGTTCTCGATTTGTATTTCCCCCAATAAGAACGTTGAGCCATTTGATAGTTCAATTTCTTGGAAATTGTCTTGTGCGGCTAATTGCATAACACTGATGAAAAGGATAATGTTTACTACTGATTTCATGATTTTCTGTTTTCTTCGAAAATCATAAGGAATTCAGGTTGGCGAAAGGAAATGAGGTTGGAAATTAGGACTAGACCTAGGTCGAAATCATGTTTTTCCTTTGTAATTCGCCAGAATTTCATCGCGAGAAGACATTCCTAACTTTTTGTAAACACTATTGATGTGTGACTTAACGGTACTCAAACTGATGAAGAGGTCACTGCCAATTTCTTTATTTGACTTGCCTTCTAAAATGGCGCTCAGTACCTTTTGTTCTTGTGGAGATAGTATTTCAGAGGGGTTTTGTGAGAACGATTGTTTTCTTTTTTTCAACCATAAAAACCCAATTAAAATAATCGATAGCGTAAGCACGGTAGACAGCAGATATTTCCATGGGAAATTGGCAGTAGCAGGTGTTTCTGCCTGGACAAGATATGTATCGGCATTTAGTTCTTTGTTATACTGTTTTGTAAATGGGGCATTTGGGTATTTTCGTTCCAGACGATAGCCTAATTCCTCGTAAAAAGAACTTTCCTTCAAATTGTCTAAATAATATGGGTAGGTTTCATTTTTACGGTTTGATAAAAAATCATATCCGTAAAGCTCGGCCAATGGTTCGTTGGAAGCTTGTAAGCCTTCTTGAAATCGCTTTAGCCATTTTCTTAGGGTAAGGTCTTTGGCAACTTCGGTCGGTTCTTCCAATAAGGCAACAACAAGTTCTTCCTTAAAACCATCCAATTGTAACAAGGCATCTGAAGCAGGGTTTGTTGAAACAATTGTACAGAACACCTGTTCATTGATACCTGCAGGAAGTGAAATGGTATCCCTGTTTTGGGCAATGAAGAGAACACTTTCTATCTGAGGACAGTAGCCGAAGAAATGATGTTGTTTTTTCTCTTTGTGTTCACAGGCGTCGACATGTATGCGATATATACGATTGCTATCAGGAATATTATCCCCCTCAAATGAAAAATGGCCAAGGGAATCAGCGACCACACTTTGAAAAATTTGGTCGAGATATACCCTTGAATTCTTTCTGTAATTCTCGACCAAACTAAGATGAACGGTCTTGTTCTTAAACTGTTCGGAGACCTGTCCATTAAACTGATACTGGGCTACCACAGGAGCACAAACCACAAAAAAGAGAAATGGTAGAAGGAATCGCATTTAAAACGTTATTTGCTGTAACAAAATACGGTATTTTTAGACCTATAAAAGAACATCAATCAAAATCACTATGAGTTTTATCCGTGTTTTATTGGCCATCCTTTTCCCTCCGTTATCGGTTATCGGTAAAGGCTGTGGTGCATTTCTTATTGTTCTACTTTTGACATTCTGTGGATGGGTGCCAGGGGTGATTGCCGCCCTGGTTATATTGAACAATCCGAATTAAACATTATGAGAGGAATAAAATACTTTTTCGGGCTTGTGTCTACTTGCCTGATTTTGGCCTGTAATTTTACTGAAGAAATCCATTTTAATCAAGATGGTTCTGGTAAACTTAATATTCATTTCGATGGTAACGAGATGATGGAGATGGTCGCTTCGATGGATTCCACCATGACCCCAGGAAAGGTGATTGACTCTACCCTAGTCTTTAAAGACCTTCTTGATGAGAGGAAAGACAGTATCGCAAGATTATCACCTGAGGAGCAGGCCAAATTGAAGAAATTAGAGCCTTTTAGTATACGGATGGTGGTTAATGAGGAAGAAGGAAAAATGAACTTCGATATGTTCAGTGACTTTGAAAATGTAACGGAGGTCAATGACGCCTTTAATGCTTTTCAAGAGGCGAGTAAAATGGGCCCGACACCCGGGGGAAAAGGTCCGGCACCGATGAAGAATAGTGCCCCAAGCACTGAGGTGAAATATGCGTTCGATGGTAAAACCTTTAGTCGCTCTATTGTGGTTACCGACCAAGATTTGTTAAAAAAAGGTTTGGACAGTCTTCAGGGTGCAGAAATGTTTCTTTCAGGATCGACGTACACCTTTAAATATTATTTTCCAAAAAGGGTGAAAAAAGTAAATGTTGAAGGTGCTACATTTTCCATGGATGGAAAAACCATGATTTATGAGGTCAACTTTATGGATATGATGAAAAATCCAGAATCGATTAGCCTTGAGGTTGAACTTGAGAACTAAGCTAGACCTCGTATTTTTACAAAATGAACAAAACAGTTCAACTGCAAGATTTAGGGTTTAAAGATTACAAGGACACTTGGGATTACCAAGAACTTCTTTTTAAAGGTATCGTCGATACCAAAATCAAGAACCGAAGGGAAGCTTTAGCCCTTGAAACACCCAATTATTTTCTTTTTGTGGAACATCCCCATGTCTTTACGCTTGGCAAAAGTGGTGATATGGAAAACCTGCTGGTCGATGACAATGTGCTGACGCAAAAAAAGGCTAAATTCTATAAAATCAATCGTGGTGGTGATATTACATATCATGGGCCCGGTCAAATTGTGGGATACCCCATCCTAGATTTAGATAATTTCTTTACTGACATTCATAAATATCTTCGCTTATTGGAAGAGATGGTCATTTTAACTTTGGCTGAATATGGTCTAAAGGGAGAGCGTTCTGACGGAGAAACTGGGGTTTGGTTTGATGTGGGCACTCCTTTTGCCCGCAAGATTTGTGCTATGGGCGTGCGTGCTAGCCGTTGGGTGACCATGCACGGTTTTGCGTTGAACGTCAATGCTGATTTGGGTTATTTTGATTTGATGATACCATGTGGGATAAAAGATAAGGCGGTAACCTCTTTAAATGTGGAGTTAGCAAAACCTGAAATTGATATGGCCGAGGTCAGACAAAAACTCCAAAGAAATTTTGAAACGCTTTTCGAAGCAAAACTGATAAAAGAAAAAGCCCCGGTGTAATACCAGGGCTTAATTTATTTTGAAAACTTTTCCAGCTGCATACGGCTTTCGAGCTTTCCATTTTTAGAATACGTATCCTGTTTCACAATTCCTACTCTTTTGGACAACCATAATTTATCGCTCATTTGGTGTTTGGCCATCATCATTTTTGAAGAGGTATTGGCTGAAATTACATAACAGTCAAAAGTGCCCGCTGATGTAGTTACAGATTCTTGACCAACGACCTGGCGGTCAGTGGTATTTACTTCAATCTTCATGTTCATGGCGCCCATGTTCATTGATATATTGATATTGGCATCGGCAAGCTGTTGCCCAACGGAAAGGTTGTTGGGTATTTCAATGTCGGTACCCGTGATATCCATTTCAACCTCCATACCTTCATATTGCTCCATCATTTGTTTTGGAAATAAACTTTCAAAATCAATTTTTACCCCGTCTCCGGTACAGGTAATCTTATAGTCTGATTCATAGGCACTCTTTCCTTTTGCATCAGTAAACGCTACCTGCATTGTGGCGTAGGTGTTTCCTCCATCGTCATCAACGCTACCTACGGTGTAGGCACTTGTTCCTTCAAGTTTCCCCTTTTTACTGAACATTTGGTATTCGTAGGATGCACCTTCTATCATCGGAAAATAAGCACTGCAATTGTCTTGTGCATTTCCGTATAAAAAACTTATAACTGTTACAATGATTACCGTTAACTCTTTTTTCATGGTACTTTCTATTGCTTTATAAATTCAACCCTTCTGTTTTGTGCCTTTCCCTCAGCTGTGGAATTTTCAGCCACCGGTTCCAATTCACCTTTACCTTCCGTGCTCAAACGATTGCCATCAACACTGTAAACATTGACCAAAGCATCTTTGACGGCATCAGCGCGCGATTTTGACAGTTTCAGATTCGCTTCGTCACCCCCGTCACTATCGGTATGCCCCACTATTTTCAAATTGATGTTGGCGTCTTGCTGTAGTACCTGATAGATTTGTCGGATAATCCCCATGGATTCTGGTTTGATATTGGCAGAACCGGAATCAAAGAGAATGCCGTTGGTTGAAATTTTACCTTCGGCAATCAGTTTTCTTCTAAGGTCAACCCCCCCTTCAGCAACTTTTATATTCGAAATAAATATACGGTTGTCGGCATTAAAACCGACAGGCTCTAGCTTGAAGGTGGTTATTTTGCCATCTGCGACCGCCCTTGGTACGTCAAGTATTTTCTGTTCATTCAACCATAACCGGAACCGTTCTTTGTTAACTGCTATCGAAAAATGAGGTGCTGCAATCATTTCAGCCCTTATATCAGTTTTAACAGTATTGTCAAGAAGTCTGCTACCATCTTCTTGGGCCCAAATACGAACACCCTGTGCGATATATTGACAAAAAGGTAAATAAGCGTAAAGTGCGTTCTTACCGTAACCAAAATTAGTGCTCTCATCGAGTATCACGTGTAATTTGGCATTTGATGATGTATTCTTATCAACTCCAGTTGTTCTAATGTCAAACTCTATGGTATAATTTTCAGGTAGTTCGCCTACATCCGGTATGTAATAAGACGACATTTTCATATCTAACCACTTTGAACCTTCTATCGAAACTACTTCACCACCGCCATCAGTATTCCATCTGGCAGGGAAATCTCCAATAAAATCATTTGAAAAATCATCGTAAAATAACTGTTTATCGCCCGGCACGTAGTCGAATTTGCTATAGACTTCAATCGATTTGGGTCCCCCTTTGGTATTTGGTAGATTATCGTTGTTACCCGTTGAGCCGGTCTGGTTTCCACTGCTGTTTCCCTGACCTTGTGCACTAGGTTCATCGGTACTGGGTGGAGCCTGTGGTCCTTTTTTTCCAGGTTCCAAAATCGAGTCCAGAGCCTGGTCTGTTTTTTTTGACGCTTCTCGGTCCACTCTTCTTTCTACTGTTCGTTCAGCGGCTTTCTGGGCACGTTTCCCCAGTTTTTTTAAAAATTGGCCATGGGCAGATCCTGAAATGGCCCCTATGAGCACCATCAAAATCCAAAGTTTACATGTTGGTTTCATTTCAAATTAATTTTAGTGTAATCGAACCTTTTAGCGGTCTTTGAAGATATAAAATTTTCGACGCCAACCGTTATCGGGGTGTATCGTTTACCGAAAATAATGTGTAAAAGGATATTAATTTAGGGTATATACGATTATGGAGTTCTCTTGATCTTTGGCAACAAGTTCTAGTTTGTTATCCCTGTTGATATCGAAGAGGTCAATAATCGAAGACCCATAAACCGGAAAGTTTGAAATACCCTTTGCTTGACTATCAAATAGATAAATCTGCTGATTCTGGATGTCGGTCACCGCAACATAGATTTTATCGTTGATATAGAATATTTTAGGTGGGGAGTATACGCCAAACTCCAGCTCTACTTTTTTCCCTTTGATATTAAGAACATTATCGTCCATTAATACCAATGATTTACTTGTGGCATACATGCCATGGTTTTCACTGAGATTAAAATTTGTGGCCGATAGTTGCCCTTTGGTATCAACTTGGTGCAGCACTCCTTTTTTATCTGTAACACTAAACCTATTTTTGTAAAGAAAGACTTCATTATTTGTAAATGAAATGGTTCTATCGACCTTTACACGACTGCCTCCTGCTCGATGTCTTATTTTGAGTTGTCCGTTTTCCAATTGAAAAGCCAAATAGTCTTTTTTGTTGATTTTGAAATGTTTGGGTGCTGAAATGACCGGGCTTTCTGTTTCCGTATAGGTAAATCCGTCAACAATATTTCCTTGGGAATTGTACATGAAAACCTTTTTTCCTTGTGTGACCACAAAGCGATAATTTCTGTTGTTTTCATAATCAAAGACCGCCAAAGCATTTAAATTTCCACCTTCATAAATCTTATTGAAAGGGGCTACTTCGTCTCCATTTCTATCTAAAATTAGAAATTGGTTATTGGTACAAAAAGCCAGTTGCAATTTTCCGTTTTTGTATAGGTCAACTTGATGAATTTTTCCTCGAATGCTTCCTTCTAACTGTTTTTTCCAAAGAACCTTTCCCTTGGGGGAAATCAAATACAGATTATGGTCTTGATCTTGTACTACAATTTCATAGGTGTTGTTTCGATGGTTCTTGACGAACTGTGGATCGGTAACCAAATCACTATCGAGCTCAAGATTGTAGAGTGGCATGACTGCCTTACCTTGGGGTGCTTTTTTGATTTCGGTAGCTAGCACGTTAAAGTGCGAAAAGCCGGCATCGGTTATCAATTGTGTCCCAAAACCCATCTCTGGTAAGCCCAGCCTATCGAACTCCTCCGTTAGTTGAGATGAGAAGTGTTTTCCCAGAAATGCTCCTATTCCTTCGGTTGAGGAAATAAACAACAGGGAAGATTCTGTACCTAGTTGTGCCTTAACAGATTTATATACAGCGCCCTTATCGAAAGTAACCCCACTTCTCTTAGCAGCGATTATCGTTTTCAAGATATCTTCATTTTTTGCGAATAGGTGAGCATCTTCAAAAACCGAATAGAACCGTGTTTCTGCATCTTTGACGAGTGGAGAAAAGAATTGATTGCCAAACCCGTTTTCATTTAATTGCCATATATCAGTACCCTGGTAGTTCGAACTGTTGCCCTTCACTTTTTCAATAAAACCTGTAAACGCTTCATTTTCATAAGCGTGAATTGCTAGGGCTTTTTGACCATTTAGAAATATGACACCAATCTCTTCAATATTGCTTATAGCATCGTTGCGCAGTGAAACAACATCTAGAAACCTCTTCTGGTTACGCTTGAAGAGGTCAAAATCGTTGAAAGAGAAACTGAGCACACCGTCGGCGTTTTGAGGGGCAAGGCCAGCTGTTTTGTCAGATAACGGCACGGTGCCTTTAAATAAGTCAATGAATTTGGGCAAAGAGTCCTGCGTTACGGCAACCCCACTGAATAAAAGTTCGTCTTGATTGGCGCTAAAATCGACTGAAATCCAATCAGCAAATTGGGTAATACCTTCATTTTCAGATGTGCTGAGGTCATTTGCAAACAAATCCTTGTTGGTCAAGCTGAAAAAAAATGAGGCGGGTTTGGATATGTCGGCGGTTTGTATGAGTTTTTCCAGCGTGGGCGAAATGGTATGTTTTCCGTCTTTTCGAATGACATTTTCGAGAAGTAGTTGTGATGAACTGACCAGTAGTCTTTGATTGAGATTGGCACTAAAAAGTTCTTTGCCTTCTATTTGTACGTGGGTGATTTGACGATTTTGGTAGTTAAGGGTCTCCACTGTTTTATTCGAACTTTCTTCTAAAGAAATGGGAATGGAATCTGATTTTTGAACGAATAAGAATTCATGGTTGTCTCTACCTAAAGGATAGAAGGCCAACAGGGCGTTTTGGCCCAAAAGCTCAAAATCCACTAATCTCGTTTTATCAACGAAAGATTTCAGTAACGAAGTTGTTTGAACTTTTTGAAGGAAAATATTGTTCTTCAATTCACTTTGATACGCTGTGGGTTGATTGATTTTTACAATTAAACTTGCGTTTGGGGGTAGCATATACAAGTCTAAATCGGCTGTCTTTTGTTCTTGTGTACACGCTAGCACAAGAACAAAAATGAGCAAGAGACCACGTTTCATAAATGAAGTTTAAAACAAAGTTACGGTCTTTGTTCAAACTCTAGGGCCAACTGCTCTGGCAGTTGCCGAAAGCTTTTACGATGGTATGGGGTCAGGCCATATTTTCTAATGGCTTCCCGATGTTCTTTGGTGGGGTAGCCCTTGTTTCTTTTCCAATTATACATAGGGTATTCCTCATGAATCGTAGCCATGTAGGCATCACGATAGGTCTTGGCCAGTATTGAGGCGGCAGCGATGCTCATGAATCTTGAATCACCTTTAATCATACATTCATATGCGATGGTGGCGTATGGTTTGAATTTATTTCCATCAACTAATATGAATTCGGGTCTTGACTGCAATTGGTCGAGAGAACGGTGCATGGCCAAAATAGAAGCGTTCAAAATATTGATGGTATCAATTTTTTCTTCATGTACATGGCATACGCCGAAATCTAAGCATTGCTCTTCTAAAATAGGTCGAAGCTGTTCCCTTATTTTTTCAGAAAGCTGTTTTGAATCATTGAGTAAGGGATGCTGAAAATCCTTTGGAAGTATAATCGAAGCTGCCGTGACCGGGCCAGCCAAACAACCTCGGCCGGCCTCATCGGTGCCCGCTTCAGTGTCGTGCTTATATCTTCCAATTAATTGCGCCAAGTTTTAATTGATTCTGAACTCAAATGTTTCTGAAGTAGAGGTGTTCTCTACAGCATCTTTGGTAATGACTTCCCAATAATAGGTGGTTCCGGCAGTTACGGAAATATCGGCAAGATTGGTCTCTGTAACTTTACCCAGTGAAGTCAATGCAGCAGGGTCAGTGCCAAAGAATATTTCATATTCGTCAATATCGTCATCGATATCACTGGTAGACCATTCTAGGGTGACCGACGTTATTCCCGATAGGTTTTGACCTCTGGTCGGGTTCACCGCTACGGCTGGAAAAGGAGCATAGTTCTCAATACCGGGCCCTTCATTGTAAAACCGAAATGTGGCACTGTCCGTATTTGTTGTAGTACCCTGTGCCCGAGAATTTACAAACCATGAAAATGGTGTGCCCCTTGATAGGGTTATATCAGCGGAATTTGTCGCCACATTGGCAAAAGTGGAAGTGCCCGAATTTAAGTCGGTTACCGTAACAAAATAACTATCGGTGTTTTGTGAGGCATTCCATTCAAAAGTTATCGTACTTAGGGTTTCATTTTCAGGATTGATTACACCTGTCGTACATTCTGAATTGTCTTCAGGAAATATAAGTGTTGAAGCCGTTGGTGCTGGTATTTCTGGTTCGTCATCAGTACCACCTGTAGGATTGGGAGCATCATCATCACCGTCAGAGCCACCGCAGCCCATAAAAATTAACATAAGAATTAAGACAATAGGTCTGAGATACTTCAATTTCATCGCTTCAAAATTTTATAGTTCAACAACGTAGTCTCGGTTTTAATGTTCAATACATAAACTCCTTGTGCGAGTCCTGACATGTCCATGCTGACATAACCATTGTCCGGTCGAAAGATTTTACCGATTACTTGTTCTCCGTTCACGGTGTATAGGGAAACGTTTACTTTTTCAAACTCATTCGAACCTAAATAGACACTAAGTTGACCAGATGAGATTGGGTTAGGGTAGACCAAGATTTTATCGCTAAGGATAATCGTCTCCTCATAAACCCCTTGACATTCTTTATCTGATTTTACTTTAAGTGTATTTTCAACTCGATTTAGGGGAAGTGTAATTTGTTTTTCCGAAGTGAGATGTATCTCCCCATTCAGCTCAATGACATATTCTTGACCTCCATTTAAGGACAAAGTGACCTCACTTTTTAAGGTGCTTACTTTTGAACTTACATTAAGTGGCGCGGGTGCGGTAATTTGCACCTCGAAGCACTGCTCATATGCCGGTTGGCTTTCAACGGTAACGCAAATGGTATATGCGCCAGAGGAAAGATTTTCAAAAAGTACTTCTTCCGTGAATGCAGTTACGGTCTCCATCGCATCGGAATCGATTAACGTAGCATTATAGCTCAACGCATTATTTGAACTTAATTCAATTCGGCCGTTACCCGAACCAATACACGATTCTCCGATGCTTCTAAGGCTAAAATAATCAGACGGTAGGGAAAAAATAGTACACCCCGTAATGTCAACAACATCATTTAATGGCGTTTGTGGGCAAAGATCTTCTGAATTGGGAACACCGTCCCCATCAATATCATCATCACACACATCACCAATACCATCACCATCAAAATCTTCTTGATCAGGGTTGGCGATGAGGGGGCAGTTATCCTCTATATCCATGATACCGTCATTGTCATCGTCTAAATCGCAGGTGTCGCCCTCACCGTCACCATCGGTATCTTCTTGGTCTACATTGGTGAGTAAAGGACAATTGTCATCGATGTCCAATATTCCGTCATTATCATCATCCTCATCATCGACAAGTCCTGTTACAGAGAAGTTATCGATGATAGCACCTTCCCTTTCTTCAAATTCATCGGAAACAAAAACAATGGCAAACTGAATATCGGTTTCGTTGGTCAGGTCCGTTTCCCCTTGGGCCGCGTTGGCCGTAAAATCGTAGGCGTAGGTGGTCATATTGGCTTGGGAAGGATCTTCGCCTGTCCATTGTGCTCCCGGGCAATTCTGACAGTCATTGGCTTCCCCCGAAGAGGCATTGGTTCTGTCACTATTGTACCAATTTGGCACACTATTGATAGAACCTAAAACTTGGGTTGACGCAAAATTATCCGTAGAATAAATGACATAAACCACATCCCAATTTTCTTCTAGGTTAAAGGCCATGTCAAAACTTAAGGTAGGGGCCAGCGTACTGCTGAGGTCATAACACCCCGATAAAATATAAGCTACAGTGCTACTCGGATGATTGCCATTTAAATTTGTTCCAATCACACGATTTCCTGAGGCTTCAGTGTTCAAAAGGGTGCCTTCGGCAACACCTACTTCCCAAAGTCCTATCTCAGTTGAAGGCGCACCGCCCATAAGATTGAATGAGAGTAAGGATGATTCTGGGGTTTCGAAGTCTGAAATGATATCTGGGGTCGCAGGAACATTAGCCACTACGGTAGGTGCAGTCAATGAATTATTGTCAGAATAAGCGTCGTTTTCAATAGAAATACGCGTTTCAAGCGCCACTACTCCAGGGGAAACTGCTATAGCCGGTATGTTAAAGCTTTCTGTAGCCTCGCTAGCTAAATCCGTAATGTAGGTGAAGGTTTCTTCCGTGCCGTCGTTAATACTATAGGTCACTTCGATTTCCGTTATGGTATTGAGCCCCTTATTTTCCACTGTCACCAATGGGTTAATTTCGGTGGTACATGAAATCGACTGCGTATTGGCCACTAATTCAATGATTTTGACATCATTGTCAGGAGGGGTAATAGGGATGGGCGATTGCCAGGCTCCACGCCCGTAGGTACTGGCTACAAGAACTGCGTCATCAGGACTTATTTCTAAATCACCAACCGCCGTATTGGGAAGGTTGGTGGAATAGTGCTCCCATTCCGTAAGGCTATCATCCAACCGGTATACGCCCAAACTGGTCCCGACATAAATAGCGTTGTTGGGGCTTCGGGCTTGATGTACGATAGCAAAATACGCCTGGTCCGTAGGAAGGTCGAAGGTAATATCATCGATAGAGACCAAGTCGCCATTGTCATCTAATGTCAAGCGGTATACCCCTCTTTGATTGGGTTGTGAAGCCAATGCGATACCCGGCCGTAATGAGGTGGTGACATAGATGATATTCGGATTGTCATTGTTTATCGCAATATCAGATATGGATTCATCCAATGGGTCATTTGGGTTTACCGTGATAAATGTTTCGCCCGAATCGCCACTTCTAAAAAGAAAACCACGGTCTGAGGCATATAGCACCTCTGTATTGATTGGGTCGGTTTCTAAATCGTTGATTTTATTGCCAAGCTCGATATCTTCTATGAAGGTGTTTGAAATGGGTTCCCACTCATTGCCTGACAACTTATAAACAATATCGTAGGCCGAATACACTTCACCTTCGGCATCTACGGCCAAAGGGGTAATCCAGTTGCCTTCTATTGTAGTTCCATTGGTATCTCTTGGTGCTCGAGCGGAACCAACCGACTGCCCCAGATTTGTTGTGATGAACAATACGCCTCCGAGCTGTGTAAAACCATAGGCAATATTGCTGTTGGTCGGGTCGATTTCGTAATCCATCCCATCACCTCCTGTGTAGACGTTCCATTCGTTGTTATTATAAACAAAACCGGCATTATCTTGTGTACCCCCGACAATGATGCTGGCATCGTTGTTGGCAATACCAATTCGATAAAACTGGGTTATGGCAAGGCCGTCGTTATGATCGACAAAGGTATTCCCACCATCTTCCGAAGAAAATAGCCCCCCGTCACTTCCACAAAACAAGCGGTCACCAAAAAATTTTAGCGTATGAATGTCAGCATGGGTGTAGGAAGGTGTATTTAAAAACCACTGGTTGAGTTGGGTGAAATCATCGCCACCGTCAGACGATTTCCAAATATCCAACACCCCAACATAAAGCTCATCTGCATTGGTTGGTGAGACCTCTAATGCAAAATCGAACCAGGCCTGACTGCTACCAAAAATATCATCGGTTTCTGCCGTTCTAGTAAAAGTCGTTCCACTGTCGTTCGACTTAAAAATCCCTAAAAATCCTGAATCCCTTGATATTACATCTGCTACACCAATATAAATCATTTCAGGCGCAGCAGGTGACACTCCTAAAACCATCCGTCCTCCGTTTCTTGGTAAACTGCTGTTGATTTGTTCAAAATTTTCACCACCATCCGTACTTTTGTAATAGCGTGCAGTAGCAGCCTGGGCGACTGCACCAGTTTCTCCACCCACCGCATAAATGGTGTTGGGGTCCCCTGGTTTTAATTTGAAATCGGTAATATTTCCAGTGAGTACGACTGTCCAGTTGTCACCCCCATCAGTAGATTTTTGTAATCCGTCTGAGCCTGCTACCCATACAATTTCAGCATTGGTCGGGTCGTACGTTATTTCGTTTAAAACATCAAATTCATCTTGTGAGCTGGGTCCGATACTTGTCTCGTTCCAGGTGTCGCCACCATTTGTTGATTTGAAGACGCCTATGCTGTAAGAATCTGAGGCATCATCATCTCCAGTGGCGATCAATAAGGTGTTCGAGTCATTCGGATGAATCGCGATGCCAGAAACTCCGATTTGGGGGAACTGGTCGAATAAAGAGGTCCAAGAGCCCCCCCCATTCGTGGTTTTCCAAATACCACCAGACGGAGCGCCCACGTACCAGATGTCGGCGTTCTTGGGGTCAACGGCAATGGCATTGACACGGCCGATACCCGGAAGGCCTATGGCCGATTCGTTGTTGATTATAGGTCCGACAATGGTCCAATCACTGGTCGGATTGACAGGCCCGGCATTGGCTTTAAAATTATTCCAGGTTTGCCATTGTTCTGCGGCCGTTGGCAACGTGCCATCAGGTTTGACAAAGTGTTGCCAATAATTTCGCCAGCGCATAAAAGGTTTATAGCCACTACCTTTTTTTTCACGTGCTGCATCCTTGCCTTTCCAGTAGCTGTCAAAGGCATCAGTAATTTCTTTGAAGGTATATTGTTTGGCCTGAGCTTTCCCCGCACGTAATTTGGTCAATGTGCCCTTTTTTTTGTTCCCTTCGAGTTCTTTCATCCATGGGGCATTTGGATTGAATTGCGCTTGGGAAAAGAAAAAACACAAAAACACCAAGTAAAGTAGATTCTTTTTCATTCAGTTCCTTTAGGATTTACAAATTATGGGTTTTTTTAGAATTGAAAAGAATACTTTAGACAAAGAGCACATTTTAATCAAAAGGTAGAATAACCTTTCTATTCTAGACGCCAATATATTTCTTTGACGCAATCAACAATATTCAAATCACACGAATTAAGAAACCTTATGTTCTACCCATATTTTAGGTCTTTTCATTGAGAAGGAAACGGATGGGGTTTTTTTATGCCTTGTTTGATGAAGGGATGAGGATTTTTTAATAAGTGCCATGAGGTCTGTTTTCTTTGTTTTGAAATTTCTTCGGATATATTGATATCCCTTATAATATGTTGAAGAATCAATCAAGAGTTAATATCTTGATGTCATGCTGTAGATTCGTTTGTAGAAATGGTTTAAACCCAGTTTTGTAATAAAACGAGCCAAACATTTAAGGAAACATTATTAAAAAGAGATTTTTCTTAATTCTATTTTTCAATTTCTTTAATTCCTAAAATTTACATTTGTAGCTACAAAACATTGGAATGTTTTTAAAACACTTATTCCACGTCCTTTTTTTATTTGGGGGTGTACTTTCTATGTGGGGGCAGCAAGATACCATCTCTCCAAGAGCAGCGCAGCCCGAACAACGCGGACTTGCAAAGATGCTCGGGAAAGCCCGTGATACCTCAGAAAATGCAGAGGCGAAGCAATTGACCATAGCCAACTACAAAATCATAAACCATTACAGGGATACTGTTTATTTAGATACTTCCCTGACCATTCAAAAAGAGTTTCGATACAATTATTTGCGGCAAGATGACTTTGAGTTAATGCCCTTTAGTAATGTAGGGCAGCCTTATAACAGTTTGGGAGTTTCTTTTCAAGAAGAGAACTTTTATCCTAAGTTGGGAGCGAGGGCCCGTCACTTTGGATATTTTGAGTCTGAAGATATTAGCTATTACAATGTGGCAACCCCTATGACCGAGCTCTTTTTTAAAACGATTCTGGAACAAGGTCAGTTGTTGGATGCCAAGCTCACTTTTAATACTTCAGAACGGCTGAATTTTTCATTGGCATTTATCGGACTGCGGTCTTTGGGTAAGTATCAAATCGATCAAGCCCGGTCCGGCCGGTTTCGTTCTACATTTAACTATGTCACCAAAAATGAGCGCTACATGATACGGGGCCATTATGCCGCTCAAGATTTGGACGGGGAAGAAAATGGGGGGCTTGCTGACAAAGAAGTACAATTTGAATCTGGTGATGAAGATTTTATCGATAGAAGAAGGGTCGATGTGGTTTTCCAAAATGCCAGAAATAACGTCGTTGGCAAGCGGTATTTTTTAGATCAACAGTTCAATTTGTTGCTTCCGCGTAAAGATTCCGTAAAAACAAGAAGCACTTTATTGGCTATTGGTCACCAGTTCAATTATGAGACCAAATTTTATCAGTTTAACCAAACAACCACATCGACAAGGTTTGGTGAAGATGTTTTGGAGGCGCCAATCGATGATAAGGCTTCGCTTAGAACGATGTTCAATCAACTCTCTGCCAATATTTCAAATAAGACCTTGGGCAGAATAACAGGTAGATTGAACTTTTATAATTATGACTATTCCTTTCGTAGTCTTATGATATTGCCAGAACCTCAAGGTGCTATACCCAATCGATTACAGGGTGATGAAATTGCCATAGGTGGAGATTATTCGAATGCCATAGGTCCACTAAAGATAAACGGAAAAGTACGTTATAATGTCGTGGGTGATTTGAGTGGAACATTATTTGATGCCAGTGCCCAATATGCCATAAATGAAAACAATAGTGTTTTTGGTTCCATTTATGGTTCCTCACGATTACCAAACTTCAATTTCTTGTTGTATCAAAGTGATTACGGCACATTCAACTGGTTTAATTTCAATGAGTATGAAAAGCAACGGGTTCAAAACATAGAAGCAGGTTTTGCTTCTAAACTTTTGGGTAAGCTTACGGTAAATTATTCGGTCTTGGATAATTATACCTACTTTGGATTGGATGACAACGCGGTAACCGAGGCTGAAGCCAGTTTGATTGAAGGGCAAACGATAGATGAAACGCTACTTTCTTTTGTAAGGCCATTCCAGGCTTCAGGAAGTATCAATCATTTAAAGGTGAAGTATGAGAAAGAATTTAAATGGCGAAAGTGGGCTCTGAACAATACGGTAATGTATCAAAACGTGACCCAAGAAGCTCAGGTGTTGAACGTGCCTGATTTGGTTACCCGCAATACCTTATATTTTTCGAGTGATATTTTTAAAAAGGCCATGTTCATTCAAACAGGGGCAACATTTAAGTATTTTACCACATACAATATGAACGCGTACCATCCGTTATTGGCTGAATTCTTTGTTCAAAATCGAGAGGAGTTGGGAGCATATCCTTTGATTGACGTGTTCATCAATGCGCGCGTCAGGCAGACCCGAATTTATTTGAAAGCAGAACATCTTAACACCGTTTGGGATAAGCAGTATAATTATTACTCAGCTCCAAATTATCCTTACCGTGACTTTGTCATAAGATTTGGCCTGGTTTGGAACTTTTTTTCTTAAAATTTTGTTACTTTTTTTGAGATTGTAATTGAATTTCAGGAGTTTGCTTGAAAGGTTCAAAAAAAGAGGTTTTTTTCTTAAAAAACATTTTGTTGTGTGGTGATAACCTTTTTATATTTGCACCCGCTTTGCGAGTGATGCAGGGCGTTTTTTTTCGAAAAGGGGGGCCATTGATAGGGTCCGATCGGACAGGAAGAAAGAAGTTCATTGGATTATTGCAATACGACAGCGTAGAATTTGAACAAGAACCATTTTGAAGCTTGGGAGCGGGTCTTATCGTCGGGTGTCCCGGATAGTTATATAAGTACTATTACGGTACAA
>JBHJJC010000103.1:0-8617 GCA_050042945.1 Croceivirga sp.
GGCCGCGGTGAGCGAAGTGGCATCTTCTTTATTTTTTGGGAACAGAGCTTTGAACGAATGAGTGGTCAAGGAGTGGGCAAGAACAGCTCAGATTATTTCTTCTTTTTCCATACATTTTTGTGGGTCTTTCTTCCTTGGACAGTTCTGGCCTTGACGGGTTATGTAAAGAAATTAAAGGAGTTTGTTCGCATCCGATTTGTTTATTCAAAAGCGATGGAGTTTTTGACTTTAGGTGGAATCACATTGATATTTTTTATCATAAGCTTTGCCCAATTCAAATTGCCACATTATATGAACATTATGATGCCCCTATATGCCTTAATGACGGCTTGGTTCATCAATGAACTTCAGAAAAAGGAAAGTAATACAGTCGTAAAGCCATTTCTTGGGGTCCAGTATTTCATATTAGGGGCAGTATTCATTTTTTCACTTTTGTTATCCTTTTATGTCTTTAAGTTTGAAAGTGTTTTGGGCTATATAGTGCTCATTCCTTTTTATGGTGTCGTTGCCTATTTCTGCTTAAAGCGTGAAGCCTACAGTAAGCGACTGGTCACGGTGTCGGTGTTGGCTTCCGTCTTGTTGAATGGATTAATGAACTTGCATTTTTATCCCAATTTATTACAGTATCAAGGGGGATCCAATATGGCAAAAGAGGTTGCTAAATTGGGCATTCCCACAGAAAATATTTATAAGTTCACCGCGCGGCACACTTGGGCATTGGACTTTTATAACCGGACTCCTGTAAAAATAACATCCCTGAAAAAACTAAAAACCCAAAAGGACATTTGGGTTTACGTTAACGACAAAGAACTTGCCCAACTCAAAGCATCAGGGTTTCGTTGGAACGACAAACTCACTGTTGACCAGTTTCGAATTACACGACTACAGTTGAAATTTTTGAATCCCATTACGAGAGATGAAAAGTTAAACACGATGCATTTGGTGCGTCTTGATTAGTTTATTTCCGCTATTAAGACAGGTTTTTTAAAGTGATACCAAATACCTGATAGACTTACCACTGCCGTTATCAAAAAGAAAACAAAACTGATGCCGATGGCCGTATTGGCATTAAGTCCTAACCATGTAGCACCGTATAAAAAGGTGACTTCGCGACTGCCGATACCACCAATCGTCAAGGGAATGACCGATACAACAGAAGATAACATGAAAATAAATAGATAAGCCAAAAAGCTTCCCTCAATACCTAAGGCCAGCATGATGCAGATAGTTGCACCCAATTGGATGCCCTGTAATAGGGCAGAGTAGCCAAAAGAAGGCCAAAAGACACTCAGCGCATAGGGGAAGAGTAGCTTGTTCATTATCCAAAATACAGTTATTCCCAATGGAATGGCCAGCCATAAAAGCCAACGCCAAGAATCTAAGGATGAAAGGTTCAAAAACGAGGCGAGAATCAGTGCATAAATCAAAATTAAAAGCATACCACTCAGTCGGTCCAGTAAGAGAACCCCTACTACTTTTTTAATGCCGACTTGAAACGTCTTTTGAATAACGTAGCCTTTATAGGCATCCCCTCCAATACCCCCTGGCAGAAATAGGTTGTAGAACATCCCCAAGAGGTATAACTTTAAGTTGCTGGGTTGGCTCAAGGGCACCTCTATGGAATGAAAATAAAGATTAAGCCGAAGGGCATTGAGGACTTTTGAAATGATGAATAATAATAAGGCCAAAAAAAGCCAAATCCAGTTAGCCGATTGTACTACATCGAGAACGTCTTCAAAGGCGATTTTGGTGAAGATGAAGTATATCAGTAGAACACTGATGGCTGCTTTTAAGATAGAAATAAGGCGTTTACGTTGCTTTTCCGTCACCGATACTGATTTTCTTAATGCGATACGGTCGTTTTGACTGTGACTCGTAATAGGTTCGAATGAGTAATTCCATCACAATACCGATAGTGAACAGCTGAATACCACCGAGAATGAACATCATTCCAAAAATCAATAGGGGTCTTGTGCCAATATCTTGCCCGAGTCCAAATTTTACGACGAGCAGATACATTTCAATAAGCATACCCAATAACATCAACAACACCCCAAAAATTCCGAATAAGTGAATAGGGCGCTGAAAATATTTGCGAATAAACAGCAAGAGCATCATATCGGCAACCACCTTAAAAACGCGTTCTAAGCCATATTTTGATTGGCCTGCATGCCGCGCGTGGTGTTTTACAGGTACCTGCTTTATTTGTGCACCTTCGAGATGCGCCAATAGGGTAATAAAACGGTGCATTTCCCCATATAGATTTAAGCCTTTGGCGATATCTTTTGTAAACACTTTTAAGGCACAACCATTATCCTTAATATCTAATTTGGTTACCCTACGCACCAAAAAATTGGCAATCTTTGAAGGTATTTTTTTGATTAGGGAGTCTTTCCTTTTTTGTCGTATACCCGTGATGAGGTCGTATTCTTCGGTAATCGCAAACTCCAGCATTTTCGGGATATCCGTGGGGTCATTCTGTAAATCCCCATCCATGGTAATGATGTATTCCCCATGGGCATAATCAATACCGGCCGCCAGGGCCAAACTCTGTCCGTAATTCTTCTTCAACTCAATTAGGGCCACCCGAGGGTCCTTCATATCCTTAATCACTTTTTTTGTGTGATCTGTCGAAAAGTCATCGATATACACAATTTCATAAGAGTATCCCTCTAGACTTTCATGAATTTTTTGGGTCAACAGCGAAACATTGTCCTGTTCATTGAACAAGGGAACAACAATAGAGAGGTGGGCATTGGTGATAGGTGGCATGAAATGTGCTTAAATCGCTGCAAATTTAGGGTTATTCACCAGAACATGGAATTTCCGCCCACTTCTTTCCTATACTATGAAAGATCATGCTCTCCGTTCAATAAAGAATGGGCAGCGGCCACCGGTGCAATTTCCCTTGCCTCAATTTTTTCTATCAATTCATGTATGCGCTTTTGTACTCCTTCCCTTGTATAGAATTGGTGCTTGACCTGTTCCTCCAAAGTTTGTAAAAACCAGTTTTTGTCCTGCTGTGTTCGGTTTTTTTCAAAATGCCCGTTTGTCTGGGTTAAATCCAAAAAGTCTGAGGCCAATTTCCAAACAGAATCGATTCCGGTATTTTTTAAGGCAGAACAGCTGGTTACCTGCGGTGTCCACGTATTATCTTTAGGTGGATAAAGATGCAAGGCCCTTTTGAACTCTGTTATGGCGTGTTTCACGGCTTTTATATTATCTCCATCAGCTTTGTTGATCACTATGGCATCGGCTAACTCCATGATTCCGCGTTTTACACCCTGAAGCTCATCCCCAGCCCCGGCCAATTTTAGTAAGAGAAAGAAATCGACCATACTGTGGACTAAGGTTTCACTCTGGCCAACGCCAACGGTCTCTATTAAAATGATATCATAGCCAGCCGCTTCACATAGAATGATGGTTTCCCTTGTATGCCTGGCGACGCCGCCCAACGCATCCCGTGCGGGTGAGGGTCGGATAAAGGCATTGGGGTCTTTTGAAAGGCTTTCCATACGTGTTTTGTCCCCAAGAATACTTCCTTTAGTGATAGTGCTTGAGGGGTCAACGGCAAGTACTGCCACCTTGTTTCCTTTTGAGGTTAGAAAAGAACCGAAGACCTCAATGAAAGTGCTTTTGCCTACACCGGGTACACCGGTAATTCCTATTCGAATACTGGGTCGTTCTACTTTTAAACAACGCGTCACCAAATCTTCGGCATACTCAAAATCCTTTGCCCTTGAACTTTCAACTAGCGTGATAGCTTTCGCAAGGGCAGTGTTATCGCCATTTTTCAAATCACCAAAAAGCGATGCAATGTCAACGGGCGGTCGCTTGCCCTTTTTAGCTATGGGTCTTATTTTTCCTTTCATTCAGAACTAAAATAAGATAAAATACGGTCTCAAGACGTGGCCACTACAACACCTTACCATGACCCCAAATTGTTAAAGTCCGTTAAAAGAACCCTTTTTTGCGACATTGGTTTTTTATTTCAGTCTCTATAATGCAATCATCAAACCGACCCTTTTGCAACTTGAACTTATAGAACGATGTAAAGCCAATAGTAGGAGTGCACAACTACAACTGTATCGTAAGTATTGTGATGGTATGTATAGTGTTGCCATGCGTTTTCTGAACAATCAAGGCGATGCGGAAGATGTTTTGCAAGAGAGTTTTATCAAGGCCTTTCAACGTATGGAACAGTTTAAGGGAGAGGTCACCTTTGGGGCCTGGTTAAAGCGGATTGTGGTCAATGGCTGTATTGATTTTTTGAAGGCTAAAAAACAACGCATGGTCGAACTTGATGAAGGCTACATGCACATAGAAGATGATTCAGGGTGGGAGGTGCAGCAAGACATTGATTTGGCTAAGGTCAAAAAAACCATTGTGTCATTGCCGGAAAAATACAGGTATGTCGTTCAATTATTTTTAATTGAAGGCTATGACCATAGTGAAATTGCAGCCATACTGCATATCTCAGAGACTGCCTCTCGAACAAGACTGTTACGTGGCAAGGCAAAATTAAAGGAACAATTACAAGAATTGAATTATGGCACAGGATCTTAAAAAACTTTTTGAGGAAGACCGTAAGAGAAATTATGAGATGATGCCTGGACATGAAGGCAGATTTCTCGAGCGAATTGATAAAGCGATGCCCCAACAAAAGCGAAAGACCACTTTCTTTTGGTTTAGAATTGCCGCAAGCGTAATGCTTTTATTAGGGGTGGGGCTATACTATATTTTAAGAGCTCCCGACAATGTCTCGATGAAGGAGGCCATTGTTGAAAAAGAGAATCCAGCACCGGATAAAGCGGGTATTTCATTGGGTGATCTTTCGCCTGATTTGGAAAAGATTGAAAACTATTATGTCTCCAATATTAACTATGAGCTATCGCAGTTAAGCATATCCGATGATACTAAAGAAATGGTCGATGGTTTTATGGAGCGTTTGGCCGAGTTGGACCTGGAATATAAAAGGCTGAACTCGGAATTAAATGAGCTCGGGCCCAATGATGAAACCATATCCGCACTTATCCAAAATCTACAATTGCGATTGCAGTTATTGCAGAAGCTCAAAGAAAAATTAAACGAATTTAAATCATCAAAAAATGAACAGAAAAATAACGTTATATAGTCTTGTATTTCTTACGGGTACCAGCCTCTTCGCTCAAAAGAGCAAAACCTATAAAGAAACGTTCAATACAAATACCGAAACCGTACTTGAAATCACTACGTCCCATACCGATATAGAATTTGATACTTGGGATGCAGATAAGGTAGAAATTGTTGCCACGGTGACCTTTGAAGGGGATGACGAAGAAGAAGCCGAAGCATATTTTCAAAATAACCCTATTACGATAATCGGCAACAGTGAGGTCATCAAGGTTCGTACGAGAAAGCAGGGTTCCCGTTCATTTTTGAGTACCATTCAAGATTTTGATTTAGGGGATTTGGACTTTCAATTCGATGTAGAACCACTTTTTCTTGATTTGGAAATTCCGGATTTACCGGAGTTGGCCGCCATTCCTGAGTTGCCGCTATTGCCGCCTTTACCGCCCATGAACTTTAAAAGTTTTGACTATTCAAGATATCAGGATGAAGGGAATGATTACCTAGAGGAATGGGCCGAAAGTTTTAAGGAAGGATTTGATGCGGAGTATGAAGAAAAAGTAAAAGAATGGAGAGAACTTGTTGAAGAACGTGCTAACGCCTGGAAAGAGCGAAATGCCAAAGAACTGAAAGCACGTGAAAAACGAATGGAAGAGCGTGCCAAACAAATGGAAGAACAGGCTCAAGAACGCGTTAAGGTAATTGAACAAAGGGCAAAAGAGGCACAGGAAAGGAGAATGGCCAGAATCAAGGCGAGGGAAGAAGACGGTGACAGACTTTTTATTTCAAGGGATGATGGGGGACAAAGTATTTTCTTTTTGTCCGCTGATGGTGAAGGAAAAAAGTACAAGGTCAAAAAGACCATCAAAATCAAAATGCCCAAGTCTGTCAGATTGAAGATGAATGTGAACCATGGAGAGGTAAAATTGGCCGCTACAGCAAAAGATGTGGAAGCAAGCTTGCGCTATGCCAGCTTGCTTGCTTCAACTATTGAGGGTAAAGAGACCAGTATTCAAGCGTCGTATACCCCAATTGTTGTGCAAAATTGGAATTTGGGCCAGCTCAAAGCAGACTATTCTGACCGTATCAACCTTAATCAAGTAGGCGAATTGCAATTGGATGCCGTTTCTTCAAATGTCAGCATTGACAAGTTGTTGAAAAAGATTTTTGTGACAAACAACCTTGGGAAATTGTCCATCAATGAAGTTAGCTCAGGTTTTTCCGATATTGATGTCTCGGTTCAGAACGGAGAGGTAGTGTGTAAACTGCCAAATACGCCAGTCTCTTTTTATCTCAATGGTACAAGGTCAACAATAGACTATCCCACTGATCTAACTATGGAAAGCACCAAAAACTTCGATAACGTCATTTATAAGGGTTTCAAGGGTAGGGAAAACTCGGGCAAGCAAATTACCATCAACTCAAGGTACAGCGAAGTACTACTAAGGCAATAACCTTTGGCCTGCGCCAAGAGCGGTTTGCCCTTTTTTAATGTGCATCTTTCTTTAAATATTCTTCGAAGTTCGCTTTAAATCGATTTAATCGCGGTATCGAAACTGCCCTGATATAAGAATTGTTTGGATTCTTACGCTCAAAGTCCTGATGATACTCTTCGGCTTTCCAAAATTTTTCAAACGCCGTTACCTCGGTTACTATAGGGCGGTCGTAGACGCTTTCTGATGTCAACAGGGCAATATAATCGTTTATCATTTTTTTCTCATCTGCATTTTTATAGAATGCTATAGAACGGTATTGTGCACCGCTGTCCGGCCCTTGCCTGTTTAAACTTGTAGGGTCATGCGAACCGAAAAATACCTGCACCAAGGCCAGAAATGAAATCTCTTTCGGGTTGTAGTATACCTCCACAGCTTCCGCATGATGGGTTCTACCGTAAGCTACTTGTTCATACGTTGGGTTCTTTTCTTTACCTCCTGAATATCCAGACACTACTTCTTTTACCCCCTTTACACTTTCAAAAATGGCTTCAACACACCAAAAACAACCACTGGCAAAATAAGCTGTTTCATATTGCTGTAGTTCTTCCGGTGATAAAACCTTTTTTTCGAACACTTTCGCTTCGGCCAATTTATTTGTGTTGGGTTTGGTCACCGTATTGCAACCTAATGCCAGAACGATACTAAATATAAGTGTAAACAATCGCATAATTAGAGTTTTGCCTTTAGTGTTGCAAGATGGCAAGAGATTACAAGGTTTTCGGTTAAAAAGTGTTAAGGTTTGATAAGTTTTTATTCGATTCTTTTTTTTTAATGCGCTGACATCCTCGGCATACCTCAATTGAAACATTTAATGGCTTTTCAATATCTTGGGAAAAAATATCTTCAAATCAATTGTATGGCGTTTCTGAAGAATTCAAAACTGGTCGAAGGGCCGATTCCAATTTTAAATAAGGAGATATCCATTACTGAGTATTGTCCTATCGACTTCTCTATAACCAACGAAGAACTTAAAGGATTTAATATTACCAATGCAGAAGAATGCCAACAGTACATAGATGGCGTTTTAAAAAGGCAAAATGCTAAAGTAGCTTACGGTGGTTATTTGGAGCAACGAAATCTATATGGAACTTCAGCACGTTTTCAAGGTGAACAACCAAGAAATATTCATTTAGGGATGGATTTTTGGTGTGCTTCAGGTACTTCTGTGATGGCACCATTGGATGGAAAGGTTCATTCTTTTGCGAATAATTCAGATGATGGTAATTATGGGCCTACCATAATTCTGGAACATCAAAACCCAGTAAGCACCTTTTATACGTTGTATGGTCATCTCTCTTTAGAATCTATAGTAGGATTGAACCCAGGTCAATATATCACCAAAGGCGATGCATTTGCATTTTTAGGCGCTCCAGAGATCAATGTCGGCTACGCACCCCATTTACATTTTCAATTGATTATAGATATGGGAAAATATCAAGGAGACTATCCAGGTGTATGTTCCTCCAATGAGATTCTGTACTATTCCAAAAACTGCCCGAACCCAAATCTTCTATTGGGCTATGACGCTTGCCCTTCGACAAAATGCATTTTCATTTCGCTAAGGGGTTTTGGGATTCAAATTCTGTTGTCGAAGCTTTTTTACACTTTATCCCGAATATATTTTTTAATCGATATTTTTTGATGGGTCAGCGATGAAAATGGGGGAAACCTCTGGTTGAAAATAGCTTTGAAAGTAGAAAGATTCAACCCGATGAGACTACTTTTGACCCTTTGTACCCTACTTTGTATGAGCGTATTCGTGTCGGCCCAAGCAAGCCCATTGCATGCTGATACGTTCTTGGTTCGCCAAACAGAAATTTTTACTGCTGAGCAAATTATCGTAGAGAAGCAACTTCCTCAACCAAAAGCGCGTAGTATCGCCAGACTTTATCTCTTCAAGAATTCAAGGATTAAAAAGGCCTTGGCCTTTCGTACAAAAGCGAACAAAGCAAAATTGGCATAATATGGATGCGCTATCGGTTATTTCACTTATTGTTAGTCTGGTCTTCGTA
>JBHJJC010000104.1:0-22626 GCA_050042945.1 Croceivirga sp.
CTTGTAGATAGCGATTGATTGTCTTGCACAAAGAAAGGCTTTGCCCCAGTTTCCATTTCAAAAGTGGACTGATTAAAGCTCTCAAAGAAATAGCCCCTTTCGTCCTCAAACACACGTGGCACAATTTCAAAGCAACCTTCAATATTGGTTTTGAAGAATTTCATATTACGAAATTACTTCCAATAAGGTATTACTGTACACACTCTTCAAAGACGGATCAGAGAGTTTCTTAAATTGATTTTTAGTAATATATCCCATTCTATAGGCCGACGATTCAATCGCCCCAATTTTAAGGCCTTGTCGTTCTTCAATTACCTGAACGAATTGTGCTGCCTGCATCAATGAAGTAAATGTACCGGTATCTAACCAGGCGGTTCCCCTATCCATGATGGACACATTCAATTTTCCCCTTCTAAGGTATTCACGGTTCACATCAGTTATCTCGAGTTCACCTCTGGGGCTTGGCTTAATACTTTTCGCGATATCGACTACTTCGTTATCATAAAAATAAATACCAGGTACCGCAAAGTTTGATTTTGGGTTCCTAGGCTTTTCCTCAATGGAAATGGCGGTTCCATTCTCATCAAACTCCACAACACCATAGCGTTCGGGATCATTGACGTGATAGGCATAAATAATACCTCCATCCGGATCGTTGTTGGATTGCAACAACTCGTCTAAACCTGAACCATAGAAAATATTGTCTCCGAGTATAAGGGCTACTTTGTCATCTCCTATAAATTCTTCACCAATTAAAAAAGCTTCGGCCAAACCATTGGGTTCTGATTGCACGGCATATTCAAAACGACAACCATATTTTCGCCCATCACCCAATAATTTTTTAAAAAGTGGTAAATCATGGGGGGTTGAAATAATCAATATCTCCCAAATACCAGATTCCAGAAGAGTTGATAAGGGATAGTAAATCATCGGTTTATCATAAACGGGCATCAATTGTTTGCTCACGGCCAATGTACAGGGATGTAATCGGGTACCGGAACCTCCCGCTAGAATTATTCCTTTCATACCTTTTCGAAAGTTATTTAGCTAAACTTGAATTTTCTTTTTCAACGTAACGGTTCAAATACCAATCTATGGTCTTTTGAATACCCGTTTCAAAATTTTCATCGGCTTGCCAACCCAATTCATTTTCGATTTTAGAGGCATCGATAGCATATCTAAAATCATGCCCGGCCCTGTCTTTTACGAATGAAATTTGGTCGGTATAAGAGCTGCCTTCCTTAGGGTATTTATCATCTAAAATCTCGCAAACCTTATTGGCGATATAGAGATTATTTCGCTCATTTCTTCCGCCGATATTGTAGGTTTCGCCAGACGTTCCCTTATAGTATGCCAATGCAATCCCCTTACAGTGGTCCAAAACGTAAAGCCAATCACGAATATTGGAACCGTCACCGTAAATTGGGATTTCCTCTCCACCTAAGGCCTTCCGAATAATGGTCGGTATCAACTTTTCATCATGTTGTTTGGGTCCGTAATTGTTAGAACAATTGGTCGTAACCACATTCATACCGTAGGTGTGGTGATAACTTCTGACAATAAAATCAGAGGATGCCTTTGAGGCACTATATGGACTGTTGGGCGCATAGGGCGTGGGCTCCAGGAAAAGGCCCTCTTTACCGAGCGTTCCATAAACCTCATCGGTTGAAACATGATGAAAGCGCGAGGTCTTATAAGCTTCTTTATAAATACCAGGACCAACCATCCAGTGCTTCTTTGCCACGTCAATAAGATTGAACGTACCTATAATATTGGTTTGCATAAAAGCATCAGGATTCGTAATCGAATTATCAACATGCGACTCTGCAGCGAAGTGGATGACCCCCTTAAAATTGTACTTTTTGAATAATGCTTCAATAAAGCCCCTATCGCATATATCACCCTTTACAAAAGTATATCGTTGATGGTCTTCAATCTCACCCAAATTGTCTAGATTACCGGCATAGGTCAAGGCATCTAAATTCACCAGATGGGTTTTGGGATTACTATCTACGAAATAAGGAACAAAGTTGGAGCCTATGAATCCTGCTCCACCTGTTACCAATACATATTCCATATTACTAATATTACTTTTTTTGTAAATATATTCCTACTTTAATCATCAACTGAATTATTGTTGTGAAATCACAAATTTTGGTGGTAGAACCCTCAAATTACATTTATAATCTGAATTATACCATATTCCTTAGAAATACGTTAAGAATTTTATAGGATTTTACTTTACTAAATTATAGGTAATATCTTATTCTCTGTAAACATCGCTATTTCACAATGAATCAGCAAGTTACTGAAAAACCATATATCCTTGCAGTTGATGATGAACAACTGAACATCGAACTCCTGCGGTTTATCTTAGAACGCAATGACTTTGACTATAAAGGTACCAGCAACGATGACTACTTTTTTGAGCTACTGGAAGAAAAGCTTCCAGATTTGATATTGCTTGACATCATCATGCCCCGTATTGAAGGTTTTGAGCTTTGCGAAAAGTTAAAAAGTTTTGCCCAGTACAAAGATATTCCTGTGATTTTCCTTACAGGCAAGGTCAATGTAAAGGACAAGGTGAAAGGTTTCGAGGTAGGCGGAGTTGACTATGTGACAAAGCCTTTCAATGAGCAAGAGCTCATTGCGCGCATTCAGACGCATATTGAACTGCGAAGGGCCAAAAACCAAATTGAAAGACAGGCCGAAAACTTAAAACAATCCAATGCCCTAAAGGATAGAATGTTTTCCATTATTGGACACGATCTGCGTTCTCCCTTGAGTGCGGCCAAGTTGAAAATGGATTTCATCATGCGCGGTATCATCGACCCCAAAGCGGACGACTTTGTTGATGGAACCGTTTTTGAACTTTTAAAAACTATGGATGAAGCCCTTAACCTTCTACAAAACCTGTTGGGTTGGGCCAAGTCTGAGAGTGACCAAATTCAGGTTATTCCGGAAAATCTTGATTTAAGGGATATTGTAGACCAAACCTTTCGCTTACTCAAATTAGGTAGTGAACATAAGAAAATCACGTTGGAAAATACCATTTCTGAGGGAACTTTTGTGCATGCCGACCTGAATACTACCAAAACAGTATTGCGCAACCTACTTTCAAATGCTATTAAGTTTACCCCTTTTGATGGTAAAATTTTGGTCAATGCCCAACTTGGTGAAGAAAACATTATTATCGAGGTTCAAGATAATGGACAGGGCATACCCCCTGAAGACATTTCTAAAATACTGAACCCAAATGAACATTTCAGTAAACTGGGTACGGACAAGGAACCTGGAACAGGTTTAGGGTTGGTACTGTGCCAAAATTTTGTGAGAAAATCTGGGGGAACTTTAAAAATTAAAAGTATTGTTGGCGAAGGCAGCACCTTCTATTTTGACCTCCCTCTTGGCATAAATATTATGGCTTAAGCCATTGCCTCGGTCGGCTTTTCCCCACGTTTGGCACGCTCCCAGTTGACAGATTGATTTCCTTTCAAATACCTTCCAAATCCTAAAAACACGGAAAGGTTCATGATAAAGAAGTAGTAGGGAATGAACAATACCTTAAGACGTATCTGCCGGTTTTCCAAAAACCACCCTAACAAGGCAGCTGCATAAAACAGCACCTGACCCCAGAACAACAGACCAAACATTCCGAAGGAAAACAACCCTTCTTCAACAGCCAATAACAGATTCATCGGAATAATCATTAAAAGCAACAACGGGGTCAACGTCCACCGCAAGACGCGATGCGAAATATACTGAAAGGATAAAGTACCGTACTTAAAAATATTCAATAGCGGTGCCAATCGTACAACCGATTGAATGCCGCCTGCCGAAATTCTAATTTTTCGTTTTAGTTCTTCCTTTACATTGGCTGAAGCATTTTCAATGGCATATGCTTCCGGATTGTATTGGATGGTCTTACCCTTCATTGCGACGCGCAATGAAATCATAAAATCGTCCAGCAGCGTATCTTTTTCCACCGCTTCCCAAAGTTCAGTTCGAATGGCGAAAAGTTCTCCGGCTGCTCCTACTACAGAGTAAAGTTCGGCATCCCATGTTTTAAGCTGGGATTCGTATTTCCAATACATCCCCTCCCCTGCGCCGGCGGCACTGTCGACATCTTTGGAATAGATGCGCTTTTCACCGGAAACACATCCCACTTTCGGATCTCGAAATAATCGAACGATTTCCTTGATGGAGTCTTTTCCTAAATTGGTATTTCCATCGGAAAATATAACAATTGGGGTTTTAACGTGATTCATGCCACGGTTCATAGCAGCAATCTTTCCGTTTCGAGCCGGTTCATGTAAAACGGTGACTTCTTTATATTTCTTCAATAGTTCTGGTGTACCATCATCCGATCCATCGGTTACCCAAAGTTGGGTTACCTTTTCTTGAGGATAATTCAAGCTTTTAGCGTTTGCCACTTTCTCATCGAGATACTCTTTTTCGTTGTAAGCCGCAACAAAAAGGGTTACCTCAGGTTCATAGTTTTCGTTACCCTCAAAAGGTTTTCCAAGACCCAGAGCCCTCCGTATCTTAATGATGGCAAAAAGTAAAATTCCATATCCGAGGTATGAATAGAATATAATGAAAAGCGCTACCCAAAAAATGACCTTTACTATCAACATAAAATTCTTTTTTTATGAATATTTCGATAAAATTTCCGCAAAACTTCTAGCCCTTTCTTTCCATGAGTTGGAACGGGCAAAAACAACACGTTCTTCAATCTTTTGATCGGTATCTAAATCAATTTCCGATGCGATTAACGTCGTGAAAATTTCTTTACTTTCCGCAGTTTGAACAAATCTTCCAAACTCTGGAAGAATTGCAAAATCGGTCATCACCACAGGGATTCCCACGGCCAAAAACTCGTTTATTTTTAGCGGGTAAATATTTTTATTTATCTCATTAGCGATATATGGGATAATTCCTAAATCATAGGTCGCCAATAATGCAGGAACCTCATCAGGAGCTATAGCTGGAAAAAAAATGACATTTTCGTAGTTGTTAAGCCTTTCTTTTATCGTTTGGTTTCTTAAATCTCCGGTAAACTCAAATATAAAATCAGGAAGTTGTCGAACGGCATGCTCCACACAATCAATATCAAAGCGTTCATCCAAACTACCGATGTACCCTATTTTTTTTGGGGTATTCTTTTTTGAAACTGTTTTTTTTCGGAACGGACTGAACAATTCAAAGTCCACTCCATTTTTTACCACATATGTCTTTTTGTTATGGGCTATCCTGGACTCCTTAAGATGGTCAGAGGTGGTAATGATAACATCCACTGATTTTGAAAATGCTTCTTCTATGGGTAAAATCCTTTTTCCATATCGGTTCACATCGGTACCGTCATAACAATAATAAACACTGAGTTTTTCCTTGAGCTTTCCCAATAATGGCAGACCGTAGAACGGATTATAGGCATTTACAACAATAGGATTTTCCACTTTAAGCCCTTTCAAAACCCTATTTCTGTAGTACCTGGTATTTAGACGATACAAAAAATTAAAAACCTTTTTGTTTTTTATGAAGTTGATCGGTAAGACCGGCGGCATCACATAATGATGTACCACGCTACTGCCATTAACCTTGATTTGTTTTAAACGTTTTTTGATGCCCAGCATCCGAAGAATAGGAGCACTTTGTTTACCGATAACAGTTGTGAATATATCTTTTACCGTAAAAGGGTATTCAATAAAGAAAACGTCATTGTACTCTGCCAATAAAGACATCAATTGAACTGTGGACTTGGTATATTTACCATACCAGGTGGTGTTTGAAACACAAATAATACTTTCTCCTTTAATCACTTTTAAAGTTGTTTTATTTAACCGTGTGTTTGGCAATTTTCGCTGCGCAATCAGAGTAAGATGCCTAGCGTTGTTGTGGAGCGATAGCTGTTTTCATCGTATCGTTGAGAAGAATTTTTCTCAAACGCTTTCCCAGTCTGCGCTCTACATAATGATAGGTAAATGTTGAAAACAAAACGGTTATACCCACACAGGTGAAAAACACCACGATTTCGTTCACATCCGTTTGTGGTATTTTAATGATATCAAAAGCAAAAGTCTGCATGAGAACGATGATGATAATGTGATTTAGGTAAACGGAATACGATATTTTTCCTAAAAACTGGATGGGTTTTAAATCCAAAAACCTACTCAAAAATCCGTCAGTTTTCAATAAAATGAATATGACCAAACTAAAGAATAGGGGAATTGTAACCATTCCAAACATTTGTTTTTCTACTCCTGCCAAACTATTCAATAGGTAAAACAATGTAAGAAGGCTAGGTAAGATAAGGTACTCAACGCCATTGGGAAGTTTCATCTTTCGGTGTGATAGTAACCAAACAAAGTACCCTAGACTAAATGAAATCAGCCCCCTTACAAAACCATAATCGCTCATGGTAAAAAAGTATTCGTTCTGCCAGAGAAAAATACCACTCCCCAAAATAACAAGACCCAAAATATAGTTTCTTCTGGCTTTTGTAAACAGCAGCACGACCAGTCCGAAAATTATATATGAAATCATTTCCGATGAAATAGACCACGACTGCGATACAATACCGAAGTATTTACCAAGCAAAGGGGTAGAATTTACCATTAAGAGTGCTTCCATAAGCTCTTGATTCAAGAGGGAAAAACTATCGGTCTCCAAGGCGGGAAAAACCATTTTGGTCAACACCTTTAAACCGAACATCAACATAGCGGTAAAAAAAAGGAGCGGATATAACCGCGCAAACCGTTTTTTTAAATAGGTCCAAAACGCCGAAGTACTTTCGATAACGTTATAATTGTAAGCGATAACAAAACCACTTAACACGAAAAAGAAATCAACGAAGGTGTAGGCTTCCCTAAACAGGAAAAAATTATAAAATGTTTCGTTAATGTATTCGTGTTCGTAATGATAGAAAATCATCATCAAACTAAAAATACCCCGAAGTCCATCTAATTTTGTAATGCGCATAATATTCGATTTTATTGGGCATTCACCGTTCCATGTTGTGTATGAATGAATTTTTTATTCGCACCCTTCAACTTAAATAAGGATAAAAACATGACCATAAAGGCCTTGGGCAGCGTAAAAATGGCCTTCGCCGTCGAAAGGATGTAGAATTTTCTTGGGATGGCCAATAAAAAAGCCAAAATGACCAAAGTCAAACTCATATACCAACTCCAAGAGGGAACAACGAATATGGATGGTTCAAAAAAGTTATCATTAAGAAAATAGAATCCCGTTATCATAGCGACGATACCCAACAATAAAATTCTGGGTGGAGAAATCATTTGATACACCTTATCCGCAAAATCGACATTACCCCTGAATACCAATTCTCGAAGACCGGAGATAGCAAATCGTCTGAAGTAAACAAATTGAGCCGACAGCCATCGCTTGCGCTGATTTGCAAACACCTCAGATTTCTGCACCTTTTCGTCCAATACCAAAGCTTCATGCAGATATTCGATTTGGTTTCTATCACGGAGTAGTTTTAGCTCCAATTCTTTATCAAAACCACCTACTGCATTTACCTCTGCCATGGTTGATTTAAAGAAGTGATAATCGAACGCCATTCCAGAGCCGATAAGTGCTGAAGAAAAACCGAGTACCCGATGCCCTTTTCTGAAAATATGGTTGTTCACCTCTTCACTGATGGCATCTAAAATGGCCATGGACGTATTGGTATTTTTAGCCATCCGATGTCCCTGAACTACCTTATAGCCCTTGTTGAACGCCTCATTGATACGCTCGATAAAGTCAAATTCCATCACATTATCGGCATCAAGGACCAGGGCAACATCAAAGGCATCGCCAATAATTGCCATTGCCTTGTTCAGGGCTTTTGATTTCGTACTTTTCTCAAATGAAACCTCTACTAGTTCAATAGGCAGTTTTCTAAGTTTCTGTAGCGTAAGCGCTTGAAATGAATCAGCTATGACGACAACATCAAACAGCGTTTCAGGATAGCTTTGTTCCAAAGCCCTACGCGCCACTTCAACGATGACATTATCTTCTTTATAACCAGGAATCAAGACCGCAAACCTGCGCTGTTTGCTGAATATATTTCGTTTTTTCCGTACGTTAAAAATACCAGCTAACGCAAATACAAAAACATAGATGGATGCAAAGCCAAAATAGGCCAACAACACCATCTCCAACACATTGACCAAAACTTGAAGTGCATCCATCCTCTACTTATTTAAAACAGACTCGACTATCGAGATTTATATACTTCGACAAGTGCGTCGAAAATCAAACTAAAAAGGTTTTTACGCTTTTGAGAGCAGACCAGTACGAAGATATTTGGCTTAACTGTTCACCAATTCTTTAATCGTTTTGTCCTGCAACATTCCATCGAAATAGTTGATGGTCTCTTGAAGGCCTTGCCTAAGCTCAACACTTGGCTCCCATCCCTTCAATTTTTCTTGTGCCAACCGAATATCGGGCTTACGCTGCATAGGGTCATCTGATGGCAACGGCAAATGGATGATTTTTGATTTCGAACCGGTTAGGTCAATAATATTTTCAGCAAGTTGCAACATGGTAAATTCGCCTGGATTGCCAATATTGATGGGTCCGATAAAGTCGTCTTCGGTATCCATCATTTTAATCATACCATCGACCAGATCACTGACATATTGAAAACTTCGTGTCTGGGTACCATCACCAAAAAAGGTGATGTCTTTACCTTGTAAAGCCTGCATGATAAAATTAGATACCACGCGACCATCATCAGGTTCCATTCTAGGACCATAGGTGTTGAATATTCGTATAATCTTTACCAGAACACCATTAGAATTATGGTAGTTTACGAACAATGATTCGGCACAGCGTTTTCCTTCATCGTAACAAGAGCGAATACCGATAGGATTAACGTGCCCCCAATAGTCTTCTGGCTGTGGATGCACTTCGGGATCTCCGTAAACTTCGCTGGTTGAGGCCTGAAGTATTTTGGCATTGATCCGTTTGGCCAATCCCAAAAGATTAATGGCTCCCAAAACGGATGTCTTGATGGTCTTTATGGGATTGTATTGATAGTGTACCGGTGAAGCAGGGCATGCCAGATTGTAAATCTCATCTACCTCTATAAAGTAAGGTAGGGTTACATCATGTCTAATCAGTTCAAAATACGGGTTGTCCATAAGGTGGACGATTTTACTTTTTCTACCCGTAAAATAGTTGTCCATACAAACCACTTCGTGCCCCTCATTTAGAAGTCGTTCACATAAATGTGATCCGACAAATCCTGCACCTCCAGAAACTAATATTCTTTTCATCCGTGTTTATGATTGGTTGTTATTATGCGCTTGCGGATTCTTCAACCGTTACGCGAACAGCGTTACGGCCAATACTGTAGTAATTGAATCCTTGTTCTTCCATTTCTTCGGGGTCGTATACGTTTCTTCCGTCAAAAATGGTCTTTTCGTTCATCAACTTCTCAAGAATTCTAAAGTTGAGCATTCTAAATTCTGACCATTCGGTCACCAAGATGATTGCATCGGCATCTATGCAGACATCGTATTCATCTTTGGCGTATTCGATGGAATCACCCAAAATGCGTTCAGCCTCATGCATCGCCACAGGGTCATAGGCCCTAACCGTCGCCCCCAAGGCCTTTAATTGTTCTATAATGACCAAAGAAGGGGCTTCGCGCATATCATCGGTTTTGGGTTTGAAGGCCAAACCCCACATACCAAATTGTTTTCCTTTAAGATTCTCTCCAAAATGGGATTTAATTTTTTCCACCAAGGTGTGCTTTTGTCGGTAATTGACTGCTTCAACGGCTTTCAACACCTCTAGGGAATGCCCATATTCGTCAGCCGTTCGAACCAAGGCCTGTACATCTTTGGGGAAACAACTTCCACCGTAACCTGTACCCGGATAAATAAACTTATTGCCGATACGTGTATCAGACCCAATACCCTTTCTGACCAAATCAACATTGGCCCCGACCAATTCACATAGATTGGCGATATCGTTCATAAAGCTGATTTTAGTAGCCAACATCGAGTTGGCGGCATATTTGGTCATCTCTGATGAAAAGATATCCATGAACAATAGTGGGTGTCCGTTCATTAAGAATGGTTTATAGAGACGGTTCATCACCTTTTCGGCACGCTTGCTCTCCACACCGACCACAATACGGTCAGGTTTCAGGAAATCATCAACCGCGCTGCCCTCTTTTAAGAACTCTGGGTTTGAAGCCACATCAAAGGGAATGCGAACACTGCGCTTTTGAAGCTCTTCTTCAACTGCGGCCTTCACCTTAAATGAGGTACCAACGGGAACAGTACTTTTTGTGATGATCACCTTGTAGTCTTCCATATGTTGGCCAATTTCTCGGGCCACACCCAATACGTACTGTAAATCGGCACTGCCATCTTCATCAGGTGGTGTACCCACTGCAATGAATACGGCGTCGGCATCTTTTATCCCTTTTTCCAAACTAGTGGTAAAAGAAATCCTATTTTTATCAATATTACGTTCGAGCAGTGCATCAAGACCAGGCTCATAAATAGGAACCTCCCCATTACGGAGCATTTCTACTTTTTTCTTGTCAATGTCAACGCAGACAACGTTTACTCCCGTCTCTGCAAAACAGGTACCCGTCACTAAACCGACATACCCTGTACCAACTACCGCTATATTCATTTTTAAGTATTTTTCTTTATTTATTTGTAAATATTATCTTACATTTTTAGAGAAAGAAAATATTGTTGTGAAACGTTAAATTAACGTTGTTAAGCCATTATTTTTTGGTCTTTACTTCCTGCTGATACCAATCAGCACCCCGCGTTCCTCAGGAACTCGCCCAGTTTATAAAGCGCAGCTATTCGAGTGTAAGGGGAATTGCCTCGAGTGGCGAAACAAAACCATCATCAATAATTCAGATAAACCGAACTGGCCATCATGTTATTAATGAATTCTTGAGGTCTTCAGATTCCAAGTGACTGCATTCCAAAAAGCATTCAAATGCTCGAACTCCCTTTTCAACAAAAAAGTCAATGCATTTTTAGGGATGGAAATAAAAGTTTGAAACAATAGGCTTACCACTAATTGCAATGGTTTGAAGTTACGTCGCGCGAATAAAATGCGATTTCTAGCGATATAATAGGTTTTCAACGGACTGAATTTACCGGTCGACAACGACTCTTTATGTAAAATATAAGATTGGGGCTGGTAATAAATCTTATACCCTGCCCTTTTTATCATTTCTGCCCAATCATGCTCCTCATAATATAAAAAGTAAATTTCGGTCATCATCCCTACTTCATCTACTACTCGCTTAGGAACCATCATGGCTGCCCCATGTACCGAGGCGGTTTCTCCGGGAACGTCAAAATGACCATCATCTTTTTGCATGGAACCCACGGCACTGTTTCTAATCGTCCAGTGATTCATCGGGTTATATCCGGCATATTGAATCAATTCTTGGTCCCAATGGTATTTTATTTTGGGGCTCACCATCCCTATCATCACATCATTCTCAAGCGTATCTACCAAGGGTTCAATAAACCTCGCGGGCACTTCTGTATCATTATTGATGAACAAAAGATATTCCCCCTTTGCTGCCCTGACGCCTAAATTGTTTCCTCCAGCAAAACCTAGATTTTTCTCACTCTTTATCAAATGAATGTGAGGGTATTTTTCTTTAATGATTTCTGGACTTTCATTTGGAGAGGCGTTGTCTACAACAATGACCTCATAATTGGGGTAGGTCAACTGCTCTAAAGACGCGAGCATATCTAATGTCACCTTACTCTCATTATAGTTAATGGTAATGATAGTAACTAGTGGCTTTTGTTCTTTCATGATAGCTATTGATTTAATTCCATTTCGTTTGTTGTTTCCTTTCGCTTCATAATCTCCTTATCCAACCGCGGGGCAAAGAACATGAAGGCCATACCTGCATACATTAAGATACTTGTAGGGAATTGTCCAAAAACACCATTACCGTATGATGCGGCCATGATGCCAAACATTCCACAGACCAATGCAGAGATTTGAGCTCTGAGCCAGTCATCCCTAATTTTGAACATGGCATTATAGGCTCCTGTAATCAAAATAAAAAAGAGGATGAATAGGTGCGTGTACAGCCCTATAATTCCGGTATCGGCCCATATGAGCACAAACCAACTGTCCGTCGGCGTGTTGGCCAAAAATGTATGGGGTGCGAACCGCTTTCCCCAATTGCCGGATGACCCGATACCCCCGCCCAATGGCCTAGAGGCCAAATATGCTTTGAGCTTACGTTGGTTCGCCAGCCTTACCTGTAACGAGGCGTCATTAGGATCAAAGGCCGTTCGCATTCTACGAACCTGCGCATTGTTGTGCATCAAGGTTGTGTATTTAAAGAACACAAATACCCCTACCCCCATTATCGCCCCTAAAATCAACAATGGAATATTCTTTCTTATGATCAAAAACATGATTCCCCCGGCAGCGGGTACCGCAATGGCACCACGTGTGCCTGAAATCATCATACCTACTAACCCTAGTGCAGCAACTGTTGCAAAAAACACTTTGTGTTTCATGTTCTTGGTCAATAGTGCCAACACCCCAAAAACAACACCTGCGTGACCTTGCGATGCACCAAATTGACCCGCATCGGAATAAAAGGAAAAGACCCTTAGTTGACCAAAAAGAATATGCGTTTCATGATTGCCTGCATCCAGCCATGCCTGCTCATATGGATCTACCCCAAAAACCAATTGTTGTAATCCTTTAAAAGTGGCCAATGAAGACAGCACGGCCCAAATAATAAAAAAGGTACGCATATCTTTGGGCTTGTCAAAAATGATGAATATTAGTGGAATCAACATCCACTGATAAAGGGCATGACCCCGCATTGCGTAAAACCAAGCTAAAAAACTAACGGCTTCAGGATTGACCACTTGTAATAATGCATACCCGAACCAGAGGGTAACCAACAATGTCAATTGCGACTTGGCCTTTGACCATGGTATTTTCTGATGAAATGCCTTAAAAAACAAGGCCAAGTACATCAAGAGCAGCACTCCATCGACCATTAGTCCCCAGGTGACGGGAACGTACCTTCCGAGACCACCAATCAAAAAGTTTAGGATGAACACGGTAATCAGGCCTATTTTAGGGTTTACAAAAAGGGCCGTTAAATAAAATAGCACTAGGGGTATCATAATGAATGCTATCCCTCCGAAGAGGCCAAGTACCGCCGTGAGCTTCGCACAGAAGAATACCACTGAGAATAACAATAACAGCGGTATAGGTTCCCGCAACAAATCTGTTCCATATGTTCGCTGAAAAGGATTCATTATAGGTAGGAACCAAGTTTTAAATTCTTACAGAATGCCAGACTTTCTGTCCATATCAATCCACTTTTAATACCAATTTCCCTTTTCAACATATAGATACCCAATAATATTCCAATGACCGTAAAGGCGACCGTACCGATGGCCACCATGACCAAGCTTTCAAAAATGAAAACCGCCAAAAGGTCCAATAATATATTGGCTATCGTCATCACCAAAACTTTTATCAAGTTTAATTTGGGCCTATTGATACTATCCATCAAAACACCCAATAACCGATCTAAGGGCAGCAATAAGGTATAAAGGGTGAAAATGCGAAAGACGACAATGAGCAGGGGCAGTTCTTGAAGATATTCCCCGCCGCCTAGGAAAAGGATGAGATATTCTGCCAGCACATAACAAAAAAACGCGATTGGCATAAAAAGAAGTGTGATAACGCCTGTGTACTGGTAAAATAACCGTTTCACCCCCTCAAGATCTTGTTGAATAAATTTTTTTGACATCTTAGGGTAGGCCGTCATCGTAAAACTACGCAGCGGAATCCCCAATAAGTCAGTTAGTTTTATTGGAATCGCGTACATCGCTATCGCTTCTGCCCCCATAAAAGGGCTCAAGCCAATGATAAAGGTATCTGCACTACGCAACAAACTGGAACCAATCAATGTACCCATGGAGTATTTGCCAAAACCAATGATTTCTGCTTGAACGGTCTTATCGTGCTTCCCCAAATACCACAAGCCGTCCCACTTTTTTAGGGTACACCATAAACTTGATATCAGATTTACAACCAAATACACCCAGATGATTTGGTATAGGTCTAAATTCAACCATATTCCATTGACCATCAAAAACGTAACGAACAACCCAACATTAGCTATTCTAACGTACATCATTTTGGAAAACTCCTGCCGCGCTTCAAAGAGGCCCATGGCATTGTTCCACGATAAGTTGGCAATACCCAAAACTGGGTACCACATCAAGAACAACCTATAGCCCTCACCGATTTCTATGGACAACCATCCCAAAATAAAAATCAACATATAGCATCCAATGGTAATTCCCAGCAATAAGATACTATTGATCTTAAAGCATGTGCCCAGTATTTTCTTAGCCCCATCATCATTTGCGTTGGACAAAAGCCGCACTGATGAGGTTCTGGTCAGTCCGAATCGCAATAGATCAAAAAAAGTCGCCAAAGTTATAAATAGGACCCAGTGGCCAAAATCGTTTTTGTTCAATTGCCGCGCCAATAACATAAAACTCACTAGTCCTAAAAAAGCAGCACTCATATTGGCCAATAGGGAGGCCATATTTTTCTCTTTGGCCATTTGTTTTACTTTACCCCACATGTTACGCTACTGTTTTTTTGGTGAAGAAATGCAGTTGTACCAAGTTTTTGATCCATCTTCGAATCAATGAACGCTTTTTGGGTAACTCCCCAAGAACCGTTTCCATTTCAAATACTTTCACTCCGTTCAAGATGACCATGGGCTCTGGCCCAGTTGTGGCCTGGGTAAACAATGAAAGGGCATTGGCATCTGCATCGCCCCATGCCCTATTCGCCCTAGTCACCAAAAATGTATAGTCTATCGTAGAGGCAAGTTTTACAGGAAAAGGGATTTTTATAATTCCAGGAAGTTCCAATATTACAAAGTCGAAAGTATTGAACCGTTCGTTTAAGCCTTCCTCCCCAAACTCTTCAACTTTGGAAATTTTATACAATTGATCACTTATATCATAAGTAATCTTTTGGTACTTATCGTTAGAAATGGACAGTTCCGTTTCGTCATAAGTGATATACAATATGTTATACCCCAGTTCGCATAACTTAGCAATCAGGTGTTCGTTGATAAAGGTTTTTCCTTCGTTCTCTTGGGTAGAAATAAACATATTCACCACAGGTCCAGAAACATCAGATTTTTGGAATTGATTAAGTATGATATTCCTTGAAATGGCATTGACGGCTTTATTCAATAAATATTTATAGTCAACCTTGTCTTTTTTTGTGTTGATAACGGGAAAGATAGAGGAAACCTTGAGACCAATCTTATCTTCTGCCCTAGCGGCCGTATTGATGTTTCCGTCCAGAAATTCTAGAATCAGAATGGTGAAAGCCACCAGCACAAAACCGACGACACCGGCCACGATGACCAACAAAATACGTTTACTTGGCTCTGGACTAATCGGAAAATAAGGGGCTTCTGCCAACTTGATATTGGATTGGAGCTCCACATTTTGCTGCCTTAATTTAGCGAGGCCCAAACTGTATAATAAACTGAGGTATTCGCGTTCGGCAATATCAATTTTACGTTCTAACTTCTTCATGGTTGCCCCTAAAGGAGAAAACTCTTGGTACATGGCCTTAAACTCTTTTCGCTTTAAACCCATAACCTCCATTTCCGCTTTTGCACTTTCGTAGATGACCAAATTTTCCAACCAGTCATTTAAAATATTGGAGGCTGCCGCACCATTCGTATTGTGATCTACGCTATATAACACATCAATATTTGAAGCGAGTTCACTTTTCAAATCTACCAACCGCTTGCGTTTCTCAACTAAAGAAATGGTAGTTTGAGTACTATCTTGAGTAGGGTCTAAAAAACCTATTTCCATGGTGGAAATTTCAAAATTGAGTTGGGATAACTCTTCGCGAAGCTCCATCAATTTCTTACTGCTCAAACGTTTCCGCTCATGGGTGGCCATTCGGGCCTCAAGTGCTTCAAGAACAGATTTTGCCCCAAAATATTCACGGGAAACCTCAAGACTTTTGATTTCAAAATCTTCCTTTTCAGAGGCTAAATGACGGGTCTGTTCGTAATAGTTGATAATGTTGTTCGATTTATTGAATAGCAGTAACTTATCTTCTGCCTGTTTTAGCTCTTCAGTGGACAATTCCAACTGACGTTCGAAATATTTTACAACAGCATCAGATTGATTTACCTTGATCTCAGCATTGAGTTTTACAAAAACATCACAAAGCATCAAGAGGGCATTCTGACAAATGGCAGGATCTTCCGATTCAAAGGTTACATCAACAAAATCGCTGCTCATAATGTGCTTTACCCCTATTTTTTCCAATATTTTTTCGTAGCTGTAATCTGGATGGTCAAGGTTGATGAGCTCATAAATAAAGTTGGTATGGTTCGATTCTTTTAGGGCCAAAAGGTTATCGTATGTTTTCTCAATATCCCCTTTGACCACCAGTGCCTTAACATCATCTGGTACCATTTCTTGCAATTCTTCTTGCTTGCTAACAGAAAGTACTCGAATATCCACTGAATCCAATGCCATGTGTTGAGAGAACAACTTAAGCCCTACCATTTCTACCGTAGCCCTGGAGCGTATAAGGTTCAAAAGGTTACCATAGGCGATGCCCGTGCCTTTGTAGTCAATCTTGTTATTGTCCAACTCTATGGTAGATCCTGAAGCTATGCCCGTGTATACCCGAGCTTTTGAGCTGTAAACATCTGGCTGGTTTTGTGTCAAGAAGAAAACACATACCGCCAAAACCACGGGAACCAGCAATAACAGCCCAATATGCCTTAGTAAAAGGCGAACAAAATATAGAAGATTCAGTTTCAACCCCTAAATATTCAATTTAAAACCTACGGTATTTTCAAGATTGCCCACCGCCACGATAAACTCTGCTCGTTGCGATTCTAACTTTAAAGCAGCATCGTTGAGCATTTGTTGTAGACGTGTATATTCGGCAACATTGATTACGCCATTCTCAAAATCCTTTTCGGCCCTTATGGACTGTACTTTATAACTATCCAATATGGAACTGGATATGTAATACATGCGGTGCGATTTTATCACAGCGTTGTACTGGCTAATGATCATCCCCTCAAGGTCTACCTCAGCCGTTATTCGGTTATAACGCGCTTTCTCAGCCTCGGCCTTTGCATTTTTAATGTTACGTATTCTTGAGAGCACGGAGGTCAACGGTATCTTAAGCGATGCTCCGACATTAAAACGACCCTGTTCAGTGGAAAATAAGGTTTGACTTTGGGGATCGCCAGCAATTTGTTGGTTTGTTAAATTGTCGAAGACCCCATAGTTATATCCCGCTTCTACGTAAACATAGCATAGCCATGACCGTTTCTCAACAGTGACGCGGCCCTCCCATACTTCTGAATCCGCATCCAAAAATTTTAAATAAGGGGAATTTTCTTTAGCAAAAGTGAGCAATGAATCCAAGGGGGGTAATTTTTTTCGAATATCATTCTCCAAAAGTCCCTTTTCTATGGACTCACTTATGGATTGACCTTGAACCAAATACCATCCAAAAAAGATATAGAACACAAATAAATGAATGCGCATATCTCAAACATTTTCTTTTTGGAACACTGCCTTAAAAGTTCTTAGTATAATCCACATATCTATCATAAAGGCGTATTTGCTATTGGCGTATTTGACATACTTTACATCTAACTGTTTTCTTTCTTCTGGAGACATTTTAGAAGTACGTCCACGCGCTTCTACCTGCCAAAGCCCCGTGATTCCGGCCGGTCCGTTAAAACGCTCTGTCCACTCATCAGTAGTTATCATTTCTGCTTCATAAAGCGGTAATGGACGATTACCGACAATAGACATATCGCCTCGAAGTACGTTGATCAACTGTGGCAATTCATCAATACTCAATTTTCGAATGATTTTACCTACTTTGGTAATCCTAGGGTCATTATCAAATTTTACGAATGCACTCTCACTACTCTTTTTGCGCTTCTCATTGTGCGTGCCTTCATCTACCTCTGAATCGTCTCCTATTAATTTTGTTCCTGAATCCAGTACTGTACTGACATTGTCTTCTTCGACTTCTGTATTCTCACCGTGCACATATTGGTTGAGATGTTCAAATTCCTTCAGCCGTTTATCCGCATCAGGATACATGGAACGAAGTTTTAGAAAGTTGAAAATTTTATAACCGGTACCTACACGCTTTGAGACGTAGTAGACCTTTCCCTTTGATTCCAATCGTATGGCCAAGATGAACAATAGTAGAAATGGAGAGGCGAACAACAAGGCCGTGCTGGCCAAAACAATATCAAAAGAACGTTTCCAAAATCCAATCTTGTATTCTTTGATATCGCGTTGCGCGGTTGAAATCTCTTGTTTACGAAGATTGTTCTTCAACTCCTTCAAAAAACCAATACGCTCAAGTACCTGCTCAAAACGTATGGGGTGAACAAAAACATCATCAAACCCATTTTCTAGGGCATTGAGCTTTTCTTCTTTGGTTACCTCATCACAGAGCAGTACAATAGGTATCTTCTTTGCTGGATCAAAAATCTTGACCAGATACCCTAAAAAGTCCTTTACCTTTCCTTCAGGAATCGTCTTTTCACAAAGTATGGCATCGACCACCTGCTGCGTGTTGATCCATTTTCCCTCATGGAAATTACTGTGACCATGAAGCCAACGCAACGCCCCCTCAATAGAATTAACGGGGCTAACGTTCACCGCGGTATTGTGACGACGAAACTCTTCGGCAAAACGTTTATTCTGCCCTAGATATAATACGGAAGTATTTTTCTTTATCTGAGTTTCCATTCACTATTGACGAATTAACAACTTGTCTACCCTAATGAGCAGTTCTTCTGGATTAAAGGGTTTTACCATATAATCATCGGCGCCCAAACGCAGACATTCAATTCGATCACTACTACTGTCACGACAGCTCAAAACAATAATCGGAATATCAGAAAAAATCCCTGTCTGCTTTACACGCTTTATCAGCTCAAAGCCATCCATCTCAGGCATTTCCAAATCGGTGATAATCAAATCGGGCAAATTACCTTCCTGCAACCAAGTAATGGCGGCAAGACCATTTTCAACCGTGGTAACGTTATACGATTGCCCTAAAAACTGGGCCACTAGTTCACTGAGCGATTGTTTGTCATCAACAACAAGTATTTTCATGGTAAATATTTTTGTAATATAAATATGAACGAAAAGTAGGATTATTATTACCTTATTTAAATAGATTGTTGTGTAAACAGGGTATTATGTGGTATGCGACTGAATTCTAATTATTTCAATCAAAGCAATCAAGAGTCTTAACGGATGACATGCAGAAGGTCCGCTATAAATTCATTGATACACTTTAAAAAAAGATACACCGGGGAATATCCATAACTCACAATGACCCTACCAATGCCTTAACTGGTATGGGAAAACCGAAGTATTGTGCAGTTCTAAAGACTTCCTTTGAACTCTGTATCCAAAATTTCCAAAGTGACAACTATTTCTACGCTGTAAAGAGTATGCATCCTTAGCAATAAATCAATTTTCCCTAAGCTAAGCTTACCCACTTACTTTTTGAACTACAGCGATTTATACTTACAAAAAATTAAAATAATTTAATAAAATTTGTAGTCTTTTTCTTTCATATAAAAATAAATAATGAATATTTTTAAAGACCATAAATGACGAACACCAAAAATGAAATAATGAAAAATGGATTTTTGACCTTAGGGGCTTTTTTTAGCCTGTTGTCCGCTATAGGACAACAAAACTGTAATTGTGATGTTACGCTTAGTGGTTTAAGCCAAAACTCCTTGAACGGCATTTGGGCTTCTCAAGTAAATTACCAGCCGGGAGATGTCATATGTATTCCTGCTGGAAACTATGCAGGCCTGCGATTCTATAATTTTGAAGGGACCGAGACAGCACCGCTGACCATCATCAACTGTGGGGGGCAAGTGGTGATTGATGAAACCAACTACTCAGGGCTCGAATTTCGGAACAGTAAATATATTCATGTCACTGGCACGGGCGACAGCAAGCATTATTATGGAATTAAGATTGAGGGCACCAGTAGTTGGGCAATGGGTGTGGCCATAGGCGACTTTAGTACAGACTTTGAAGTCGACCATGTAGAAGTAGAAAGTGCCGGATTCGCTGGAATCATGGCGAAAACAGACCCTATTTGTAGTAATTCGGCTACTTGGAGAACAAGTGGTTTTGTTATGAAAAATCTGGATATTCATCATAACCATATCCAAAATACGGGTGGTGAAGGCATTTATATCGGTTTCACTTTAGGCTATAAGCTCAAAACATTTCGGTATTGCAGTGGAACACCTGTTTTTGGCCACTGGTTAGAAAATGTGGATGTTCACCACAATATCGTAGAACAAACCGGATGGGACGCCATACAGTTGAATTTGGTCAACCTTAACGGCAAGATACGCGATAACCAAATTTTGGATTATGCCACCGAAGGAAGATGGGCACAAGCCTTCGCCATAAGTTTGGGTGGAGGTACTTATGAAGTGTACAATAATCTTATTGTAAATGGTCCTACTGAAACAGGGGCCGGCATACAATTAATCAGTGGAGAAAGTGGTTCAAAAATTTATAATAATGTTTTGGTAAAACCCAAAGAACACGGAATCTTTTTGCATAACCGACACGTTTTTGATGATGTTAACGAAGGCTACTACATCGTAAACAATACCATTATCGAACCGCAAAAAGCGGGTGTTCACCTTAACGCCGATATTTACTATGCTGTGGACCCCAATGATGTTAACAGAAAACAAGATGAAGTACCCTCTCATTTTGTGAACAACCTTATTGTAGACCCTGGGTATGATTTTTCCAACAGTAATTTCTGGAAAAAAGACCAGGAGAGTTATTTTGATTTCAACGCTCCGTCCACAAGGGATAGCTTACTGCCCAACATATACTCAAACATTATGACACGACAAATAGATACGTTAGGCCTTAACGACACGGCAAACGACGAATACTGGCCGGGGTCGCAAACCTCAAGTGTTGTGGACGTCGGGCATGATGTTTCGGCTTGGGGGATTGTAATTGACCTAGAGAATAATTCAAGACCTTCTGGAACTGCATTTGATATCGGGGCCTATGAGTACCAGGTCTCGGGTACTTCCCTGAGAGCGGCCATCCCTACGAATCTTGAAAGCACAACCCCGCTAGAGGCAAAGACGTACCTTTATCCCAATCCCTCAAAAACTAAATTTACACTATACAACCCACAAATAGATGGGTCAGTAAGTTTACAAATTACCTCTTCTGAAAATAAAGTCATTTATGAGGGAAGTTACATCATGGGATCGCCGTTTTATATTGATGATGTTTCCAGCGGTCTCTATTTTTTAAAGATATTGAACGGAGACCAAACCGAAACATATAAGTTGATGGTTATAGACTAGTGTAACTACTTTAACTGTATTAATAAATGTTCCCCCTGTTATAAGGCAGAAAGATAGCTTTCGATACGAAGTGTATTATCTATTTCTGCCTTATTCGCTATTTTTTGCAGGTCTTCTTCACCATTCTTCATGGATAATGAATATTTCCTTATTCTATTATAATGTAAGATTTTTCTTAATAATTACATACTAACTTGTTCCTCATTTCGTTCTAGTTGCACTTAATCGTCTAGGAATGAAAAAAATTGAGTTAATAGATTTCCTTAAAGGATATTCTATCGTCACCATAATACTTTTTCATTATTGCCAATTTCTTAATCTTCCCAGTCCTTTTGACAAATTGATTTTTTTTGGTGGTACAGGTATCCATCTTTTTATAGTGCTCTCAGGTCTAGGGTTGTTTATGTCATTTCTACACCGTCCTTTGAATTATAGTTCATTCTTAAGAAAGCGAATGGGTAAAATTTATTTTCCCTACATCATCATCGTTTTACTATCCGCAGCGATAGCCCTGATTATTCCTATTTATAAGAATTCGATTTACGCCTTGGGCGGTCATATTTTACTCTACAAAATGTTTGATGAGACGATTATTGGATCATACGGTTATCAGCTCTGGTTCGTCTCGATGATATTACAATTCTACCTGATTTTTCACTTGTTGGTATGGCTCAATAGAATCACCAAACGTGATAGCCTATTTATACTGATTGGAATTATAATTAGCTTAGGGTGGTCTGTTTTCATTACTTACATCGGTGTATCTGAGTTGAGGATTTGGAATAGTTTCTTTTTACAATATCTCTGGGAGTTCTGCTTAGGGATGGTGATTGCCAAAATGATTTTCAACGGACGGGATTTTACCCCGTACGCCCAAAAATATAGGCTACTGTTCGTGGGAGTGTCTTGTTGTATTATTTATGCATCACTCACCTTAATCCCAGGCGGATACGGCAAGTTGTTCAATGATATTCCTGCACTTTTCGGCTATTCTTGTATCGCACTATTCTTTTACTTGCTTAAAAATCCTTTGATCAACAGCTTCTTTCTTTTCTCACGATAAATCTCGTATGCACTTTTCCTCACTCACTATTTAACCTTGTGGATTTTTGCCTATCTATTTGAAAATATCATTC
>JBHJJC010000105.1:0-18481 GCA_050042945.1 Croceivirga sp.
TAATCATATCGACTATAGATGGCGGAAAGGTTGGAAAACAAACGGTCGTTAAAAATATGGTTCCAGCGCAGGTTGCCCGAACCGTTCCCATAGCTATTTTCAAATATGCCCGCAAAATTGAACGCATCACGACCAAAATACACACTCAAAAAGAGCTTATTGTTTCTATTGATGCTATAATTTGTCTTGAGATTAAGGTCATAAAACGCAACCCGATTATCTTCCCCTGCCGCGGCCAGTAATAAATCCACATAAGACCGTCGCCCTGCAATCAAAAAGGAGCCCTTGTCACCAAGTATGGGCCCCTCTGCAGTTAAACGGCTTGAAATGATTCCGATACCACCTGTTAATGCATAGTTTTTGCGGTTACCGTCTTTTTGGCGAATATCCAATACTGAGGACACCCGGCCCCCAAAGCGCGCAGGAATACCCCCTTTATAGAGTTTTACATCTTTGATGGCATCGGCGTTAAAAACCGAAAAGAACCCGAACATGTGAGAGGTATTGTAAATAATGGCCTCATCAAGTAGGACAAGGTTTTGGTCCTGTGCGCCGCCCCGTACATGAAAACCTCCGGTACCTTCGCCATTATTGGTGACTCCGGGCAAGAGTTGCAGACTTTTTAGCACATCTACTTCGCCCAATACTACAGGGGTCTTTTTTATTGTTCCCACATTCATTTTTACCACACTCATTTCTGGCTTTCGGATGATGGCCCGCTCCGGCTCCTCCGCGGTAACCACCACTTCCTGGAGTTCTGTGGAGAATTCTGCTATCTCAACATCACGATTAAGGTCTTGGTCAAGGTTAATCTTAATATTGACATCAGTATAGCCCATATAAGAGATATTGAGTACGTATTCCCCTTCTGGGGCGGTGATGGAGTAAAAACCATATTCATTCGTGATACCTCCGATGGTAGTGCCGGTTAGAAATACAGAGGCCCCAAATAAGGTTTCCCCATTGCTTTTGTCGGTTATGGTACCACTAATCGTATGACTTTGCTGACCAAAGGCCACGATACCCCCCCAAAAAAAGAGCCATAATAACCATACGGTTGTTTTGATTTGGGGTGTCGCCCCTTTTCTTTTGTTCATTTTTTGATTTTTTGATGGTTGTCAAATAGTTACTACACCAGAGACAGATCAAAAAGTAAAGGGTTGCATGAAAGATGATTCGGCAACTATTTCTTACAAATTGTATTGGTTATTTTTATATTAAAGTTAAAGTCAATTGAAAGAATAACTAAGATGGGCCAACCAAATACAAGTGACCTCAAAATTTCTGTTAGGAATCAACCTCTCGATGTTGAACTGAAAACTTCGGCTTCCGTAATCTATTTGGTCGGAGCAAATGGTGCAGGAAAATCTAGATTTATTGAAGGTTTAAAAAGCAGTAAAGCCGTTATCTATATAGATCGTCTTTCTAAATACAGAGTTATTCCGTTTAGGTTTCTTGACTGGGGAAGGTGCGAATATGACCCTGACAAATCTGCTCTACAAAATTACCAGGATATTAAATCTACTCTTGAGATATTTAATCAAGATTCTATTATATCTGAAGAATCAATTACAAAAGGGAAGCGAGAATATATTGACGGAAGATGGCAAACACCAAATCTTTCAGTTGAAATACCTAAACTAAATGGAATTGAATTTAAAGGTATAAACCACCTCTCAGAAGGTACTCGAAAGTTTCACCAACTATTTGATTGGTCCATAAATGATGGATTAAAGAAGGAGAGATTTCCGAAAAATTATGCACAAAGAACCCCTAGGCTGTATGTTATAGGTATTGAAGAACCAGAAATTCATCTTCATCCGAAAATGCAAAAATTGCTACCCTCATATTTAGAAAAATGGATAATCCAGCAGGGGACTCATAAAAATATACCATTATTAATTGTTGTGTCCACTCATTCGCCATTTGTAATAAAAGGAGCTTCAAAATTTAAGAATAGTCAAAAGATTTACGGATTGGAGAAATGTAAACTGATTGATCTTACAGGTAGAGAAAATCAACAGATTGCAGAAACTGGTGTTTCCGGCTCGAAGTCGCTAATTGTAGCAAATAAGATGTTGGGTTCTGGAATTGGTGATTTTTTTCCAAATCCTATAATTATGGCAGAAAATTCTATTATTGAATTGTTAAATAATCTGTCAACAAGTTTGGATTACTCCTTTGAAGAATTCATAATATCACCAAAGGGTGATGGAGATCTTGAAAAGAGAATAGCGAATCTTCAACTAATGATTAAAGTTTTGAAAAGGATGCAAAAGTCTTTTCCCTCTAGAGAATTGTTTGACTTCAAGATAATTGTCGTAGTCGATGATATAGCCAAAGCAGAAGACATAAAACTGAAATACAAAAAAGTCTCAGAATTTGATGTTGAAATTTTCGGACTTGGGCATAAGCAACTCGAAGATATCTACCCAAAAAAATTTATTGATGAATTTATCTCATTAAAGTATCCTAAGAAAAGAGTCTGGGACAAAATCGAACCCATCAACAAGTATTTAACAAATGAACTTCAAATTGAGGCAAGAGAAAAAGGGTTGTTCAAAAAAGAATTGGCCGAATATATCGGCAAAAAAATTAAAAGTCAAGAAGAACTTGAAATGGAATTACCTTCAATTGCCGAATTATTGAAAAAAACTGAGATGAAATAGTTACAAAACGAAGTTTTCATGCTACCATATATATCTGTCATTTGATACACTATTGGCGAATCTTGAATAACTTTCAATATACTCCATCGTTTTATTTAATCGCCCAACCAGTTCCTGAATTTCATCTTCGGTATAGGTGGGAAAACCCATTCGTATGGCGTTGTGGCCTGAGAGAGCATGGTCATACGGTAGCCAATAGGTACCCTTCGACCATTTAACCAAATTGCACCATGCACTTAGTATACAGTTTTCAAGTAGCTACTCATCTGAAGAAGCATAACAAAACCTTTTTTGCCTTAAATGATGTTATCGCTCCAAATAGGCCCACGTAAAATTCGGATGGTGGCCGTTGGCCCTTACCATCTTTACCCAAAGCAGGGTCATATGTTCTAAATGTAATGATTGGGAAAGATGGCCGGTATCCAGTGTTTCATAACCCAAATCGTTGTTGAGGCTGGCAACCTGTTTTTTGGTATGGTCATCATTGCCAGCGATGAGCATTACAGGTTTCACATTGTAAGTCGGAAAGCTCGGATTTTCCAAGTTTTCAAATCCGTAAATGGTGTATGCCTTTACAACTTTCGCACTGGGTGCCCATTCCTGTATTTTTTCGGCTCCGGAGAGCTTACTTTCCAGCCCATGGGAAACACCTGCTCCAACAGGGTTGGTGCAATCCACTAAGGCTTTTCCCATAAAATCCAAAGAAGCTAAAATAGTCTCGGCCGCAGAAAAAGGAGTTGCTAAAAAGACTACGTCCGAAGTGTTGATCGCGTCTTGAATCGACAGGGCCGAAAACTTGGAGTTCCTCTGCTGTGCAGTCAGCACACTTTGGCTTTGGATATTGTTATGGGCAATGATAATATCATGCCCATTTTGTTGAAAGTTATTGGCCAAGGCAAAACCTACTTTGCCGATACCTATAAATGCTAGTTTCATATTGTTTTATTCTTTTGGTGAAATGCTTACTCAGCCCTCAGTTATTTCGAATCCCGAAACTTCGGGATGAGAAATCTCTTTATAAATACAAAAGATGAGATTCCTCGTCGTCCCGATGGTCATCGGGCCTCTCTCGGAATGACAATATGTCCTTGAAACCCACTTCGACTTCATAAGGTAAAAGTTCAAGGTGACAAACTTCTATTTATTCAATTGTTGTACTACCATTTTTGCTGCTGCAGCGCCTGAGTTTTGCTGTTGCCCCGTAATCAAATTGCCATCTTGTATGGCATAAGAAATAAAAGGAGACGCTACTTTAAAGGTGGTGTTGGGTAATTTATGTGCTTCTTCCTGTATCCAGTATGGTTGTATTTTCTGACCGACTGCTTTATCAACAAACTCTTCTTCAGCGCTGGCAAATCCTGTCCACGCCTTGCCATCAACCAGTAAGCTGCCATCCTCTTTTTTAGCCTCAAGTAATAAGTCAGTGGCGTGGCAAACCGCGTCACTGGGTTTTCCGGCTTCATAAAAATGGGCAAAGAGACCTTCTAAATGGTGATTTCCGCGAAAAGTGTACATCGGACCTTGTCCTCCCACCAAAAAAATGGCATCGTAATTTTGGGCATCGACTTCGCTTAGCTTTTTTGTGTTATCCAACACTTTATTGAACCAATCCAGTTGCATATAGCCTAGGGAAATGACATCATGGGCTGAGTACCCACTGGCATCCATCGGATTCGAAAATCCGTCCATTTCGATTTTACCCCCTTCAGTAGAAGCAATCTCTACGTCATAACCAGCCTCTTGAAACACATGCAAAGGATGCGTCAATTCGGCGGCCCAAAACCCTATAGGCCAACCTGTTTGCCCGGAAATAGCTGGGCTACTTGCTACTATCAAAATTTTTCCCTTAAATGGCATACCATGTGCATGCATATATTCTTGAACTTCTTGTATTGAACTTGACATTTACTCTTGTTTAATTGTGATGACAAAATTGAATGATTAACTTACTTCAGTCAATATACTTACCCAATAGAGTGATACTAACTTTTTAGAAAGTATGTATTTTTACTCATGTAATATGGGTACTTGAATGTGGAGAATGATAATTCAAAATGGAAAATTGATAGTTAAAAAGGAGTGGTCGTGAAAATGTAATTCAAAGGATCTCTTATGATTTCGCTCTATATATCGTTAACCAACACAAAGATTTGACAGCAAGTAAACTTGAGTTTGTACTTTCTAAACAGCTATTGAGAAGTGAAACGGCAGTCGGAGTATTGATAAGGGAGGCCGAATATGAGGAATCTAGAGAAAACTTTTGGCACAAGATGAATATAACTCTAAAAGAGGAAAATGAGATTGAATATTGATTACATCTTCTGAGGGAGTGTGATTTAATTTCCAAGGAAACGCCTGGAACCTATTTTAACAAGATATCGGAACTAATCAAAAGCTTGGTAAGTATTGTTAACCACGAAGACAAGTCTTCATCACCAATTTTCAATTTACCATTATCAACTTTTAATCCAATAAATTATGCCAGACTTTATCTACAACAACAAGATCTATTACAATCCAGTGGAGTTTGCCATGGACCGTATTGGTGGTACATGGAAGATGCCGATCTTATGGCGTTTAAAAGAACGGATATTCCGTTTTGGAGAGTTAAAAAAGGACATTCCCCATATTACGGATAAGATGTTGACCAGCCAATTACGGCAGTTGGAGGCTGAAGGGTTTATCTCGCGAAAAGTCTATGCTGTAGTACCCCCTAAAGTAGAATACTCGATTACGGACAAAGGAAAGACGGCCATTCCCATTATTGAAACCATTCGTGATTATGGGTTATCGCTTATGAAATTGGAAGGTATTAAACATGATATGAAATAGTTAACGATAAAATTGATTTGTTATCTTTAAAGGGTATCCTGACCAATACCGTTCAAAATGAAAACAACCACCTTTCTCACTTTTGTTGGCAACCAATGCGGCAAGGCCAAAGAGGCCATTGATCTTTACATGGCTATCTTTCCCCATTCTAAAATAATCAAAATCATTCCCTATAACGAGGGCGAAGCTGGAGGCACTCCTGAACTGATCAAATTTGGCGTTTTTACCCTGAATGGAACGGAATATATGGTCTCTGAGAGCAACTACAATCATGCTTGGAACTTTAGCCCTGCTATTTCGATTTATATTGAATCACAGTCTGAAGTGGAGTTGCAAGGGTATTTTGAAAAGCTCTCCAGCAATGGGGGCATGGTCATGGTTCCTTTTGATAGCTACGATACTGGAGATTATGGTTTTGGTAAAAAATATGGGTGGTGCCAAGATGTTTATGGCGTGAATTGGCAGTTTTTGCTCTCTGAATAGCAAATCATGTAAACAACCTTGTTCTTAAAATTTCTAGCAATGAAAACACATACAATTGCCCTTATTTTGGGATTACTCTTCACTACAATTACTAATAGTCAAAACAATGCAAATATGACGGACTCAACCAATGAAAACAAAGCCAAAGGACAATTAAAGACTTTTTTGACCTTTCAAAAGGAAGATGCTGAACAGGCCATGAATATTTACATCAGTCTTTTTGACAACTCAAAGGTGTTGGATATTAAACGATGGGGGGCTGGAATGCCTTCTAAAGAAGGTACAATTATGACTGCTACCTTTCAATTGAATGGCAGCCTCTACATGTGCAGTGATAGTCCGCCGGTCCATGAATGGGATTTTACCCCTGGCATGTCCAATTTTGTGGATTGTAAAGATGAAGCGGAACAGGAATTTTTGTTTGAAAAATTGGCTGAAAACGGAAAAGTACTCATGCCGCTCAACAATTACGGTTTCAGTCAAAGGTTCGGTTTTGTCACGGATCAATTTGGGGTATCGTGGCAACTGAACTTACAATGAGACTGAGAAAACTAGGTATTGTAGGCTCAATCTTGCCACTCCGCCTTGGCAGCATTTAAATCCATTTGAAAATCGGGATTGTCCCACATGGCCATTAACATACCATGGGCCAATACCCGTGCAGCTTCTTCGTCACTGGGATAATGAATGCCCATCACTTCCCGAGATTCCCCTATCTCATAAGCCAGGTCTAGAAAATCTTGACGTTTATCGGGTAGCAACTCACTCCAGGTAAAGGCCTGAATATAGGCCCAAAGCGTATGTCCACTAGCAAAAGATGGCGAACCCATAATTTGCAGCGGTTGAAGTTTCGGTTCGAGCACATAAGGTCGGGCCCTTACCAAATGGTACTTTACCGTGAGCTCCATAATCCGCATATCTTTAGTCACCCCTTGCATCAATTTTAAGGTTGCAGGATAGTTTTCTACAGTGCATTGCTCCCCCAGTACTTCCCTACCCTCAAACAGCACATCTTCTTTGTTTTTATGATATCCAGGATGGTCTTTTTTGACGTTGATATGCGGCCAATACCCGATAGGTGCCAAAACCATTGAAGTACGATGTACTTGTTCAGGGGTGCGTTTTTCTTGCCACTGCAATAAAAAATCAAGTTCAGCGCGGGTTTGGTCTGAGCTGTTTTTGGGAAAGTCTACACTCTCCTTCAATACCGCTATTTGCTCTTGGTTGAGATATTCAGGATTCATCAAGATATAGGCCAAGGCCAAAGAATTGTATTGATTGGGGGTAAAAGACAGGCTGTCCAGAGCAATTCGTTTGGAATTGGGACCAGACGCCAATCGTTGTAAATCGATGTAGTGGCTTTTGGCTGGTTCCAGTGGATGTAAGGCTTGGGAGTGACCATACCCAACAATTAGAAGTAGAAGGAATTGAAGCTTTCTTTTCATAACGATATCTTTATATTTATTAATCGTTCATTTACGATATACGAATATAACAAAAACAAAAAAGTAATATCGATTCGCGATGGCAAAAGTTATCAACGCCTTATTTTGCCTATCATATTGCTGAACGACCTCAAAAGACCATCGTTCAGTTGATAGTACGTAAAGGTGTCTTTCTGTTCCGTCACAAAAAGTCCGGCTTCTTTTAAAATCTTTACATGTTGTGATATGGTTGATTGGGAATAATCGAACATATTCACCAAATCCTTATTACAGGTAACATTGTCCAATCCCCTCCCTCCATTTTTTTCAGCTAAGTAACGCACCAAAGCCACTCGAACGGGATGGGACAGTGCATTTGCGACCTTTGCCATTTCGTAATCACTTTCCTCAATATACTGACTTGATATTTCCGTTCGTATGCGCATTATCATCGTTTATTTCAAATTTACGATTCTATTATTTCAAATAATACCTATCGCTATACGTTATGTCCATCCTTTGAATACAGCGAAGATGGAATTCCCATGTAACATTTTCCACCGTTGTCCGTGTATTTCAAACTTTTTATACCTGTATGCAACCTTTTATTTTTATCCTTGTCTTTTATACAGCACATCAACCTTTAATTGTTGGAAACCGACGTTCGATTTACACATCAAACCCTTGTCGAGCAATGCAAGACGGGTAACCCCAACTCACAATATGAGTTATATGGTCTCTATGTAGATGCCATGTTCAATGTGGGGTTACGTTTTTTGGGCAACAAGGAAGATGCTGAAGACATTGTGCAAGACAGTTTTATCGACGCCTTTAAAAAATTACACACATTTAAATACGAAAGCAGTTTTGGGGCTTGGCTTAAACGTATTGTCATCAATAAGAGCATCAACCATTTAAAGGTTAAAAAGATACCCTTGGTAGCCATGGAAGATCATGAGTTTCGTCTTGCGGAAGATACCCCTACGGAAGCCGAAGCGATGGACCTAAAAAAGGTACAGATCGGCATTGCGCAGTTGCCCGAAGGGTACCGACAAATCATTAACCTCTATTTAATAGAGGGTTACGACCATGTGGAAATTGGCGAGATACTTGATATTTCCATCAATACTTCAAAATCACAATACCACAGGGCCAAAAAGAAATTAATACAGATCATTAACGAGTTGTAATGGACAATTTTGAAAAACATATCCGAGAGAATGCAGCAAAATTCGATACTGCGAAAGCTGACAGAGCAAAGCTTTGGGCAACTATTTCTGCAGAACTGCACCAAGCGGAACCAAAGGTCATTCCCCTTTGGAAACGTCCTGTGCTGCGCATTGCGGCAAGTGTGGTCATCCTTCTGGGCATAGCAGGTTTCATTGGTCTATCTATTTATGGCAATCCACCTGATGAGGTTCAATATGTCTCAAAAGAATTACTTGAAATTGATATGCACTATAAAGGTTTGGTTTCGTATCAAGTACAATTGGTAAAGAACAATCCCAACCTTTCCGAAACAGATAAAGCTGAGTTTTTATCCTTTATGGATGAACTCGATGCAGAATATGAAATCCTTCGTGAAGAGATGAAAAATAATCTTGACAATGAGCGGGTATTAGAGGCCATTGTGGCCAATTATAAGAAGCGAATTGAGCTTATCGAGAATTTATTACAACAGCTGAACGCAGCTAAAAAATCCAATGAAGATTATGGCTACACTTTATAAAATAGTACCGGCATTGGCTTGTACGCTATTTGTTGTGCAGATAGGATTGGCCCAAGAGCATCATATGTCAAAGACCGTAAAGAAAACATTTCCCTTGACCGATACCGGCGAGCTTATCTTGGAAAACAAGTATGGCAATGTAACGATAACCGGATGGGATAACGATGAAGTGTCAATTGAAATGGAAATTAAGGTCAACCACCGCAAACGTGACAAAGCCGAAAACCTGCTCAGTAGAATTCGTCCTGACATCAATTCTGGTCGAAGCTTTGTTTCCATCCGGTCTGAAATAAATGATAGAAACACCGGATGGTTTGCAGATTTCTTTAATCGTACCAACCCCATCGATTTTGACCGAAGTCATGTAGAAATAGACTTTGAAGTCTTTTTGCCTAAAAAGTCGAAGCTCAATATTACCAACCGCTTTGGAGATGTTTTTATTGAAGACTGGAACGGAGAGTTAAGGGTCTTGATGGAACACGGTAGCTTATGGCTGAACGAAGATTTGAATAAATCGGATATCATTTTAAAGTTTGGCAAGATTAGGGCCAAGAACATGAAGTATAGCAGCGTGAACATTAAAAATGGAGAGTTGAACATGGGCAATGCAAAAAGCCTACGTTTAAATACTAGTGGTACGGAGATGAAAATCGGTACGGTGAACTCCCTTGAAGTCTATTCCAACAAAGATGATATTGTCATCGATGAAGTCGGAACGATTTATGGTAGCCTGAAGTTCACTACATTGACTTTAGAACATTTGGCCCAGGATGTTGATTTGACCATGAAAATCACGGATTTTAAAGTAAAGCACATCAGTATGCCCGAAACAGAAATATCCATTGAACAAGAATCCAGTGATATTGATATAAGAACTACTGATTTTTCACATCGTTTTAATGCCACTTTAGAGCAGGGAGTGCTACGATTACCAAAGTCCTTTCAAAATGTGGCGTCAAAGATGCTCGATAAAAGCAAAAAACTAAGAAAAATTGAGGCCACGTACGGAAAGGGTAAAGCAGGTTCCATTTCAATTAAGGGAATTAAAGGGATTATTACGCTTAGGGAATAATTTCGGCTCACGTGCAACCATTTAAAAAATCCATTGTCTTTATAACTGTCAATCAAAACCTAACATGATGAATCATCAAAAATCAATTTTACTTGTATTGCTCTTTATCACAAGTTTGGCACTACGTGCTCAAGAAGACGAAGAAGAATTTATTCTTTTCAACGATCGGAGTAACGTTGTTCACGGCGTTTACTTCGGTTTCAATTTTGGCTATGGTAGTATCAATGGCGAAGACACCTATCTGGGCGGATTAAAATTTGCGTATGTTGCGAATCGACAATTGGAAATCGGGTTCGCGGGAAAACTACTTTATTCTGCACAAGATGTCTTTAATCCGGCATCACGTGGTAACGATGATTTAGTAGGGGGATATGGTGGATTACATATTGAACCGATATTGTTTGGAAAATCTGCTGTAAGTCTCTCCTTTCCTATACTCATTGTGGCTGGAGGAGTAGGCTACGTCGACCGGGAAGTCGTACGTAATGAAGAGGACATTGATCTTGACGATGATGATGTGGCCGCGCTATTCGTTTTGGAACCAGGAGTTAGTGCGTTGTTTAATATCAACAGGTTTGTTCAACTCGAAACCGGTGTAAAGTATCGCTTTTCAAGCAAAATCAATTTGGTGGACAGCCCTGTAGATCGCATTAACGGTTTTTCTGCTGAAATTGGTGTCAAACTGGGCATATTTAATATGGGTAGAAATCGGTACAAAAAACAACTCAATTAGGATAAAAGTATCAATCTAAAACAATCATATGGAACGAACAATCAACAGAGAACATGCAATCAAAACGATTCGGGTCTTCACTGAAGGAAATCAAGTTTTTACTGGCTATGGCAGGAAAAAGGCTTTTCAATTACCCTTGCGATGGGTTAATGTACACATTTCAGCGTCATAGAAATCAAAACCTATTTCTTGTTTGGTTAGGTGGATACCAAAACAGATTAAAGTCAATTAGTAAACTTTAAAATATCAAAATGGAATCAAAAATTTTATTGGGACTTTTCGCTACAATTCTATTCATATCATGCGATAATAGTGATAGCATAAGAGCCTCTGGTTCAGTGACCTCAAGGGAATACACACTAACAGGATATGATGGTTTGGAAATCAGTGGCGCTTTTGATGTTTTTGTAGAATTCTCCGATATAGAAGAATCACTACGTATTGAAGCGAATGATAACCTTCAAAACAGACTGGATGTGCGCGTTAATGGAAATACCTTGGAGATTGGACCAGAGAATAATTTAAGTATTCGGGGCAACCCTACCTTGAGGGCTTTTATCACAACAAATTCACTTTCAAGAGTTGATTTGTCTGGGGCAAGCACCCTTACATTTGAAAATGAGTGGATCGTAACCAATGGAAGGCTACGATTAGCAGGGGCCTCCAATCTTACTGGAGAAGTGACAGCTGGGCAATTGGAAATACGACTTAGTGGGTCTTCTGATGTTGACCTTTTTGGCACCGTGGACGACCTTAATGCTGATTTATCAGGCAGCAGTGACCTAAAGGATTTTGACTTGCAGGTGCAGCGTTTGGACATTGACCTTTCGGGATCCAGTGACTCCTTTCTTTCCGTTAACGAATCGATTGAAATCGACGCCTCTGGTTCTAGTAGCCTAAACTATCGAGGAAATCCAGAAATTATCCGTCAGAATTTATCAGGAAGTTCAGAATTAAATCAGCGTAACTAATGATTTATTCTAGCGGAGTGTTATTGTAAATGACTTTCTTGATTTTCAAAGCGCCATCGGATAGTGCAAAGACAAATAAGTTTTTTGTCTTAAAGGTGATGGATGGGGCTTTGTTCTCGGGGTAAAATACTCCCGTCACTTCCCCACGCATTACAATTATATCTTGAAATGACTCTATTTCAACAATTCTGTGAGTCATTTTCGCTTCCCCATATTGCCGTTGTTGCTTAAGATATTGTCCTAAAACCTCCTTTCCTATATGCACTGGAGCTTGAGGGGCCATATGCACCACATCATCAGCGTAAACCTTAAGTTGTTCCTCCACAGAGATTTCGTTATCATCGAGAATGGAAAGAACTGCTTCAATTTGTGTTCGAATTCCTAAAGGTTCCTTTGGTTGCCGAATAAAAGTTCCTTCGTACAATAGACCGGTGGGTGTATCACTTAAATCGTGTTGTACTGATTTCATATGGTAACTGTTGGCATCCAACCACTTGTAGGTATAGATTCGATACGTATCGTTCGGCTCCCCTTCAAAGGTAATTTTCAACGTCACATCTCCGTTTTCCGAAACACTTCCCTCGCCTACTCCTGCGCGCAGTTCCCCAAAACTCGACAGATGATTGACCGTTTTGGTTACAGGATTGTACGACCAAAATATATGACCATTGGGTTGGGGTCCGTCAATGATTGAGAACAGGGTATTTGCTGTGTTAATGGATGTCGAAACGGTGTGATGATAAGGGATGGAAATCGTTTCCGTTGCCCCACCCCAATTTTGTGTCCAACTGTTGTCCTTGAGCGTCCATTCTCCAATAAAGTTTTTAAAGGGATTTTGTGCCACCAGACTGTCCGAACCATTGGCCTCATATTTTATCGTTGTCATCTGGGCATAACCCATGGCAAACCAAAAACTTACCAATACCAATACTATTCGTCTCATTCTTCGGATGTTTTATCGTTAGTAATTTATGGTCTTATTTGTGACGTGATTCAAGCACGTTCACCACATCATTCAACTCAAACCCTTTCGCTTTTAGCAAAATCAAATAGTGAAATAAGAGATCCGCACTTTCATTTAAAAACAAATCGTCATTATCGTCTTTTGCCTCAATAACGGTTTCAACGGCTTCCTCCCCCACTTTTTGAGCAATTTTATTGATTCCCTTTCGGAATAGTGAGGCCACGTAACTTGCTTCGTCTTCCTTATTTTCCTTACGGGAAGTTATAATACCCTCCAATTGACTAAGAAATCCAAAATCTTGGGTATTTTCTTCGAACCAACAGGTATCAGTACCCGTATGACAGGTAGGTCCTTTGGGATTTGCCCGAACCAAAATGGTATCATAATCACAGTCCACTTTTAAATCGACCAACTCCAAGAAATTACCACTGGTTTCGCCTTTTGTCCATAGTCGTTGTTTACTGCGACTGAAAAAAGTTACTTTTTGGGTTTCTTGTGTTTTTTTTAGGGCCTCTTCATTCATGTAGCCGAGCATCAAAATATTCTTTGTCTTCGCATCTTGAACTATGGACGGTACCAAACCATCTTGGTTTTTGGAAAAATCTACTTTCATTTTTTTCAATTTGAGGTCATCTTAAATTGTTACTTTATCGTTGTGCGAATGCGGTTGTGAAATCACCAGAAACTCCAAATTATGCTCTGATTCATTTCTAATTTGATGTTCTTGATTCTTTTCAATATACATGCCTTCTGTTTCTTTTACCAAGACAGTTTCTCCGTCAACCTCAAAAACAGCCTCTCCCTTTAAGACAAAAAAGAACTGTTGGGCATGCAGATGTTTATGTTTCACCTCTGCACTATTTGGAGGCATCAATTCTTGTATCACACTCAATTGTGGATGATTGACCAGGTGCCAACCCAAACAATTATCACCCCAACTATATTTCTCACTGTTCTGAATAGTTTTCTTCATCTCTTCTATCATTCCGCTCCCAACAGTTATTGGAATGAGACGGAATCTATTTTTATTGGATTGAGGATTATTGCTTCAACAGCAATAATAATTATATCCGCACTGCAATTCCTTTTGATCTTAGTTCTTGTTTCAAATCTTTAATTTCGATTTCCTTAAAATGAAAAACACTAGCGGCCAACGCTGCATCTGCTTTTCCAATTTCAAACGTATCGGTAAAATGAGATATCGTTCCCGCTCCACCAGATGCTATGATTGGAATATTTACAGCGTCTGAAAGTTTGGCCAAAGCTTCATTCGCGAACCCATTTTTCGTTCCATCATGGTCCATACTGGTAAAAAGAATTTCTCCGGCACCACGCTGCTCCGCTTCCATGGCCCATTCAAAAAGGTTTAGTTCAGTAGGAACTTTACCGCCAACTAAATGTACTTTCCATTCCCCCTGCTGAACATGTTTGGCATCGATGGCAATAACAATGCATTGGGAGCCAAACTTTGCTACAAGTTCATTAATGAGTTCTGGCCGCTTTACAGCAGAGGAATTGACGGAAACCTTATCTGCCCCATTCTTCAATAAAATATCTACGTCCTCAACGGAAGAGATGCCCCCACCTACCGTAAAGGGGATATTCAGTTTTTCAGCGACGCGATACACCAAATCAGCCAAGGTCTTTCTCTTTTGCTCAGTTGCTGAGATATCTAAAAATACCAGTTCGTCTGCTCCTTCATTGGCATAGCGTTGCGCCAACTCGACCGGGTCACCGGCATCACGTAAGTCAACAAAGTTGACGCCCTTTACGGTTCGGCCGTCTTTGATGTCAAGGCAGGGTATGATACGTTTGGTCAACAAAATTTTGCTTTTAGTTAAGAGTTATTGGTTCGGTGTTTTACATCCAGCATCTCGCAAATTATAAATTCGTCAGTCGTCATTTAGCGTATTCAAATCATGCCCCTCATAAAACCCCAGTTGTTTATTGTTCAACTGCTTTACCCAAAAAGCAATCTGTCCGGTATGATACGAAAAGTGCTCCACTACATGAATAATATTACCAATTCCAGAAAATTCGAACCCTTGAACCTGTTTCAAAGTAACCAATCTTTCCAATGAAACCTCTTGAAAACTTGCTTTTACTTTACCAACCGTGTCTGATAACTTTTCAAACAGTTGTTTTTTGGTGAGACCCCCCTCAATTGAAAATTCCACATCCCTGTTACGCTTGTCCTCGGTTTCATTTAAAGATGAAAGGCCATATTGGGTCATATTACCACACAAATGTAAAATCAGATTCCCAATACTGTTCAATGCTATATTGGGCTTTAGCCAAACTTGCTCCTCCGAAACCTTATCCAATGAAATGTTTATCATCCGTAGGCTTTCATCCATACGGTAGCAACTGTTTTCAATAAACTCGGATTGAAATGTATGTAGCTCATTCATTTTTTAAAATGTAGTTTTCCAATTGTTTTAAGGTAATTCTGTTCTCATAGATCGCCTTTCCTATAATCACCCCTTCACAACCTAATGCCTTAAGTTGGGGCAACTCCTCAAAATCGGAAATGCCACCACTGGCGATCAAATTGATTCCGTTTTCTTCAATATCCACAACCCCGCTTCCTCCAATTTCGGTTTTGGTAACACGGGTTTCTTGAAGAAGCTTTTTATATAGGGAAAATGAAGGGCCTTCTAACATGCCGTCTTTAGAAATATCAGTACAAATCACATTCTTGATACCAACTTTTTGGTAGTCTTTTACAAAAGGAATCAATTGTAACTCTGACGCTTCTTGCCAACCGGAAACTGCAATTTTTTCCTCCTTGGCATCAGCGCCAAGAATAATTTTTTCATTTCCATATGCTGCTAACCAGCTTAAAAAAGTGGTTTTGTCTTTAACTGCGATACTGCCGCCTGTAATTTGATTCGCACCACTTTCAAAGGCGATATGCAAATCCTCATCCGATTTCAATCCCCCACCGAAATCTACTTTTAAATCGGTTTTTGAGGCAATTTGCTCTAAAATCTTATGGTTGACAATACAGCGCGATTTGGCGCCATCTAAATCCACAAGATGTAAAAATTTGATCCCATGGTCTTCAAATGCCATTGCGACTTCCAGGGGATTTTCATTGTAGACTTTCTTAGTATCGTAATCTCCTTTCGAAAGTCGAACACATTTACCGTCGATAATGTCTATTGCAGGAATTATACGCATGACAAGTCTGAATTTTGAAATTGTACATCGGAAATGATATATATGGGCATCTTTTTTTTAGTAGTATTAGTAGAAGCAACAACTATTTTTAAAAGCTCCTCTCCTTCTTTTAGAGGCCTAAAAATTTGTTGCTGCTTTTCATCTGTTTCTTCTTCGACAATTCTAAGTTTATTTAAAAAGTCTTTGTCTGACTTTCCCTTTAACGTTTTGCGGTAATTGGAAGCAACAGAACTTGAACTTCTTAGTAATTGTCTGAAATAGGAATCATATTCTCTTGTTTTTGGTATTTCTAATTTTCTACCTCCCATTTTAAATTTCTAGAAAGTTTTGAAGGATTTTTGCTCCATATTCCCCTGATTTTTCCGGATGAAATTGAACACCATAAAAGTTGTCTTTCTGCAAGGCAGCACTATATTCTAAACCATATGTACTGGTTGCCACGGTCCGTGCTACCTTCGGAGCATATTAGCTATGCTCTATATAGATATAATCCTCAGTAAGACCCTGAAAAAGGTTTCCCTTGAGATTTTTAATTTTATTCCAACCGATTTGAGGCACTTTCAAATCAACATTGAACTTAATCACCTCAGTATCGAAAATCCCAAGTCCTTTGGTATGTCCTTCTCCGGATGAATTGCACATCAATTGCATACCCAGACAGATACCCAGCACGGGTTGTTTGAGCTGCACAATGACGTTTTGCAATCCGCTTCCCAGCAGTTTTTTCATGGCACTGCTTGCTTCGCCAACCCCAGGAAAAATTACCCTATCGGCATTAACAATCTCTTGAACACTATTTGTAAGTACCGCTTCGATACCTAGACGCTGAAAGGCAAATTTGATACTTTGGATGTTGCCAGCTCCGTAATCGATAATGACCAATTTCATAGCTACATGTTTGAAGTACTAAATACGAGGTACAAAATTTTATAATTTGTATTTAAAGAATTCCTTTCGTTGACGGTAAAACCATTTTCTCAGGGTCCCTTTTCACCCCCATTTTAATTGCTTTTGCAAAGGCCTTAAATATCGCTTCGATCTTATGGTGCTCATTGGTCCCTTCGGCCTTAATATTTAGGTTTGCCTTTGCCCCGTCACTGAAGGATTTGAAGAAATGATGAAACATTTCGGTTGGCATATCACCTACCATCTCCCGATTGAATTCCGCATCCCAGACCAACCAGTTTCGGCCACCAAAGTCAAGGGTCACTTGCGCCAAGCAGTCGTCCATCGGTAAGCAAAAACCATAGCGCTCCATTCCTAATTTATCCCCCAAAGCCTGATAAAAAACTTCTCCTAAAGCAATACCTGTATCCTCAATGGTGTGGTGCTCATCCACTTCTAAATCACCATCAACCTTGATGGACAGGTCCATTTGACCATGACGGGCCAGTTGGTCAAGCATATGGTCAAAAAATTTAAGTCCCGTATCCATATCCGCATTGCCCGTTCCATCTAAATTCAATTCAATTTCAATGTCCGTTTCTTTGGTTTTTCTATGGATTTTTCCAGCCCTACGGGATAATTTTAAAAAACTATAAATCTGTTCCCAATCATTGGTTTCCAAAGCGATATAGCCAGAAAGGTCAGTCTTGTCCACTGTTATTTCGTCAGTCCCTAATTGCGTTTCGTCGTTGATAAATATGCCTTTTGCCCCCAAATTTTTGGATAGTTCCATATCGGTCAGACGATCGCCGATAACAAATGAATTTGAAAGATCATAATCATCAGTAAAATACTTTGTCAAAAGACCGGTTTGTGGTTTTCGGGTAGACGCATTGTCTTTGGCAAAAGTGCGGTCAATTAAAATTTCGTTAAACACTACACCTTCATTTTGAAAGGACTGAATCATCAAATTATGAACGGGCCAAAATGTGTCTTCAGGAAAAGATGCTGTACCCAGGCCATCTTGATTGGTAACCATGACCAACTCAAAATCAAGCTCTTTTGCAATTTTACCCAAATAAGTAAAGACTTTTGGATAAAAAATCAACTTCTCAAAGGCATCCAGTTGTTCATCATCAGGTTCTTTGGCCAAGGTGCCATCCCTATCAATAAAAAGTACTCTTTTACCCATTGTTCAATGCTGTTAGTGCAGTTATTAGCTTGTTGTTTTCTTCTTTCGTACCTACCGTGAAACGAAGTGTATTCTCACATAAGGGCTGCGTACTGCGGTTTCTAATCACAATACCCTTGGAAATCAGTTGTTTATACCGAAGCTGTGCATCGTCAACACGTACCAAGATAAAATTGGAATCGCTGGGAAATATAGATTCTATGAAGCCAATTGATGAAAGTGATTTCTCCATTCTTTCACGCTCAAAAAGAATTTTTTTAATCTCAAGGGCGACCGAGTCTTGATCACCAACGCGTTCTAAAGCCCTCTGCTGCGTCAGTGCATTTTCATTGTAGGGCGGTTTT
>JBHJJC010000106.1:0-15306 GCA_050042945.1 Croceivirga sp.
GCGATGTGAGCAATCACTTTATTTTCTTTTTTTACTCCATTATTGAGAGCTAGTAAAACAACACCAATGGCTGTGGGAATCAGCGCGGTCATTGAAGGTGTCTCCGACGAAAAATAACCCCATAACGATAATGCAATGAGAATAAGAGCGTTTATTAGACTGGCTGTATGTGCTTTCATTTGTAACGAATTTTATTTCTGAGCTAAAGGTAGGTTAATTCGTGATAAATGCTAAAAACCTATTTGCTTTTGTTTTAAAAATAAAAGCCCCCGACAGCGATGCCGAGGGCTTGGTTCAATTAACGGAAATATTTTTTAGTTGAACAAATAGCGAATACCTACTTGCAATCTCCAGGTGTCTGCGATACTAGTTGATGGTCTAAACGTTTCTCTTGGCAAATCTGATGTGCCTGGTATGGTGTTTAAACGGTATATAGGCTCATTAGCAGCATTTCTGCCCCTATACCCAAGAATATTGTCTTGGAATGCAAATTGTGGGACACCCCAATCTGAGTTGAACATGTTTCCGATATTCAAGAAATCCATAGATAATTGAATAGTATTCTTTTGGTCTTTGGTTAACTCAATATCTTGGGTAATGCGCAAATCATAAGTGTTTAGCCATGGATTTTTAGCCCCATTTCGTTCGGCTACGCTTCCTCTATTATCACTTAAATATTCATCTTGATTGATGTAATTATTAAAAGCATTTATTTGAGCCTGTTCAGTAATAACACTCCCTCCTGAGGTATACTCTTCAAAATTTAACTCAGAAGCATCATTAGGGATATATATTAAGCGATCTGAGTTGTCTCCGAAATTACCGGAATATGTATAACTGAATCGGCCATTTTCCCCACCTTCCCAAAAGAGAGAAATTGTAGTACCTTCTTTTTGATAGCTAAGGTTGGCAATAAACCGATTGGGCTGATCAAAACGGGCAAAGCCAAGTCTTGGATCATTTCTATTTTCTTGGACCGTGGCTGTCCATAATGAACCTGCCTGCGACCCACCAGAGGCGTCAAGGTCTCTAGCCCTCGAAGCGGTGTAGGCTATCATTGCGTTGAATCCATTATCAAATTGCTTTCTCAACTGCATGGAAAGCGAGTAATAATCAGCATTTCTATCAGCGTTGGTCAATAAGAAAACATTTCTAAAATCATCATCATTTGAATAGCCGCCATCCCAATAAGGTCTTTGGTCAGGTCCTGCCAGATTTCCATCTGCCTCCCTAAGTACTGGATTGAATACAATCGGAGTTGATATATCTCTTGAGTAAATAAAATCTAGAGTACCTGTAATTCCCCAAGGGAGTTGATGATCAACACCAATATTGGTTCGCCATACTTGGGGTAACTTAAACTCCCTGTCAGTCAAATTTAATTCATTGGATAAGGTCTGACTTGGATTATCGGGGTTGCCAAAAGTAACATCAGGATTAAAAACATAATTTGGCCCTAAAAAATCCACAACTTCATCCCCTTCAAAACCTAATCCACCACGAACTACTCCTGAACCATTGACTTGGTTACTTAGCCATACGAAAGGAATACGACCTGAAAAGATACCGGTACCACCCCTTACTTGGGTTTTACCTTCTCCTTTAACATCCCAGTTAAATCCAACTCTTGGAGACCATAACGGCCTTACTTTGGGAAATTGACTTACATCGGGTGTAAAATCGTTACCGTTAGCATCAGTAAACGTTTTATTCAAGTCATCCAAGAGGGTATTTCTTGGAATATCTGTCGAATAAAAGGGAAAGTCAATTCTTAAACCACCAGTAATTTTAAAATTATCATTGACTTGATATTCGTCCTGAAAATAGACTCCGAACTGTCCAAAATTAGTTTCATCTACAGGAGGTGTGGTTGAACCATCAAGGGCAAAGCTTTTGGCAAACGCATCGGGGTACGCCCCAGGCGTTTGGTCAATTACAGTTGCTACGAAACTATCATAGCTGGTAAATCGGTAAAAACCATTAAAAACAGGATTGAAAGCGTTCTTAAAGGTCATGAGTTCTAGGTTGGCACCAATAGTATAGGTATGCTTTCCTGAATAAATGGAGAAATTATCGGTAATATTAAAGACATTATTCTCCAGAAGATTTCCAACCGTAAATAATTCATTCCCTAATGCCGTGTAATACAATAGGTTTCCTGAATCGTCCGGTTCTAATACTTCAATAAAAGGGAAGGCTTGACCTCCAGGAACACCCCTTTTGGGATCTTGAATTGCGGTGTACCCAATATTTAGTTGATTAGACATATTATCGGTAACCTTCGCGTTCCATTCCCCTACTAGAGACTCTACCAAACGATCGTTCGTATAATTGGCGTTAGCAAAAGTAATGGCCTCAATGCCCTGCCTTCTTGTATTGCGATATCGTGTTGGCAAAAACCTATTCGAATTATTATTAATTCTTACGTCTGCGGTAGAATTATATCTATTATAGCGTAAAGAAAACTTATTGTTTTGATTAAGGTTAAAATCCAATCGTGCATTAAATCTTGTTTGTTCGGACGCAAAAGGATAATTTTCATAAGGTCCTGTTTCATATCCGTAAAGATTACGCATACTTTCTTGTATAAAATCCAATTCAGAGGCGGGCACTCTAGAAACTATTAAACCATCCGGGGAAAGTCCTGATCTTGCGGCTTGTCTAGTAAAGCCTGGTATTGCCTCGGATTCTTCTTCGTAACTGACAAAGAAGAAAAGTTTATCTTTAATTATTGGACCTCCAAGACTCAATCCTTTAATATCGTTTTGAGCATCTCCTCTATTTAGTTCCAGGTTTCTCAACTTGTTTCCTTGCATTTGGTCATTTCTCAAATAATAGTAAACACTACCTTTGAATTCATTTGTTCCTGATTTCGTAACTGCGTTTACGGAAGCACCAGTAAAACCAGCTAAGCGAACATCAAACGGGGCTAAATTCACTTGCACCTCTTCGATTGCATCCAGTGAAATTGGATTTGCACCTGCAAATTGTGCTGAACCCAGTCCGAAATTATTGTTGTAGATATTTCCGTCAATCGTATAGTTATTAAACCTATTTGACGTTCCTGCAAATGAAGTACCATTGGATTGTGGTGTCAAACGAGTAAAATCATTGATACTTCGGCTCACAGTTGGAAGAGCATCAATAGTTTCTCTTGAAAGGTTTATTGCTGGTCCTGTACGGTCAGGGTCAATAATATTTCCTCTTGTAGATGTCACTACAACTTCTTCGAGTGAAACACCCTCTTTCATTGTGACTTTTAGATTATAACTTTGGCCAAGGCCAAGTACAATACCTTCAAATGTTCTCTCTTGAAAACCAATGTAGCTCACGGTAACCGTGTATGGACCTCCAACCCTGAGGTTTGGTAAGTAGAATCTCCCTTCATCATTTACGATTGCGCCATAGGTAGTACCTGAGGGGGTGTGTACTGCCACGACATTAGCACCAAACAAAGCCTCACCAGCATCATCGTTCACAGTTCCCTGCATACTCGAAGTGGTAACACCTTGTGAAAAGGCCGAAACAGTGAATAGAACTGCTGCGGCAAACAAGTAGATTTTTTTCATTTTAACAGTATTTAATCATCACTGCAAAAGTCTACCAAAGCTAAATTACGAACGTTAATCGAAGGTTAAGAAATGACGCATCTGTGAACAATAGAATCATTTTAAATTAATGATTACCAGTGTGTTAGTGCATACTTCTTTTTTAAGAAGATGTAAATTATTCCTTAAAAAATTTAATAAGATTCAATGTAGAACTGTCATGATTGCCAATTTCTGGGTTTTCAAGATCAGAGAGTATATTTTTGGCAAGCTGTTTGCCCAGCTCTACCCCCCATTGGTCATAACTGAAGATATTCCAAATAACACCCTGAACAAAGATTTTATGCTCGTAAAGGGCAATCAATGACCCTAAGCTTTTAGGGGTAAGTTTTTCAATTAAAATGGTATTGGTAGGCTTATTGCCCTCGAAAATTTTAAAGGGAAGTATTTTGTTGAGGCTCTTTTCATCAAGCTCCTGTTTTTTTAGTTCTTCTCGAACTTCTTTTTCCGATTTACCATTCATTAAGGCTTCAGTCTGTGCAAAGAAATTGGCCATTAATTTACTGTGATGGGCCGTATTGCCGTGCAATGATTGTTTAAACCCAATAAAGTCTGTAGGAATCAACTTTGTGCCTTGGTGTATCAATTGAAAAAAGGCATGTTGCGAGTTTGTGCCCGGCTCTCCCCATATAATGGTTCCGGTTTCATAAGACACGCGGTTCCCCCCTCGGCCCATGCTCTTTCCATTACTCTCCATAATGCCTTGTTGTAAATAGGCTGGGAAACGATGAAGGTATTGCGTGTAGGGAATAATAGCCTCTGTTTCCGCTCCGTGAAAATTATTGTACCAGACGCTTAAAAGGCCAAGGATTACAGGGATGTTTTCTGAAAAATCAGTTTTCCTAAAATGAATGTCCATTTCATGAGCTCCTTGTAAAAGTTGCTCAAAGCCATCATAACCTATGGACAAGGCTATTGAAAGTCCAACGGCGCTCCAAAGGGAAAAGCGGCCACCGACCCAATCCCACATGGGGAAGACATTATCTTCAGTAATACCGAATTCATCAATTTTAGCTGAATTGGTAGATACTGCTGCGAAGTGCTTTGCAATATCATCTTTTGAAGCACGCTTTAAAAACCACTCTTTTATGGTCAACGCATTGCTTAGCGTTTCTTGGGTAGTGAAGGATTTGGACACCACAATGAACAAAGTTGTTTCCGGATTAAGGTTTTTTAGCACTTCATGCACATGATCCCCATCGACATTGCTAACAAAATGAAGCTTGAGATGGTTACTGTAAAACTTTAATGCTTCAGTGACCATGACAGGGCCTAAATCTGACCCCCCAATACCAACATTGACAACATCGGTGAATGCTCGCCCCGTATATCCTTTTTTTTGTCCAGAAATGACCGATTCCGAGAACGATTTGATTTGTTGCTTTACCTCTTGCACTTCTGAGACCACATTACGGCCTTCAAGCAGTATGGTATCCTCTTTTTTTGCCCGTAGTGCAGTATGCAACACCGCTCGTTCTTCGGTTTCATTGATAACCTCTCCTGTAAAATAAGAGGTAATGGCATCTTTCAATTTGACCTCATCAGCCAATTGCAGCAAAAGTTGGAAGGTCTCGTCAGTGATATTATTTTTAGAATAATCCACTAAAAAATCTGCCCATTGAATGGTAAAATCATTTGCCCTCCTGGGGTTTGAGGCAAATAGGTCTTTTAATTTTTGGTTTTTGGTTACTGCGAAATGGGTTTTTAGGGCACTCCAAGCTGTTGTGGAGGTTGGATCAATTTTGGGTAAGGCCATCTTTTTGGTCGAGGGTTAACAATTCGTCATTTTGTTGAGAAGGGACGGCATAGGGTATGCAATCCAATTGAAACTTTATCGGTTTGGTATGTTCAAAATAAGCCGTTTTCAATGAATCAACAATTGGTTCTGCAGATGGAAGTTTTTCGCGAAGCGGATCGACCTGTCTACCATTTTTCCAGAAGCGATAACATACGTGTGGGCCACCCGTATTGCCGGTCATGCCTACCCAACCAATGACATCACCCTGTCGCACAAATTCCCCTCTTTTTACCTTTTGGGCCTTCATATGCAAGTATTGCGTGCTGTACATACTATTATGTCTTATTTTCACATACTTACCATTACCCCCTCTTCTTGTAGATTCAGTGATCGTGCCATCTGCGGTGGCAACAATTGGAGTACCAATTGGTGCAGCATAATCAGTACCTAAATGGGGGCGAACCTTATAGCCGTAATAGGCAATGCGTCTTTTAAGATTGTAACGTGAAGACAGGCGATATCCAAATTTTATGGGAGCCCTAAGAAAGGTACTTCTGAGATTATTGGCATCTTGGTCGAAATATTCCTGTATTTGTTTTACTGAATCGGTAACGTAAGGGAAAGCATAAATGGGTTTACCCTTGTGCTCAAAGTAAGCGGCTTTGATGGCATCACTCCCGGCGTAAATGGAATCCCCTATATATTTTTCGTCATAAATGATTTTAAACTTATCCCCCCTCTCCAATCTAAAAAAGTCAATGGTCCAAGCATAAATTTCAGAAAGGTTAATGGTCACACTGTAATCGACACCCAAGCTATCTAGATCCATAGAAAGACTGTTCTTAATCGTACCGGCCACTTCACGTTCACGAAGACTTACACTTTTTCGCCCTTTATAAGCCCGAACAGAATCACGAAGATCTACCACCGTATAGTTGATTTTATCATTTTGATAAATAAAAACCTCGGCTTTCTGAAGACTGTCTTTAGACTTTAAAATAAGATAGGGTTTGCCGACCTTGATTTTTCTGACGTCAAATGTATCTTTAAAGTTCTCGGATATGTTAACTACCTTAGGATAGCCCACATGGTTTTTAAGCATCAGCTCGCCAAAGCTATCACCCCATTTAACAGTATCGTTGACGATATTAAAGTTGTCTAGGTTGAATCCGAAGTGGGTTTCTACGGGAGCTTCAATCGTTTCTTCAGGAATGCTATTTTCGGCTATAGTTTTATCCTCCCCACAAGCTACTATGAAGCATAGTACTAAAATCGTGCCCCAATATTTATACATGTTTTCCTTTTGCTATTTATCGGGATTAAAAAGATGCTCGACCCATTGCTTGCCCCAATTTTCTTTTTCCTCTTCTGAGTGCAAAGTTGGGAAAAATATTATTTTCTGAAAACTAGGTGGTAAAAAGTCTTTCCAATTGGTACCTCCGGTGGCATCAACGGTGGCTTTATCTTTTGATAAATAACGATAGGCAGAACCCATATGCATGAGCGGCCAATTGATATTGGCATTCACGTCCATCTTTTTAAGGCCTTCAATAAGTAAGGGTTCTTCTTTTGACACTTTGTCCAAAGAAGTCCATTTTTGATATATTGTCGTTCCGACCACTTGTTTAGCAATTCGAATCAATCTTGGTGTATAACGATATTCAAACTGTTTTAGCGTAAGTGTTTTTTCTCCTGTTGCAAGATCCGTTGCCCCTTTCTTCCAATAGATATGTTCATAGAGATTTTCAATTGTGTTTTCACTGGATAAGAGATGACGTTCTGAGGTATGGACCAAATGCTCCAAAGGGGTTGCATAAAGCTCAATCATGCGATATTGTACCGATTGAAAGCCGCTTGCAGGTAAAAGGGCCATGCGATACCTCAAAAACTGCCCTCTTTCCATACCATTGATCATAATACTAAAAGAGGAAATCAAGGCTTTGTAATAGCTGTTGATACGATTAATTCGGTCTATAAAGAACTGAATATGTTGTGATTTGTCATCTACCAATTGTTTTTGTTCATGTAAGATGAGCTTAAAATAAAGCTCGGTTATTTGATGGTACATGATGAATATTTCTTCATCAGGAAAATGGGTTCTCGGTACTTGAAGGCTAAGAAGGGTATCGAGATGAATATAGTCCCAGTAGGTAAGGTAGCGTTGATAGAGCAGACCGTCAAGATAGGAACTTAAATCTTGGCCTGAATTTTTGAATTTTTCTTCGAGTTTGTTGATTTGGGACTGAATAGCGTCATCTTTCATCATGGATTAGGTCAATCGATAATTATTTTGAATTGGTTGCGAAGACCGTTATAACCATCCAAATCAGCTTTTATGGATCCAACGGCCAAATTGGCTTTTATCCGAACCGGAATTTTATTTAAATCGTTCGATACCCATAGCGTCAAACTTTCTTGTTCTTTGAATACCCTTCCCGATAATACATAAGGTCTAAATTTAAGACACTCCACCTTGCCGAATTTTGTTCTAAGAATCTCAGTACCAAGAAACTTTAATTTAAACTTAAAGACCCCGTCATCGTCGAAGAGCATATCCATCGCCAAGACATCACCTTCATTAAAGTCATCTTCACCATATTCATTTCTTAAATAGTAGCTGGCCGATAGAAGGTCTTGAATTTGATTGTTGACCGGAATATTATATTCCTTATCGTTCTTGTTGTCTTTGAGCAATGCCATCTCATCTTCATAATCAAAACTGATTTCAATGACTTTGGTATAGACCACTTCATCTATATTTCTGATGAATTTATAAGTGCGTCCATTTTTTTTATCGAAATAGCTATCATAGGTGTCGACGACCTTAAAGAAGATGTTGGCAAAACCTGTGGTCTTGCCGTGTCCCACGACGTGATAAACCGGTATAGAGTCCAGTTTTTCACTTTTTAAATGTAACGTGGCATAACTCGCATTTAGAAAACCATAATGAATACGAAATTTAAGCCATTCCCCTGCCTTAAAAGCGGGGGTTTTCTGCGCAGATAAACCTGCTACCATAAGAATTAATATAAGGGCGAATTTTTTTCTCATCGTTTCGAAATGGCATGCGAAATTAGTATAATTTGATTTTCCTCTATCGCATTTACAATAACTTAAACAATAGTTATTCCAAAGTATTGCACAAAAAAAGCCCCGATATTAAACATCAGGGCTTTTTCTAAATAACCAACCAAACTTTAAATTATGAAAAACCAAATACTTAAAGTTGCAAGGGAACCACCCCTTACATTAACAAAGATAAATCGAGTGTTTGGTTGTTCTAGGTTTTTAACCAACTTTAACTATACCCCTAAAAGCTTTTACACTTTCTTAATAAAATAGGAAACATTAGAACCAATACCCAACGCTAAATAAGACTGTTGAATTGTTGATTTGAGGGGAAAAGCTATAATATATCTGTACTGGGCCAATGAAAGATTCAAGTCCGTAACCAACGCCGTACCCTGAAAAATTTGGAGCGGTGAACCACTCACCCGTTCTAAAAAGGTCATCGTCAACGTTCGCCGCGTTTGCAGCGAACAATAAATGACTTTTCGGTGAAATATTATAATCTAATCTTGCATAGGCCTTTACATAGCTATTACCAGGTAGACTGAGAAATTCATACCCAAAGAAGGGAATAAAATTATTGATTAAGTCATTGCCAAAACCGCCGAGTACAAAATCAAAAGAGGTTACTGGCGAGGTACCCAATTTAAATCCGCTCTCCCCCTCAATATTTAAAGAAAGATTTTCCAGCGGTTGAAACGCCACACCAATTTTGGCCTTTGAGATAGAAAAGGCCCTGAAATTGTCATTGAAATCTTCAGAAAACAAGTACCAATGAAAATCACCGTCAAAGAATAGGCCTTTGCTTGGAAAATACTTGTCATCATAAGTGTCGAAAGTCAACCGACCATAAGTGCCATAATAATTACTATCTTCAAAAAAGAGTCGGCCTCTATCGGTTGGTTCAAATGCATCACTTTCCAATTCGGGAAAGTTGCTCAATGTTCTTGTACTGTAGCGAAGTAATTTATGTTCTATCCCCATTCTAAAAGCGAACTCCTCCCTCAAAACAGTTTGTAGGTAGATTTGATTGGTTAAATCGGTAACATCGAGATTTATCTCACCAATATTCGGGTCGTCTATCACATCGAAGTTGGTACGAATCAGATTAAAATCAATTTCTTCATCAAAATTGGTGAAGTTAGAGTTGATTCCAAAACTCCAATAGAATCCTTTATCTAGATAATATTGAAAATTATAGCGCAAATGATCCCCTAAAATCAAGTCAAATGATGCAACATCGTCGTGAAATATAAAATTCTTTTTGGTCAAATTAATCAAGGCGGCACTCTTAAAAAGGTCGTCATAATGAGCTCCCATCTTGATGTACATGGTATTTTGGTTTTCTCGCAGGTTGAGCACTAAATCAGTACCCAGACCATTTGATTCGAGGCGATAGCGTATTGCCTTAAAATTACCTGTGGCCGAAAGGTTACCCATGCCCTGACGTAATTTTTTAAAAGATACTTTTTCCCCTAAGGTAAGTCGCAGTTTCCCCTTGATATAGGCACGGGTATAGTTCTTATTACCTGTTAAAATCAGACGGTTTATCGTTAAGCTATCTGAGGTATACTTAATTTTTGAATGCCTTGATTTTTTAGGGTTTTGATTTGAGGTAATTGCTTTTAATAGGGCCATTTGATTTTTGGCCGCAGTTGTACCGTTCTTAATAATGGCATCTCTATGTTCAAAGTCAATCACTGAGAAATCCGTAATATCTGGCTTGATATAAATATCGGTTTTCCCTACTTTTTTTACCATGTCATTAACTGTACGATAGTTATTGATTTGAATTAGAATTTCGGTTGCTGAAGATAGGTCATCGCGTTTGGCGAGATCGTCTTGAACGTCAACGCCAATAATAATTTCAGCGCCTTTTCCCCTAATTTCATTCAAAGGATAATTGTTGACTACCCCGCCATCAATTAAAATCTGACCCTCTACCTCTGAAGGTTCAAAGAGCGAAGGTAATGTACCACTGGCCATAATAGCCTCAGGAAGATAACCTTTGTCCAATATCACGGGCTTACCGGTCTCTATGTTTGTGGCGATGCACAAAAAGGGGATAGGAAGCTTATCGAAATCCTTGATATCCTTCACATGAAACAATAGGCGCACAAATTCATTATAAATGTTTTGCCCTGCTGAAATACCCTCAGGAAAGGATACTTTAAAATCATCAAAAGGCAGACTTAGTGCATATCGTTCGGAATCCTCTTTTTCATAAAATGTCTTTGCATTACGCGGAACATTATCTTGTATCAATTCGGCAAGGTCTACCGATTTAAAGATTGAATCAAGTTCTTTTCCTGAATATCCAGCTGCATAAAGTCCGCCTACAATAGCTCCCATACAGGTACCGCCAACATAATCTATGTGTATGCCCAAACTATCTATGACCTTTAAGGCTCCGATATGGGCCAGGCCCTTGGCCCCACCACCGCTGAGAACCAAACCTACCTTTTGTCTTTCTTGGCCGATAACTAAACCAACGAATAACAGGCAAAAAATGATGAGGTTTCTCTTAAACATGTGATTCAGTGGAATGATTCATATACTTTCTTTGCCTTGGCACGACCTATGGTGTCCGCCAAACTTTCTATTGAAGCTTGTTTGATTCGTTTTACCGATTTAAAGTTTTTCAACAACTGTTCAGCCGTTTTTTGCCCGATGCCCTCAATATTTTCGAGTTCTGTATTGATGGCTGCATTACTTCTTTTATTGCGATGAAAGGTTATGCCAAAACGATGCGCTTCATTACGTAACTGTTGAATGATTTTGAGCGTCTCTGATTTTTTATCAAGATAAAGGGGGATAGGGTCATCAGGAAAATAGATTTCTTCCAACCGCTTTGCGATACCTATGATGGCTATCGTTCCACGAAGACCTAAAAGGTCTAGACTTTTTAATGCTGACGAGAGTTGCCCTTTTCCGCCATCAATGACAATAAGTTGCGGAAGGGGATCGGCTTCATTCAATAATCGGCGATACCTTCTGAAAACCACTTCTTCCATGGAAGCAATATCGTCAGGTCCGTCAACAGTTTTAATATTGAAATGACGGTATTCTTTCTTTGAGGGTTTTCCATCTTTGAAGACGACACAAGCCGCCACAGGATTTGTACCTTGAATGTTTGAGTTATCAAAGCACTCAATATGCACTGGCTCGGAAGACAATCGCAAATCGGCCTTCATTTGGGCCATAATTCGCTTTGAATGCCTATCGGGATCGACAATCTTCATTTGCTTGAAGCGTTCTTGCCTAAACATCTTGGCATTGTGCAGTGACAGATCCAAAAGTTTCTTTTTGTCCCCTAATTTAGGTAGGGTAACTTTAATTGATTCATCGAGTTCAACGACAAACGGCAAGTAGGCCTCTTTTGAGGTTGAAGAAAAACGTTGCCTAATCTCAATAATGGCCAATTGAAGTAAGGCGGTATTTTCCTCATCCAATTTTTTCTTTATTTCCATGGTATGCGAACGCACGATTGCGCCATGTGAAATCTGTAAGAAGTTGACATAGGCATGGGTTTCATCAGAAAAAATACTAAAAACATCAACATCACTAATTTTTGGATTTACCACTGTTGACTTGGCCTGGTAATTTTCCAAAATTTCGATTTTTTCTTTTACCAACTGCGCCTTTTCAAACTCCATTTGGGCAGCCAACTCTTTCATCTGATGTTTAAAATAGAGAAGAGAACTTTTGAAATTTCCTTTTATGATTTCGCGTATATCGTTTATTTGCCGATGATAGTCGTCGGCGCTTTGCAACCCTTCACAAGCACCTTTGCAATTGCCCAAATGGTACTCTAGGCATCGCTTGTATTTTCCAGCATCAATTTTTTCTTTTGAGAGGTCATAATTACAGGTGCGCAAGCGGTAAACACTCTTTATTAAATCCAACAAGGTGCGAACAGTGCGCATACTCGTAAAGGGCCCAAAGTATTCCGATCCATCCTTAATTAATTTTCGCGTGGGAAATATTCTGGGAAAACGTTCATTCTTGATACATATCCAAGGGTAAGATTTGTCATCGCGAAGTAAAACGTTGTATCGAGGGCGATGTTTTTTGATCAAGCTATTTTCTAAAAGCAGGGCGTCAGATTCGGTGGCGACAACAATATGCTTTATCATGACGATTTTTCGTACCATGACCCGTGTCTTACCATATTCATGTTTTTTGGTAAAATAGGAGGACACCCTTTTTTTTAGGTTTTTGGCCTTTCCGACATAAAGAATTTTGTCTTCGGTGTCGTAAAATTGATATACCCCTGGGCTGTTGGGCAAAGAACGTATTTGTACTTCTATAGGGATATCGGGCATTGCGAAAACAGGATGATTCGTACGGAACATGAAGGTACTATGTTTTTTTTATTCCATTGATTTTTAAAATAGGATGTTTGAGTGTAGTGTTCAACCTGCAAAAAATACTAAGGGGTGTAGGCTCACGTTAATATTTTTATAAAAAACACGCATTTCATCGAAGAAACAGTGCATTTCAAAGGGATTTTAAAATTTTAATCTTTATCTTTACATCAAGGTTAGAGGAAGACATGGAAAATTATTTTATCGTTTTGGGCATGTATTTAGTTCTAATGCTATTCTTTAAGGTATTCTTCTCAGTATCCGCAAGAAAATAGTTTTAAATCAATCTGTTCCCCAAAAAAGCTTATACACTTTGTATAAGAGACAATTACGAATCTCATATAAACAAAAGAGACTTTCCTTAGATACTTCTTTTGTTAGTGAATCAAGTATCCAAATTGCCAATCATTTATTGCAAATGCCTTTGTGGCATGCGTTATATTATCATTTGTTTTTTTCGATAGTTAAGAATAAAGAGGTGGATACCCAACCCATTCTGTCCATTTTGTTAGGCAAGGATAAAAACATTGTCGTTCCAAAAGTTGAAAAGAATGGAATATTGAACAATTACCTATTTACGGACGCAACAACCCTCAAAAAGAATGACCTCGGTATTCCTGAGCCAGATGGCGGATTGCTGGTGCCAGAAGATATGCTTGACATTGTCTTTGTGCCATTATTGGCATTCGATAACAAAGGTAATCGTGTTGGTTACGGCGGCGGATACTATGACCGATTATTGCAAAAATGTAAAAAGGAAACCTTAAAAATTGGGCTTTCGTTTTTTGAAGCGGAACAATATACAATTCAAGATATTGCGTCTACCGATGTTACTTTGGATTATTGTGTAACCCCCAACACCATTTACTCGTTTTAACTTTCCGTTTTACCTTTGCTAAAGGCCTTTTTATTGAAGGCCAGTAGTATTCCAACCCCGACACTTATCGAAAAATCGGATACATTGAAGATAGGCTCAAAAAACCTAAAATTTTTACCTCCTATTTTTGGAACCCATTCTGGCCAGGTTGTATCGATTAATGGAAAATAAAGCATATCTACTACTTTCCCGTAAAACGGTTTGCCATACGGTTCATTTGAAAAAAGGGTAGCTATTTGATGGTTACTATCATTAAAGAGCATTCCGTAGAAAACAGAGTCGATAATATTGCCCAACGCTCCTGCAAAAATCAATGACACGGCAAAGATAAGTACCGTTGGGGCCTTTTTTTTGATAATATCGTATAACCAGTATCCTATTCCTATGATGGCAAATAGTCGAAAAATGGTGAGAAAGAGTTTGCCGGATGATTCTGAAATGGGTAAAATATCGCTGAGTTTAGTCCCCCAGGCAGCACCTTCATTCTCTATAAAAAGGATTCTGAACCAAGAAAATACATGAAAGGATTCTCCTAAGACAAAATGGGTTTTTATGTAGACTTTTCTGATTTGGTCAATCAATAAAACGACTACAATAATGATGAGGGACTTCCTTAAGCTCATGCCTAAATTTTCAGATTGCAAAAATAATGATTTCAGCGATTAGCTTTATTAACTGTTGTCGGGCCTTGTATTGTTTGCAGTCAATAGACGCTAATCCCCTTTAGGGTTGGTCCCTTTGTTACTTATCGATAGTACTTTATATTGAAACTGCAATACTTGTTGCGGTCAGATTTCACCTGTTCTGTACTTTGATTACGCATTGTTGTTTCAACCAATTTTTGGGGAGTTCCCAAATGGAGAAAAAGGAGATGACCGATTGAAATCAATAACCTGTGCATATGCAGAATACCCTAGGTGCTTTCTATTTCTGCATATTCTTGGCTTCAATACTAAGTGTTGCGTGGGGCACTAGTTTAAGACGTTCTTTATTGATTAATTTGCCAGTAACGCGACATATCCCATACGTTTTGTTTTCAATTCTGAGAATGGCATTTTTCAAATCGCGAATAAATTTTTCTTGGCGTATGGCCAACTGCGTATTTGCTTCTTTGCTCATGGTTTCAGAGCCTTCTTCAAAAGCCTTAAAAGTAGGGGCGGTATCATCGGTACCATTGTTGCCGTCGTTCATATAAGAGCTTTTCAGTAGCTCTAAATGCTTTTGTGCTTTTTCAATTTTCGCTTCTATCAATTCCTTGAATTCTGCCAAGTCGCTGTCAGAGTACCTGACCTTTGTATCCTGCGCCATTTTTCAGTGTTTTTGTATGAATAGTTTTGTTTGTACATCATCGAAGGACACTTCTGTACCTTCGTCCAATTGTTCTTCAAGATTGAGAATTTCAGTAAGGGTCTCGCTCTTTAAATAAGCTTCATTGTTTTCTATGGCTTTTTCTACGTTGCCATCTTTTAAAATCTTTAATTCAATCTTATCGGTAACCTCTAAGCCAGATTCTTTTCTCAAATTTTGAATTCGGTTTACTAGCTCTCTGGCAATACCTTCGTTTCGCAGTTCGTCATCAATAGTGACATCCAATGCTACTGTCAAAGGGCCAGCGCTAGCGACGAGCCACCCTTCAATATCTCGAGA
>JBHJJC010000107.1:0-9888 GCA_050042945.1 Croceivirga sp.
TTCCCGGGGTACATACCCTACTTGTTTTTTTAATTTGTCATTACCCTCATAAAACAATTTTGCATAAGTGATAGGGAATGCCATATTATCCGGAATAAAATTCTCATCGGTACCATAAATCTTCATTTCAAAGTACTTATGTTCTGAAAAATTAGGCTCGGTATGAATTGCCATTAACTCATGCTCACCTTTTAAATCGATATATTCATAGTTGCCATTTTTATTTTTTTTGATATCGAAAGCAATATATTTTCCAGTTCGTAAGGTCTTTAATTGTGAAGTTTGATCTAGAACCTCTTGTGCAATTGAAAAATTTGAGGTGAGAGCTACTAGAAGTATGAAAAATTGTTTGAGTTTTGGTTTCATTTTAATCAAGAATTAGATTTGAAAAGGCTCCATAAGAATTCGCTTATGGAGCCATACTATTTTATTAATCAGGAAATGTGATTTTTCGAATTCTGTGGTTGTTGGTATCTGTAATATAAAGATTGCCCGCCTGATCAATATCAATAGCCACAGGATTTCGGAACCTAGCCTGATTGGCTGGACCATCTTCATCTCCTGCCTGAGTTATTGATCCTGCAACCAAGGTTACTGCATTATTGTTGGCCGTAGCGATTTTATACAGTGTATTGCTTGTATTGTTGACCACAAAAATATCACTGCCCTGTATAATAATACCAGCAGGCGAAAAAGCGAAGGCAGGCACCACTCTTTGAAAGGCACCGTTGTTAGACCGGATCAAGCCCACTTCACGTCTTCCCGCATCGGAAACATAGAGAGATCCGCCAGGAGTCAAAGCAATATCTTCTGGAGAAATCAACGCTCCAGCAGCGGAAATAGTTGTGACCGCACCCATAGGTGTAATCCTTCTTACGGCACCGTTGTTGAAGTCGGCGACATAAATATTGTCGTTGGCGTCAATGGCCATACCGCGGGGGCTATCAAAACGCGCATCCGATCCTGTATCATCCACATAACCTGAATTGTTTTCGCTACCGGCAAATACACTTCTTGAGTAGGATACCAACGGAGAAGAAAAATCAGCTTCAAGTTTCCAAATCACATGTTTTCCAGTATCAGACACATAAATATTGCCATTACCGTCAACGACAATATCACGCAAAGAACCAAATTGATTTGTGGAGAAAACAGTACTCACACTACCTGTAGGGGAGACCCTTTTTATGGCTTTGTTTCCATTGTCAACAACAAATAAATCTCCAATATTGTTTGCAACGACCACACCTCTTGGAGAGTTGAACTGAGCGGCACTGCCCATACCATTAGCATTACCTTGTGTAGAACCTGCTAAAGTTGAAACTATGGTGCTCGATGTAGTTTCATCAACATCGGTGACGTTTATGGTGATTGCAGGTGAACCAGAGGTCCCGATGTCATCGGAAACAGCGACCATAACGCTATGGAGCGTCGAAGTTTCAAAATCCAAGGATTTTCCAGTTTGTAATGAAAGCTCACCACTTTGAGTGATTTCGAATAGGTCATCTGGGTCACTGGTTATGGAAAAGCTGATGACATCATTGTCCTGGTCAGTGGCTACAAGGGTTCCGATAATAACCGAATCATCGATGTCCTCGGCCACCGTAAAACTCTGGAGATCGATTACAGGGAGGTCATTCTCATCTATAACTGTTACCATAATTTCAGCCTGTGCGCTTAGTTCGCCATCACTCACCACAATGGGGAGGGGATAGGACGCCCTGTTTTCAAAGTCCAATAATCCTGCTAGGTCACTAACGGTTCTTATAGTTCCCGTGTTGGCGTCCAACACAAAACCTGTACTACTGCCACTAGGGAAAAATTCGTTGGGGTTGCTATCATCAGGATTTACCCAAGCATAGGTGAGGCTATCTCCATCTGGGTCTGAAGCATTTGATGTGCCGATTTCTGAGCCAGGGTTGGCATTTTCTCCTATACTAAAACTTTGATCATTAAAAACTGGCGCTACATTTTCGTTGACATCAACTACATTGATGGTCACATTTGCATTTGCCAAATCTTCACCATCGGTAACGTCTATCGATAGGGTATGAGTGGTTTCGGTCTCATAATCCAAGCTTTTCCCTGAGGCAAGACTAATATCACCGTCATTGGTAATTTCAAAAAGGTCACCGCTGTTTGTTTTGATACTAAAGGTGAGGTCATCACCATCTGAATCGGTAGCCACTACCTTTCCAATTACGCTAATGTCGTTGATGGTCTCAGAGGCATTAAAGCTCTGCGCCTGAATTTCGGGAACATTGTTTTGGGGTTCAGGCGGTGTTCCGCCACTATCATCTTTACTGCACGATAGTACAGTCAACAACGTAAAAAATGATAACGCATGCTCGTGCAGAATTGATTTCTTTCTCATTAAGGTTATTTTATCGATTATTTATATTTTGAAACTGACCATTTTGAAAATGGTATTTCATTAAAAAATTTCGACAAAATCACGGGGCCAAATGTTCTAAATTTCGCGAAGTAGCATCACATTTCGGTCAATATGGATTACGATTTCTGCCAAGCGAAAATCAGCAATAAGTTGAATTTAAATATCTAATAATCAGATTTTTAAAATATTTTAAATAGCATGTGATGATTTCGGTCAATACAGTTATGAAATCAGACAACCAATGTTTTTACATACTAGCCTAAGGTGATAAATCTACCGAATCGTTCTTTGTACAACTGGTTCAAATAGGTGCCGTTGGTAAGCCCTACTAAGAGTGCCAGTTCATTCAGTGTGGTCGCTCCGCCCGATTCGACATGTTTTCGAACCTCAGACAATTTTAGTTCTCGAATGAATTGATTGGGAGTCAAACCCGTTTCCTTTTTTAGTGCCCGATAGAGCGTCCGCTCAGAAATTTTCATGTCTTCAGATAGTTGGGCAACACCGTAATAGGCATTGGAAATGTTGGCAGAGATGAGGTCAATACATCTTGAAACGATATCTGTTTTGAAAACTACGCCGTTATTGATGGGGTCTTCTAAGTTCCTTTCAGCCTTACGCGCTGTATTGTGTATCAAAATATTCCGTAATCGAAGCAATAGTTCTTCCTCTACAAAGGGTTTATTGAGATAGTCATCTACCCCAAGGGTCAACATGTCAAGTTTACTGCTTAAATCCGCTCGTGCCGTAATCACGATGATGGGAATTTGAAACTTTTTCTTTTTTAACTCAACAACCAATTGTTTGCCATCCATCATGGGCATCATGTAGTCAGTGACAATACCATCGATATTTTCTTTTGTAATGATTTCAAGGGCTTCGATACCATTTTCAGCGGTCAAGGTTTCGTATTCATGAAGAATGCCAGTCAAGTATTCCCGCATTTCCAGATTGTCGTCTACGACAAGAATTCTCTTTCCAGGTAATGGTGACACTTTCACGGCTTTATCTTCGTTGATACTTGGCACGTCAGTAGGTCTGGTCAAATCCAAGTGAATACTTACCGTAAGTCCACCTTCAGTATTATTCTCGGCAAAGATGGCACCCCCATGACGTTCTATAATTTCTTTGGCAAAAGCCAAACCAATGCCACTTCCGCTTGAACGGTTAATGTCATTCGGAGATTGATAAAACCGTTCGAATATCAATTCTAAATCCCCTTCAGGTACCCCAATGGCCGTATCCGAAACAGATATTTCAATTTGATTATTCTTTGTTTTGACACCAAGGCGAACCTGGTCACCTTGAGTGGAGAATTTGAACGCGTTTGATATTAAATTGCCCAAGACCCGTTCCAAGTATACCCCGTCTCCTTTCGCATGACAGTCATTTTCATGTAAGTTTAAATAGAGGGATACCCCCTTTTTTTCATATATGGGTTGGAACTCCAAAAAGACACTTTGAGCCAGTTTATTCATTGAGAGTATTTTTTGGTTCAGAACCAAGGTCTCAGAATCTATTTTAGCAATATCCATGATGCTAGAGGTCAATAATGCTAGCTTATCTACTTGTAGTCGAATTTTGTTGATGGTTTCATTAAGGTGCGCATTCGTGGATTCCTTCATTAATTGATGGGTTTGTCCCTTTAAAAGGGTAACGGGCGTATTCATTTCGTGTGCAATGTTCACGAAAAAATGGTTTTGAAAAGCGTTTAGCGATTTTAGTTGTTTATTTTGCTCGTCAAGGGTTTTTTGAAGGGCGGTATTTTCAATCAGTTGCTTCTCTAGGGCTCTTTCGTTTCGTTCACTATTTCTTTTGAAAAAATCCATAATGAGGAAGATGCCCACAAAAAGTAGCAGTGCATTCAAATAACCAAAGTATTTTTCAGGATAAATATTAAAATACCAGTTAGGTACGTAAAACGCTGTAATAGATAGAATTAATAGGGTATAATGCAGGTAGTATTTATCGAATAAAAAGAGGGAAAAAAGTGGAATCACAAAATACTGGTATTCTCCATAGTATCCCCTGAATGCTACGTTGCAATGATATAGCAATAGCAAGAAAACTACAATAATGAAAGATAGGCGTGCTCCTTTGAACCATCCTCTTTTTTGTAACCAAATAATGGATAAAAAGAAAAGTATCTCTAAAGAAAGGGCTATCAATTTCTCCGTACTATTCTTATCAGTAACAAAATCAAAAATCAGGAAGAAAATGGCATGAAAAAGTGCAATGCCTGCGGTTAAGTTAAGTACCCTTATCCGTTTGATCTCTGTTTCATGGCTTACCTGTTTCGTACCATTGTTAATCAGTTTTTGTGCCAACCTCAAAACTTACTAGTTTAATGCGTTATGCCGCAAATATATGTGCTATATCACCACCAATATTACCTTGAGCCGTTTAAGATTTCAGACATTGATTACGAATTCAGACATGCTCTTCTTAGTAGGGTTTATCGGGATTACTGGGGTTGAAACATTTTGAGGGTATTAATAAAACTTTTATGAGGTATCCTTAATTTCCTAAAATAACACTTCTTAAAAACCGCATCTTAGATGACCTGCATGTCATAAAGGGGATACATTATGTCTAGTGTGTGAAATTCATATCAGATGGATAAGTATGAAATAGAGAAAGCGTGTGTGCGGTTGTATAGGATTTGAAGCCTAATGGGATCTTAAAAACAATCTAATTTGGATTCTACAAGGTGAATTAGAATGAAGTATTACCCCCATTTTCACTTTTTAATTAGTTGATTAAAAGGGCCTAGATATTATTCAAATCTTTTTTGGTATTTAGCGAATTGATGTGATTTTATGGTTTCAAAAACCATAGGAATAAACCATTCCATGCTCATTTTTGAACTCCAAATTTTGAATCGTTCCAGCTCCCTCAAAATGAATACTACAGCCAAGAATTTTTTTGGGTTTGTTGGGAATATTAAAAGAAAATACGGGTTGGTTGTAAAGCAATATTTCGAGTTGTCCATTTTTTGACACGCATTTCAACTCCACAAAGTTCTTAAAATCCACCCCAAAGCCTGAAAGATCGGTCTTTTTTCCGTCAATTGTCTTGCCGAATGCGTGGAGCATGATATCGGAGATACATCCTTTGTCCGTGAGCATAATACTAATTGGGCCGTCCTCGTGGACAATTACCAACTGTGCTGATTGGCAGATACTTTTCCCGGACCTAAAATCATTTCGGACCAAAGCTGACATTTCAAAATTGGAAGTGTAGAGTTCTCCAAAATCCTTCATCTGATAAAACCCGACAGGAGTTCGGGCCGCCCTTGGGTCAACGCCATATTTTTCCAATGACCCAGCCTTTATTGATAGACGGTTTTCAGATTGGTAATCTTCCATATCCAAATAAATGGGAATGGAATCCGTTTCGATGACTCCAACCCAATCATTGGTCGGAATTAGGATGTCCTTTTCCTTAACGATATTTCCGTCCACCACCAATTTTGATTTGAAAAATCCAGGCCTGTAGTAGATACTAGTGGATACACTGTCATTTTTGTTGACGATTACCCTCTTGCTTTCATCCCAGTCTTGTTGTATCTCGATTTTTGACTGATCGTCTGCGGCCGTGGCATCATAATTAAAAACAACCGAGTTGGGAAGTCCGTTGGAAACCGATTCGCCATTGAAGACAAAATTGTCAGAATCATAAGTGGTCCCGCCAAGATTGATGGATAGATACGCAGCCGATACGAACGCTAGTACGAGCAACAAAATAAGAATGGCATAGGTTGTTGGTATCTTCGTTATGCCCCAATTACGTCTTTTCAAGACCTGCGCGGTTTCTGTATTGGTAAAGGAAATCCAGTTTTTATAACCGATATATTCCGCCAAGACATTCAAAGTGGCTTTGTTGGGCTGGGATGCATAACTGACCTTTCCACTAAGCCTTTTTAGTGTGGAAACGCTTAACAGTGTACCGGTCTCTTCACGGATATGCCTACTGAGGTCATTAAAATCATGGGTGTCCCACACACTTGAGGGCCCCCTGCCGAACTTTCGCTCCACTAGCTTAAAACAATATTCAATATGTTCGGTACACTTTTCCATTTATAGGCCTTTTTCAACCATGAACGAACTTGAACAAAGATGAATGAAATACCCAAATAAAATCTAGGTCGGTAATATTATTTTGGCTTTTAAATATCCATACCATAAAGTTAATATTCTATTATGAAAATCAACATTTATAACTTTCTAATATGTTTTGTAGGTATCTCATTGGTATCCTGTAATCGTCAGAACAAAGAAAACAATCCTGTCCAAAAATATGCCTTTAACGACAGTCACTGGAAGATTGAAAACCCTGATGGTTCAGTGGATTCCTTGAAAATTGTGGACCACCAAGGAAGGCACGCCATATTGCTTGAACCAGGTCAAAAGGCCTTTCTGAAAGCACCGGATTTCAAAGACTTTGCAGTGGAATTCCATTGCAATGGCCAGGTGCCAGGAGTTGGCTTTAGGGTACAGGACCCAAAGAACTATGAATATCTTTACCTCCGGATGTTTATGAGCGGAAATAGGGACGCGCTACAGTACACTCCGATTCATAACGGAAACCTGCCATGGCAATTGTACAATTATCCTCAGTACGAAGGAAAGGCGACATATCCAAGAAGGGAGGTGGCGACAAAACCACTTTCGCTGGAGGATCAATAGGTAAACGGGAAGGCCAGTAATAGCCTTTTGTCGGCCCTTAGAAATAAAGGAGTTGAATTTTCAGAAGAATCTTTTGTGGATATCCCTGATGCAAGTCCGGCCTATATCTACGACCCGAAGAGCAGCGAGGCCCTGCTTTTTGAAAAACGGGAAGATGGCATCGCCTTTTTGGATATCCGTACTTGGGTACATGTGAAGGCAGAGGTATTGGGAAACAAGATGACTGTTTACGTAGACGATATGGATACACCTACTCTTGTTGTCGACGACCTAAAGCACGAGGCCCGAGCGGGTGGAATCAGTCTGTACAGTAGTTTTGGTGAAGTCTATTTCAGTGACTTTTCCATTTCCGAAATCGAAAGTGGCGATACTAAAAGCTCTGATCATGACGTAGCACAAATGGCCCCAAACTATATTACGAAGTGGTACCTATCTGAGATGTTTGCCAAAGACTCCGTCAATTTTCTGCAGCAAGCAGATTCATTGCTAAAGCACAGGGACAAATTCAAAGAAATTAATGCCGATAAAGATGGACTTGTAAATATCAGTCGTTTCTACGATGACATGGATAACACCATTGTACTCACCACTAAAATAATATCAGATGCAGAGAAAGAGGTCAAACTTAATTTTGATTACGCCGATCATTTGGTCATTTTATTGAACTCCAAAATACTGTTCGATGGGGGAATGGACTTTCGCCCTCCACCTGACAAGGGTACCGAAGGAAGGGTGTTCGTGCAAGATGAACAAACTACATTGAAATTGCGCAAAGGCGTAAATAGGTTGTCTTTCGTGCTCTCTGGAGATAATCGCCAGAAATACAATTGGGGGTGTATCGCCAAACTGGAGAACTTGGAAGGAATTTCACTTCAATAAATTTTTACTTACAATGTTCCCCTGTTTTACACCGAGAAACTGTTTCCTCTTTCTTTTTGTGCTTCTTGCCTTCAGTTGCAAGAACGGAACGGAGAAACCCTCTCAGGACAATAAAATGGAAAAGTCGTTCTCCACTGAGCAGGTTAAATTGGTCTATGATAATATCAAGGCCTTTCCAAATAGTACAGCGTTCTCAATTGCCGTTATCAATGGAGATGGCACAAAATATTATGGTGGAAGATGGGAAAATGACACTATTGAGCACGTTGACAACAGCAAGCATCTTTTTGAGGTTGGTTCCATAACAAAGGTATTCACCGCGACCATACTTGCTTCCTTGGTTGTAGAGGAAAAAATCAAGCTGAAGGACCCCATCCAAAAATATTTGGACTTTGATCTGAGGACCGACGAAGAAATCACTTTTGGGCAATTGGCAAATCATACCTCCGGACTTCCGTGGACACCCTCGAATCTGGACCTTTACGAATATCCAGAGAATCCCTATAAAACTTATGACCAAAATAAACTGAAGAAATACTTGACGGATAACCTTGAACTAAAAAGCCGACCAGGTAAAGATTATGCATATTCAAATTTGGGGGCATCCTTATTGGGCTTTGTAATGACGGAAATTACAGCATCTACCTTTGAAGAATTGCTCCATGATAAGATTTTCAAAGAATATGGAATGTCAAACTCCACAACGGATAGCGCCAAGATCAATGGTAAAATAGTTCCCGGTCTAAATCCTGAAGGAAAGGAAATATCCAATTGGGATTTTCTGGCCATTGCACCGGCCGCTGCCGCCATCTCATCAGTAGAAGACCTCGTAAAGTTTGCCAATGCCCAGTTCAATGCCAATGACAAAACCCTTGCCCTCACACAACAGCCTACCTTCAATGCCAATGATCAATTCAGGGTAGGGCTGGGATGGCATATTTTAGACAAAAACAACGGGGAGCTAATTTGGCACAATGGCGGTACTGGAGGCTATTCGTCATCCATGGCTCTTGATTTAAATAAACGTCAAGCGGTAATAGTCCTCTCTAATGTATCGACTTTCCATCCACAAAAAGGGAACATAGACCAGCTTTGTTTTGCCCTAATGGCCACCTTGGAAAAAAACGAGTGAGAAATACGAATTTTAATGTTCCAGTTAGCTCCTGAGATACTTCATTAGCGCAAATGCTATATGTCTTCAGCCATTTTCACAAGATTTGAGATTTAGAAACTCTATCAGTTGTAAGCGCTTGACAATCAGAAATTTTAATAGCTTCTTGGTGCACACCGAAGTGCGCACCTGTTTAAAATGATTATTCAAATGAACTTATCTGCTTGTATCTGCTATCAAATAGTATTGATGGCGCAAATATATGTTTTACTTACCTACTTTTCCAATATTTCCATCAATTGAAAATTGAGGTACAATTTCTCCTTCCCAACCCGTATTGATTTGAACTCGGGTAAATAGTTTATAAAATTACCCTTATTCTATTCATTTAAGGTAAATGTTACTCTTATTGGGTTTTGCGCTTTATGAGGCGTTCCGTAAAAGGTCAATTCTTGGTACTATTAAAAAAGATAGGCAATGGGACACCAAAACCTTTAGGCCTTAATCAAATAGTTTGATAAAACAGTCTTTTTACAATTCGTCTAGCTATCAAAATTCACCAATCAACTATTTTTTAAGTATATCTAGCTCTAATTGGGAATAAATAGTATAAGGCAGGCGTGACTTAATTCTATTGAACTTGAATAAAAAGTTAATTACCCAAAACAATCAAAACAAGTAGCTTTGTTTTGCCCTAAAGGCCACCTTGGAAAAAAACGAGTGAGAAATACGAATTTTAATGTTCCAGTTAGCTCCTGAGATACTTCATTAGCGCAAATGCTATATGTCTTCAGCCATTTTCACAAGATTTGAGATTT
>JBHJJC010000108.1:0-9443 GCA_050042945.1 Croceivirga sp.
AAAATGTAGCGGGATAAAACACAATGCTATTGATAATCATTTTAGTACTTTTCTCTGTTATGCTTCTTGTGTCGCCAGGCCTTGGTAATTTCTTTTCGTATTCCATTAAGGGAAGCATCTCTGTTTCTTAAGAACTTAGCGATACTAAAGGGAAAGGTTTTGGAGGATCTGATTTAGTTTGGTCTAGGATAGATGAAATTAGGTACCCTTTTAAGCGTAAGTAACTCAACACAAACAATCCCCCTTGTTATCTTCGATAACCATTCGGGGGATATAGATATGGATGTTCTGAGATATGATATCACAAATATTACTAAGCACAGGGCTTAGAAGAAACTTGTACTGATATATAAAATAATGACCGCCAAGAGTGTGATTAGAAAGGAAGTGTATGCTATCTCCAGTTGCAGATAATTTCTTGAAATACTTTTACTCATAAAAAAATTAAATCGGGTAAGATTTCCGATTTGTAGGTTTTGACTTTTTAAGACTTTTTTCATGGATAATTCATATTCATCGAATTCTGGAACTTCAAAGAGCATGAAGTTGTTTTCCTCTAGGTTCGGATATTTTTTCTTTATAGTCTTGTTGAATACCTTGTACATCGTATAACTAAACGGCTTCGCGGCGAGAATTGCGAATATCAATGAAATGGAAAGGCCTATAATAAGCACTGGAATAATGGGATGGCTAAAAGAAGAATTCCCTTCAAAATAGCCTTCAAAAACAATCAGGGCTGAAATAATTGCGGTGTTGATTCGAATTAATATGGCCGCTTTTTTATCTGCGATGGAAATAGAGTTCATAATAAGCCTATTCTGATTTTTTAAATAGACGCCAAAAGATTTTCTGGGTTCTTTTTGGGTATCATACGAGTCAATTTCAGTTTTATCTTTTGTTTTCAAACTCGTTTGATTTACATCTATGGTACTTGGCTCAGTATCTTCCCTTCTCATATTTGGTCTAATTGGTTCTTGCAAAATTGCTTTGTCTTTTTACGAACAATTTGTGATGGCTGCGTACAAAACCACCCTGTATTGTGGTTTGCTTTGACTGAAAGTTACATAAAAACGGAAAGATGGTGGTGGCACTTCCATCCTAACGGGCAACGGATGACCATAAATGATACCCATCTGGGGCGTCAAAATAAATGGCAATTGCCGGAATCCATGTACAAACTATTTAGTTGGTCAATTCTGTCATCCATAAAGTAAAATGGGTTTAGGCTATGTTGTTTTAAAAATTAGGTTGTCTCGTTGAAGCCCGCTCTGAGCACAATCGAAGGGTAATAAATCCGCTGTAATTGCGGTAATACTTTATTGTAGTGCGTTTTTATTTATCAATTAGCTTTATAAACGCCGCTATTTTTTTTTCGTTGTTTTCTCCCGTTATAGTATGAACATTTCCAAGATAATCCATTCCGAGATATTTAGCGGTTTCAGAAAATGGTAGCCAAAAAAATTCTCCAAGATTATTTCCAATTGAACAGCTAATCACCGCCATTTTCTTCCCACGTAGTTGTCGTCCAAGACGTTTTTCGATAGTTAGCAAGTCTGTAATTCTATCGAAAAACACCTTCATTATTCCGCTCATTGCATACCAATAGACTGGCGTTGCAAAAATCAGCGTATCATATTGCGCTATTATTCGCCTCATCAAACCCAGGTAGTCATCATTTCTGTTTTCGTGATGGTAATCATAATAACCGAAATTGTAGTCATTTAGGTCAATTACATCCCATCCAGAATTTTCAATCAGTACACTTATCAGATTAGAGGTGTCTCCATCATTTCTTGAACTTCCGACGATTACCACTTTTTTCATTTAGAATTTGGTTTTTTTAAATGTGCTACCACGTTCAAATACAGGAAGCGTAGTAAGAGCTAAGAACCATCCAAGAATGGATATACTGCGTTGTATGTAGGTTTAATTGTTGGTCATAAGTTCCGAAAAATTCTTAATCAGATAATTAAAAATATGGCCTGGTAATGTATTCAAGTCTGATTTGTGTGCAATGCATATCGAGATATGTCCATTTGGAATTGATTTAACTATTTGATAGAAATTCCCATATCCAATAATCAAGTAATTAAGTCCTCCACAATCGATGTTTCCTCTTTGACCTGCCAACTTTAACAGTGTAGGGTTTACCAGTAACTCCTCATATTTATCGGTCTCCCCTGATGAACTATCAAAGGTTTGCTCTTTTTGCTTGTAGATAAGCTCATCTCTAATATAGAATGCTACATATCGGATATCAGAAAATTCAGTAAATAAGCATTCTATAATTTTCTCTTTGTTCATGTTCCGTTTAACTTGAATACAGTGTGCGGTTACGCCTGGTGCGGCCTTATGATTTTTGATGTTGTATCGAAGATACATAAATCAAAAAAGGATGTAAGTGGCGGTGCCAACCGAGCAAAGCAACCGATGAATTCAAAAGTTCATCCAATATTGTTCTTTTCGCCTTTACTGCTAAAAGTCCGAAAGTCAATATTGATTCTTATGACCTAAATCAATTCTTTCAAGCCTATTGCGTTATTCGGGTTTATTTTCTAAATATTCAAATAGCTCAATAAATGCTTTGTAGGTAACCAATTAAAATTCAGGTTCTGACTTTAATTCGTTGTACACTTTTTCTAATTTTTCCCAATAGTCTTGGCACATCCATTTAAAGGTCAAGTAGGGGCCTTCAATTCCGATTTTCTTTGCAATATTCCTTTTGGCAAGCGATTCCATAATGCTATCAACCAACCATTTCTCATCAAAACCTGCCCATTCTCCGGCAACGCTCATTAAATTTGGCTGTAAGATTGGAAAAACCTCATACTTATTAATTTCTTTGACTTTTTCAAAGGAATAAGGGCTTTCAATTATTTTAAAGGCAATATGCCTAAAATCGGACGCTTGAAGTTCTGTATCGAGATAAAAATCGGATAAAGCAATCCAAATTGGTTTCCTTTCTTCTATGTTCAAAGTTTCGTTCATTCAAAAGTCATACAACGGTTAGTAGTATAAGCGGTAGCGGATTTTGTACCACTACTTTTCATTTAAAAGATACTTATTTAAAACAAAAAAACGGTTCGAGTTAATACTCAAACCGCTGTCGCTTATACACGTTGTTGGCAGTAGGCTTTTCTAATCCGGTTTAATGGTGTAATCAATGGCTATCGGTGTTGGTCCTTCGACTGGTCCTATTAAGTGCAACATTTGCATACGAAATCGTTCAACGATATCACGTTTTAATAACCAACGATGAAAATCTGCTGGTGAGGTATTATGATGATGTACAGATTTATAATCTGCTGGTGCTTCAACATCCCTTCTTACAGGAAACTGCAACCATTTTCCCTGAAATTCTTCAGACAACATCCAGTTCAAATATAATTTTGCTGCTGCTTTGTGTTTGGCCTGCGTCGGAATTCCCGCAGCTTGAAACCAGGTTAAAAAGTAATCCTTTTCTGGAAATTGAAATTTAGTATTTAATCCCGGAATGGGCTCAAACGCCCAAAATGTTGTAAAGCTAGCACCATACCACCCTTTGTTAATTGCTTCGTAAGGCCAAGCTGTTCCTCTAACCCAAACAGGTTTGGTTTCAACTAATTTTTCCAAATATTCCCAACCGTACATTTCTTTCAAATTCCAAAATTGATATAGTACCGCATCATCATCGTGTGGATAAGTTAAAATTACCTTCCCTTTTAATTATGGATTCAAGTAGTCTAAGGCATCACGTGGTGCCTCACCCTCTGGAATTACATCTGTGTTTACATAGTTTGAATGTAACGCCATAAAGTCCTGTCCAATGACCGTGAGGGTCTTTATAATCAGGAAATACTTTGTCCCAGTTTTTTGGTTTATAGGAATCCAAAAATCCTTGTTCGGTATAGTAAGTGAAACGATGTAAGGTTTGAAACTGAATCACATCAGGAATATTAGTTTCCCCTCCTGAGGCGCGGGCATTGTCATATCGAGGGGCGTGATTGATACTTACATCAACGGTATGGGTTACTTTTAACTTTGGAAAACGTTTTTTAAACATATCCAAATAATAGTCTATTTGGTCTGGTTTGTCTCCTCCAGCTCTAAGAACAAATTCCCCACCTTCTTCCAAAGCTGCTTGGTAAAGTTCTTCTAAGGTTCTTTTTTCTATTTCTACTAATGCCGAACCTTTAAGTTCTTGTGCTTTTGTATTTAATGTAATTATTACAATGGCAATGCAAATCTTAAATATTGATCTCATAACGTGGGTATTTTTTTGATTAATCATTGATGTTTCCTTTGGCGAAGTCGTATGAACGACTTAATACAAGTTTCGAAACCTCCATTTCAGCATTATTTCTTGGTGCATAGAGCATGATCATATTTGGTGGAAGAATTCCTCTTTTGATCATGGGATGCCATTCTCCCCAACCTTTTTCGATAACCCATTCGGCGTCTTTTTTGGTCAAGCCTAAATGCATACTATAATCTGGGTGCGGATGAAAATGGGCAAATTCAGTTCCAACCATAAACGCATTACAATTTTTACATGCGTGACTCTCATCCATCCATAAGGCAATAGAACCGGGCACTGAAATGGCACTTGAACGCCTTGTTATGTCTTGAAAAGTGAAAGCCCAATTCATTAGTTTTTCGATATGGCTTGTATCTTCCGGCTGTTGGTTTAATTGTTGATGGGGATTCGAAGGTGTCGTTTGTGGTCTATTGCCTTCTCGATGGGGTAGATTTTCAAATGTGATTTGTGAATCCATACTGTTTTCTTTTGAAATTTGAAATTTTGTTGAAAAAGAAATCAAAAGGAAAACAACGGTAATCAGTAAGACTATGACACTCTTTTTTGTTTTCATATTAACCTCTCTTTGCTCGTGCTACAAAGATTTTAGGCTAAACACAAAAAAAAATTAAAGTAGTTTAAGAAATTTAATGAGCTGTTTTGAAGATGAAGAAAAAGTTACTTTTTTCTTCGTAGCATGCTTAAAAATTCAGGGGTTATTCCCAAATAACTTGCGATATGTTTTTGTGAAATGCGCTGTGATAAATTAGGATAGTCCTGCAAAAAATGTAGATAACGTTCCCCTGCGGTGTAAGATAGGTTTTGAAGAATTCTATTTTCATGCGAAAACATGGTATTACGAAATAAAATTCTAGTATAGACCACAAACTCAGGATTTTCATTAAGCAGTTTATCCCAGTCCCTTCTTGAAATTGACAATTCCGTTGTTTCTTCTAAAGCTTGAATATAGAAAGAGGCTGGTGTTTTATTGATAAAACTTTGCAAATCTCCAAACCACCAGTTTTCTAATGCAAATGTGATGTTGTGTTCTACACCATTTAGGTCATAAATGTAAGTTCTTACACATCCAGAAAGGATAAAATGAACTTCATGCGTTTTGGATTTGGCTTGTAACAGGTGCTCCTTTTTAGAAAAGGTATTTTCATCAAACTTATCACAGAGTAATTCCAGTCGACTATCCGAAATGGAAATTATACTTTTTATATGGTCAGATAATTGGTTCATTTAGTTTGCTAACAACATGCTTGTATATGAAAGGTAGCGAATCCTAAGCACTAACTTTTCAAATTGTAACTGACCTTTATGTATTCATTTTACTTTGACTTAGCGATTAACCCCTTTTTTATTTACCCTTGTTATAAGCGGTTTTTACTCCATAGCTTTATGATGTCCGTTAAATGGGTATAAATCACAATCGGGACTATTGTTGCCGGCAACAAAACAAAGGGAAAATAATTCGGTGCTGTTGTCGGTTGTTCAAATCCAAACATTTGAATGGGTAATTCACTCGATAAAATTCCATTGGCAAATACAAATAGAATCAAGAAAAGGCCGATAACATTCCAGACGATCAGCGTTGTTCGACCGATAATTTTTTTCAACCATAGTATTCCTATGATTGGTGCCGTGAGTCCTGCGAAAATATCAAAGTTCCTACCGTCAAAAGTCATCAGTTCAGGCATCATATTATTCAAGAATAGATAATAAAGGATTATTTCAATTGGAAGTCTAATTGTATGTAAAAAAGTACTTGCTTCAGTCAGTCTATTTTGTACTATCCAGTTTCGCCTTTTTTTGGTCAAACCGAATATGGTAAATACCAAAATCGGAATGAGCACAAGCAAAAATCGTGGTGGAATTACTTCTGTTTTTTGATAAAATCCGGTGTAAGCCAAAATTGATTGTCCAACGCTCCAAATGATGATTAAAAAAGTCAATTGATTCGGCTTTCCATTCGCAAAGTGAAATAAACCAATTGTTAAAACTGAGGTTAAAACAAACAGCCATTCAATCCAATTCGGTAAGTTTTCAATCATTGTTTATCGGTCTGGTGCATGATTAGTTACAGACATTTCAAGGTTGGCCACTAAGTTAGCCAGTCTTACTGGAATTTCCGAGCTTGTGCTGAGCTTGTCGAAGTACGGAAATTCCGACTACAATGGGCTATTCACTTTGTTCTCTTCGGGCTTTTTCCCATTTTTCAAACTCCATAACTCTAGATTGTTCCATTTTCTCTCCAAACTTTTCAAATGTCAACTGAGCTAATTCGGGGTGACTCATACAAATAAAGGCGAGAAAGTTATCTCCTATGATTTCCTCTTGATTATCGTATCCGCGTATTAATTTTTTTGGGTTTCTTAAAGTTAATTCAAAGCTCTCAAGTTGATTTATTAAAACAGTGTCTATGTCTTTCGTCAAGATTTGGAAGTCCTCCAATTTATGTCCAAATATTGAAAGGTTTCTCGGTTGTTTTCCCATAATACCGTAGATGAATTCATTTAGATAATCAATTAAGATGATATGAATAATTCGACATCATGATGAATATTTCATTCTCCACCATACAATTTATATACTTCTGAACCGGCACTTAAAAACGCTCCAACTCCGTAAACTTCAGTTTTGTCGGCCCAAGCTTTCCCGGGAGCGGCTCCAATGGGCTGAACATAACCTAACAAGCCTTCTTTTGTGACATGACCAACCATAGCGTTCCATCCCCTTTGTACTGCCGGAGCATAGGTCGCTTTATCCAAAATTCTTTTGTTTATGCCCCAGGCTAAACCATATGTAAAAAATGATGAGCCACTTGTTTCAGGTGTAGGATAAAACTCTTGTCCCAATAAACTCATTGACCAGTGGCCTTCTGGGGTTTGAATTTCAAGCAGTTTTTTTGCCATTTTTTTATAGATTTTCAAGAAATACTTGTATTCCCTACTCGTGGGGCTGAGCTCATTCATTATATTGGTGAGCCCTGCAAATACCCAGCCATTGCCTCGTGACCAAAATATTTTTGTGCCGTTGTCCAATTTACCCATGTAGCTCTCGTCGCGGTAATACAGGCTCTCTTTTTTATCAAACAAAAAAAGGGTCGTTGCTTTGTATTCAGCCATCATAAAATCCAGATATTTTTCTTCACCTGTAATATTGTAAAGCTTTGCCCAAACCGGAGGTGACATAAACAATGCATCGCACCAGTTCCAGCGAGATTGATGATACGGGGACTCCCACTGTAAAGATGTTTGTGCAGGATGGAGCATGATAAAATTGAACTGTTCCTTTGTTGGTGCAAGCATACTTTCATCCATATACTTTCGATACAGCTCAGCATACAACTGACCTACGGTATGATCATCCGCATGATATTTCCGAAGGTGCAATTTCCACTCATGTTTTTCTCCAATTGCTTTGAGCCAGTTGTAATATTTATCATTATCAGCCATCGCAGCCCATTTTACCATACCAACGTACAATGCACCTTTTGTCCAGTCCAGCGGGTGGTGGGGCGAATCTTGGTAATGCTCTATTTGCCAGTCAGCAACTTTACCCATGACCTTCTTTACTTCAAGTGGTTTTATTTCTTGGGCTTGTGTTACGGTTGCAATTGCAAATACTACAAACACCGCAATATCCTTTAATGTCTTCATTTTATGATAATTGTTAATGATTTGAAATATGAGTGAATTCAACATGAACTAATCCCTTTATTTTGTCTATTCGATTTCCAATTTTCTATTAAGATCATTCATTTGTAATTTGAGCGTTATTTTCGGTATTGATTCGTTCTCTTTGTTTCTTACTTAACCCTTTCTGATAGTAGAATTCTGGATTGAAGTGATATTGTTCATGTTTTTTCATTTCAGCATCATGAATATCGAGCCTTAAGTCGCAATCGAAACGCATAAGAATACTTCCTCTGCCCCAGTCAAATGCTGGTGAAAGGTGCGAAATCCCCCAGGTAATGCCCCTACCGTTTCCGTTATTGGCAAAGGCGTCAGGGACAAAGGGACCAGGAGCTCCAGGCATCATTTCAACGATTGATGCTATTTCAAAATTAACACCATCCTTGGCATACTGAATGGTAAAATGTTCGTTACCATCCTTTAATACCATCGCAGCCATTCCTTCTTTAAAAGGGAACATAACTGTTTCGTGTCCTGAATTGATTACAGGGTTTAGTGGGTGTTTTTTGAAGGGACCTAAAGGATTGTCAGAAATCGCCAACCCGGTCATTCTAACCAGGTTGGGGTCGCCATCAAAGTCAGATTTATAGTACAGGTATATTTTATTTTTGTAAATAAACGGATGGGGGTCGTGGATTGAATATTGGTCCCATTCGCCTTCTTTGCCATTTTCAACTACAGCCTTATGGTACGGCGTCCAAGGTCCATCGGGAGAGTCGGAATAGGAAACGGCTACTGGACAATCATCACCACGCTTTCCACTTGCCTCCATAAATCCTTGATAATAGAGATAGTACTTACCTTCAAAGATTAGTATATCGGTGGTAGTGACAGAACGCCATCCTACTTCAGGTTTTGGAGGACGAGGTATAGCTACACCCTGTTCTTCCCAGGTGAAACCATCAGTGCTGGTGGCATACCATATTTCGGCCAAATCCCAGTCAGAAGATGGAATGGTATCATTGGCTAGGTGAGCGTTTCTTCCGCCAACCGGTTTTACAGGGGTATTTCGATAGGTATACCAAAGGTAGTATTTACCATTTTCATAAATTACTTTGGAAGGGTCACGACGTGAAATTGTTCCGTCATGATTGTTATAATCAAAACCTTCTAACTTCGTATATCGAAACTGGGTGTAGAGTTCGTTATCCTCAGGTCTTGGAGCCATATATTTTGTGTAGTTTCTTTCCATTGCAGCACTCAAAGGCCTATTTGGTTTTTCTTTGGGAAGAATGAAAGGGAACGCTCTTTGGTTATCTGGTTTTTGAGATGTTTGAGTACATGATTGCACTATCATGGCTAAACTTATTGCCATAAATAAAAAAATGAATATTTGTTTCATGCTATCTTTTTTTTAAATCTAATTTTTTCAAAATTTCCTAAAATGGTTCAATGATTTCAATTTTTAAATTGCATTTAAATCTATTCCTTATCTTTTTTTAATACGCGGCAGAACATCCAATCCA